>NZ_JBWXNG010000004.1:0-447955 GCF_056627435.1 Pseudomonas sp. 2
AAATTCGCTCCTACAGGGATTGCGGCAGGCTTGGGATCATGTCGGTTTTGTCGAGGTTGCGACTGCAGGTGGGCTGGAAACCGCAGGCGCAGCCGGGGTCCCGGGCCTGGAGGCTTCTCTGGCCGCACGCCTCTGCATATACGCCTCGGTCCAAGTCACGGGTACAGGCGATGTTCTGGGGCTGAATTTCTTCGTGTACCCGGCATTGGCCGAGCTGGACTTGTCCTGTTTGGGGTCGACGATCCCGGCCAGGATGTCGTACAGCGTCAACTTACGATCCGGTGCCTGACGATTCGACGTGCCGGGCATGGTCGGGTCGTTCTTGATCCGGGCGTTGAGCTTCGCTTCGGCGTCCTTGGGATAATTCACCGCTTTCTCGACAGCGGGCAGGGATTGGTAATAACTCAGCGCCTCGCGATAGAACTTCGTCGCCTTGCCGGTGCGAATCTGCTCGAGGTTGCCTTCAGGGATCGCCGTCTTGTGCCAGGCGTCGTCCATCTTCTGCACGCCATGCCACGCGGCGCGTCGCTCGTTCTGGGTGAACATGCCGCTGTCGTCGTAGGCGATCACATTCAGCTGCGCCCGCGACAGATTGTCGAAAGGGCTTTTCGCGTATTTGTCGCCGGCGAGGGTCCTGGACACGAACTCACTGGCCTTGCGCGCGCGGTCCAGCAACTCGGGATCCCTGGTGTTCGGCACTTCCATCGCCCGGGTGAAACTGTTGGCCTTCGGAGTCTCCTGCAAAAACTCGTCGACCCGACCCCTGGCGTACTTGCCAAGCTCCGCGTGAGTCATCTCGGCGTCACGCTTGGCGGCCCGCGCGGTGCTTTCGTTCAACTGCCGGGCAAGCGGCGAGAAACTGGCCTTGTCGGCAGTAGGCTTCGTGGTTTTATCCACAGCCGGTTGATCGGCCTTTGCCGGATTGGAAGGTGAAACGGCGCTGGCCGACATCTTGGCGACAACCGCCGCTGCGGCCGCTTGAATCTGATTGATCATTGGCAACTCCCCTGGCAATCACATGACAGGGGCCAATGCGTCGAATCCTGCTCAAAGCCCCTTTGTGCGGGAAGCTATGGGGAGTGGGGCGCTGGGGCTAGCTGGGCGAACGAGGGACTCCTTTAGGATAAATGCGGCAAAGCCAAACGGGTTTCGCCCCGGAAATTCAGGGCGAAGATCGCAACTTTCGAGAAATGCTAAACGTCTCCAAACCTTCCCGATGTGGCGAGGAAAGACCGGGAAAAAGCCAATCCGAGAACACGGTCACAGGATGGAGGCGTTCAGCCGAATCAACTCCCCACCAACCACCCCAACCCCATCTTCACATGCTCTTCAGTGCTATCCACCAACGGCAGCGGGCTGTGCACGCCTTCGAGCAGCAGGCCGATTTCGGTGCAGCCGAGGATCGCGGCTTCGGCTCCCTGGTCGCGCAGTTGTTCGAGCACGCCCAGATAGAAGTCGCGGGCCGGTTGCTGGAACTGGCCAAGGCACAGTTCGGCGAAGATCACGCGGTCGATTTCGCTCATGGCCTCGGCGGTGGGCAGCAGCACGTCGATGTCGAAGCGCTCGGCGAGCCTGCGGCTGTAGAAGTCTTCTTCCATGGTGAAGCGCGTGCCGAGCAAGGCCGCGCGCCTGATGCCCTTGGCCTGTAGCGCTTGCCCGACGGCATCGCCGATGTGCAGCAGGGGGATGTCGACGGCCGATTCGATGGCGCTGGCGACCTTGTGCATGGTGTTGGTGGCCAGCAGGATCGCGCCGGCGCCCGCCCGCTCAAGGCCCCGTGAAATCTCGGCCAACTGCTCGCCCGCCCGGTCCCACTCGCCGGATTGCTGCCAGGCGGCGATCCCCGCGAAGTCCACCGAATGCAGCAGCAACGGCGCCGAATGCAAACCGCCAAGCCGGTCGCGGATGCCTTCGTTGAGCCACTTGTAATAAGTAACAGTCGATGTCCAGCTCATCCCGCCCAACACGCCGAGGGTTTGCATAAGGTCCTCCCTTCATTGGTTATCCGGTCAGGCTAGGCCGAATGTGTCGGGCGAACCAGTAACAGAATCGGTGCAAGCGGGCGGTACAGTCTTCGGCGTGACTTGATAAGCCAGGGTCGAGGCTCCATTTACCGCTCATTCGCCTTTATTCAGGTAGCCATCATGTCCGAACCGCTCGTCATCCCCTGCCCTCACTGCAACGGCCTGAACCGCATCCCCGCCGACCGCCTGCGCGACGGCCCCAAGTGCGGGCGCTGCAAGCAGCCGGTGCTGTTGAACACGCCGTTCAATCTGACCCAGGGCGACTACGCCAGCCAGATCAAGGGCGACCTGCCGTTGCTGGTGGACGTCTGGGCCGACTGGTGCGGGCCGTGCAAATCCTTTGCGCCCACCTTCGAGCAGGCCGCCGCGCAACTGAGCGGACGTGTGCGCCTGGCCAAACTGGACAGCGAGGCCAATCAGCAACTGTCGGCGCAACTGGGCATTCGCTCGATCCCCAGCCTGATTCTGTTCAAGAACGGCCGGGAAGTCGCTCGCCAGAGCGGCGCCATGCCCCTTGCGCAGCTGACCGCATGGCTGGCAAGCCAGGGGATTTGAAGGCCGGTTCTTCAGGCGATGCAGCCGGTTGCTGAGTTGCCGGTAGGACACGTCTGAAAGCGCCTTGCGGTCGCCAGGCGGCCGGATTCCACGTCTAGGATTTGCCGCTCCTACAGGCAATCCAGGGCTCGCAGCGATGACATGTATAATCCGGGAAGGTGATGCAACCACCACAGGCGGCGTCGTGCTTCAGACGTCGGGGACGCAGCGATGGCAAGAGCGCCGGCTGGCGCGCATGGGCGATCTGGTGTGGTGCCCGGTGTGCAATCAGGTCGGCTTCATTGCCCAGGGCAACCCCACGTTCATCGATCAACTCGTCGCGGTCGCGACCCAGGGCCAGTTGGTGCGCTGTGCCTGCCCCTTTGGCGAGCATCGTCTGATCGCCAGCCAGGACCAGTTGACCGCCGACATGGAAGCGGCGATCGACATTCCCAGGGACGACGCCCGCCAGGCGCTCAAGCAGGCCGAGCACATGACTCGGCGCATGGTGCTGGTCGCAGGGCCGCCCAAGCCTTAGTGATCGGTGTTGCTTTCCAGCAGGTGGTGCAACTCGATGAACTGCTGGCTGAGCTTGTGCCGCGCATCCAGATGAATCAGCGGCAGGCTGGCCTGGTGCGATTCGCGCATCTTTACCGAACTGTTGAGGTAGACCGGCAGCACCGGCAGGCCTTCGGCGATCAGCTCGTCGAGCATCTGCTGCGGCAGGCGCGCTTGGGACTGGAACTGGTTGACGATGATGCCTTCCACCTCCAGTTCCTCGTTGTGATCTTCTTTGAGGTCTTCGATTTCCTTGAGCAGGCCGTACAGTGCCTGGCGAGAAAAAGTGTCGCAGTCGAAGGGGATCAACACGCGATCAGCGGCGATCAACGCTGAAACCGCGTAAAAATTCAACGCCGGCGGGGTATCCAGATAAATGCGGTCGTAGTCCTCGTCCAGCTCTTCGAGGAGTTTGCGCAGCTTGTTGATCTTGTGTTTGGCCTCGAGTTTGGGCTGAAGATCGGCAAGCTCCGCAGTCGCTGTGACGACATGCAGGTTATCGAAGGGGGTTTCGTAGATATCGACCTGGTTCTTCTTGGAGAACGGCCCTGACGACAGGCTCTGCTTGAAGAAGTCGGCAATCCCCATGGGAATGTCCTCACCTGCCAGGCCCGTGAGGTAGTGCGTCGAGTTGGCCTGAGCGTCGAGGTCGATCAAGAGCGTCCGATAGCCTTCATTGGCACTGACCGCTGCCAGATTGCAGGCGATGCTCGACTTGCCGACACCGCCTTTCTGATTGAACACCACACGCCGCATTTCCTGACTCCCTGTTGCCGAATTGCCGTGAAAGATCGTCTTACGATCCGATGAATGGTCCCGAGTTTAGGCAATTGAGATACATCGGGCGAGCGTCATGGAAAAATCTGACGACCGGAGGAAACCCGCGGCCTTGCCGCGTTAAACACATCCTACAAAGCTTCGTCGTCCACCGCGCCCATACCAGTAGGAAATATCCTAAGTAAACAAACTATTTGTTTGAGCGTTTGCCTCTGTGCATTCGCATCAGGATAATGCCCCCCACTCGGTGATAGCGCCGCGCCATGGTTGGTGTCACTTCGGATACTCGAAGCCAGGAAGTAAGCCCGCATATGGGCGGGAATCAAACTCGTGATCAAGTTCAATATTACGCAGTGGCGTGCCTGGGCCCCGGGACTCGCGACGTCTGACGACTGGCGACAATGGAGCCTTGACCCGGCTGTTCCCGATGATCAGGAACAGGCGCCGGACGTGTCGTTTCTGCCGGCCATGCAGCGCCGACGCCTCAGCCGCCTGGCGCGGATGGCGTTCAGCGTAGGCTGGCCACTGGCCGAAGGCCATGCGCAGTTGCCGCTGGTGTTCGTCTCGCGCCACGGCGAAACCCCTCGCACCTTCGATATCCTGCGTGATCTGGCCGCCGAACAGCCACTGTCGCCCACCCAGTTCAGCCTGTCCGTGCACAACGCGGTGATCGGCCTGTGGTCGATCTTGCGCGGAGAAACCAGCGAAATGACCGCACTGGCCGCCGCTGGCGACGGCCTCGAACACGGCGTGCTGGAAGCCGCGACCCTGCTCGAAGAGGGCGCAGCAGCCGTGCTGCTGATCATCACCGAAGAAAGCCCGCCTGCCGTTTACGCGCCGTGGATCGACGACGTGCCGTTCCCCTACGCCCTGGGACTTTTGCTCACACCAGGCGACGAATGGCAGCTGACGCTGAGCCGCTGCGAGTCTAAGGACGGCACAGATTCGCCTGGCCGCTGGCCACACGCGCTCAACCTTTTACGAGCGCTGTCGACACAACAGAGCACCTTGCAGCATCCCTGGAAAAATCGGCTATGGAACTGGCAACACAACCGCTGAGCAAGAGTCGCGACGCCTATTACTGGCGTCTTTTTGCGACGGCCACAAGCTTTGCCCTGTTCGGGCTGGGCGGGCTGTGCCTGCGTCTTGTGATCTTCCCGCTGCTGTCGCTGCTGCCAGGCTCGGCGTGCGACCACCAGCGCCGTGCCCGCCGCACCATCAGCCGGCTGTTCTGGGCCTTTATTCGGTTCATGGCCCGCACGGGTGTGCTGACCTATGACGTCGAAGGCGCCGAGAAGCTCGGCCGCCCCGGCCAGATGATCATCGCCAACCACCCTTCGCTGATCGACGTGGTGTTTCTGATCGGCCTGGTGCGGGATGCCAACTGCGTGGTCAAACAGAGCCTGTGGCAGAACCCCTGCACCCGCGGCCCGGTCAACGCCACCGGCTATGTGAGCAATGACGGCAGCGCCGACATGCTGGAAAACGCGGCGAACCTGCTGCAATCCGGGCAGACCCTGATCATTTTCCCGGAAGGCACCCGCACCCAGCCCGGCCAGCCGCCGGTGTTTCATCGTGGCGCGGCGGCCATCGCGTTGCGCGGTGCCAGCGTCATCACGCCGGTGACGATTCACGTGTCGCCCACCACACTGACCAAGGCCGAGCCCTGGCACCGCATTCCCCAGCGCCGCCCGCACTTTCACCTGCGCGTGGGCAACGATATCGATCCAGCGGCGTTCGCCGCGCTTGGCCCGGCCCCTGTGGCGTCGCGCAAGCTCAATGACCATCTGCATCACCACTTCATCAAGGAGCTCGCCACAGATGAGCGATCTGCACCTGGAAATTAAACAGCTGATCATCGATGCCCTGGGCCTCGAAGACATCAGCACCCACGACATCGGCAACGACCAGATCCTGTTCGGCGAAGGCCTGGGCCTGGATTCGGTCGACGCCCTGGAACTGGGTCTGGCCATTCAGAAACGCTACGGCATCAAGATCGACGCCGACGCCAAAGACACACGCACCCACTTCACCAGCGTCGACAGCCTCGCGGCCTTCGTCAGCGCCCGCCAAGTGGCCTGAGGAAACAACACACCATGCAATCCCGTGAAGAGATCTTCGAAACCCTGCGCACCGCGCTGGTCGAGCTGTTCGAACTCGAACCCGAGAGCATCACCCTGGACGCCAACCTGTATCAGGATCTGGAAATCGACAGCATCGACGCCGTCGACCTGATCGACCACATCAAGCGCAAGACCGGCAAGAAGATCGCCGCTGAAGAGTTCAAGTCCGTGCGCACCGTGGGCGATGTGGTCGAGGCCGTCTACCGGTTGGTCAACGCCGCCGCATGAGTCGTCTGATTGGCCTGATTCTGGTGATCGCGGGCGTGCTCTATCCGTTTGCCGTGTATTTCGGCATGGAGCATTTCTCGCCTTGGCAGTTCGCCTTGCTGCTCGGCGTGCTGTGGGCGGCGCGCGCGTTGACCGGCGAGCGGCGCCCCGGCAGCCTGGGCATGGCGCTGGTGGCCATCGGCTTCTGCCTGCTGCTGGCGCTGTTCGACAACCCGCACCTGCTGCGCTGGTACCCGGTGCTGATCAGCGGCTTCATGCTGACGCTGTTCGGCCTGAGCCTGATGCGCGGCATGCCGATGGTCGAGCGCCTGGCGCGCCTGACCGACCCGGAGCTGCCGGAGATCGCCATTCGCTACACCCGCCGTGTCACCCAGGTGTGGTGCCTGTTCTTTCTGTTCAACGGTCTGGTCGCCGCGGCGCTGACCCTGTGGGCGCCACTGAGCTGGTGGACGCTCTACACCGGCCTCATCGCCTATGGCCTGATGGGCCTGCTGTTTGCCGGTGAATGGATCGTCCGTCGACGCGTGCGGGGGCAGGCATGAGCTGGATAAACCTTGAGCATCTGCTGCTCGACGCGGACCCGAACCGCGTGGTCGCTCATGCCCCGAGCCTGAATCAGGCGCAGTGGCGCGAGCATGCCCTGAGTGCTGCTGCGGCGCTGCAACAACGCGGCATCGCCAGTGTGGCGATTCACCTGGAAGACGCAGGCGAGCTGGCCGTGGCGCTGTTCGCCGCCTGGCGCGCGGGTGTGCGCGTGCTGCTGCCGTCGGACTTGCAGGAGCAGACCCGCCAGCGTTGGGCAACCCAAGTCGACCTGTGGCTGACCGATGCGCCGGGCGACACCCGCCTCGACGCCTTGAGCGCTGCGCCACTCGCTCCTGCTGTACTGGACCTGGACGCCTGCGTGTTGAGCCTGTGCACCTCCGGCTCAAGCGGCGAACCCAAGTTGATAGAAAAGCGCCTGCGCCAGCTGGCCAACGAGGTCAACGCGCTGGAGCGCCTGTGGGGCGCGGACCTGCCGGACGCCTGCATCATCGGCAGCGTCGCCGCGCAGCATATCTATGGGCTGTTGTTCCGCGTGCTGTGGCCGCTGTGCGCCGGGCGCAGCTTCGTGCGCAAACAGCTGCCGTTCCCCGAAGATCTGCAACGTGCCAGCCGCGAGCACGATGCCTTCGCCTGGGTCGCCAGCCCCGCGCTGCTCAAGCGCATGGGCGATAACCTGGACTGGGCCAGCATGAGCGCGGTGCGCCGGGTGTTTTCGTCCGGTGGCGCGCTGCCCGCCGAGGCCGCCGAAAGTCTGCAGCAGCGCCTGGGTCAGTGGCCTGCGGAAATCCTCGGCAGCTCGGAAACCGGCGGCATCGCCTGGCGTCAGGGCGATCCGCTGTGGCGCGCCTTCGATGACGTGACGCTGAGCCAGGACGAAGACGGCGCACTGCGTATCGAGTCGCCCTATCTGCCGGTCGGCCATATCGAACAGACCGCCGACGCCGCGCGCTTCACCGCCGATGGCCGCTTCGAGCTGCTGGGCCGGCTGGACCGCATCGTCAAGCTGGAAGAAAAACGCATCTCCCTGCCGCTGCTGGAGCAGGCGCTGGCGACCCACGAATGGATCAGTGAAGCGCGCATGGGCGTGGTCCGGGAAAACCGTGCCTCCCTCGGTGCGCTGGTGGTGCTGAGCCCGCAAGGCGTGCAGGCGCTGCGCAATCACGGCCGCCGCAACCTGACGCAAGCCCTGCGTCAGCATCTGGTGCCCCATTGCGAAACCCTCGCCCTGCCGCGCCGCTGGCGTCTGCTCAGCCAGTTGCCGCTGAACACCCAGGGCAAGCTGCCCCAGGCCCAGGTCGAAGCGCTGCTCGTCGCGCCGCGCATTCAGGCGCCCGAAGTGGTGAGCCAGCAGCAGGTCGAGCAGGAGCTGCAATTGGAACTGATCGTGCCGCTGGACCTGGCACATTTCACCGGCCATTTCCCCACCGCGCCGATCCTGCCGGGCGTGGTGCAGATCGACTGGGCGATCGAGCTGGGTCAGCGGCTGATGAACCTGCCACCGCGCTTTGCCGGGATGGAAGTGCTGAAATTCCAGCAGCTGGTGCGCCCGGGGGATCAGTTGACCCTGACCCTGCGTTTCGACCAGGAGCGCGGCAAGCTGCATTTTGCCTATCGCAATGGCGATGCGGCGTGTTCCAGCGGCCGGATTTTGTGGGGTGTAGCCGATGTTTGATAGGGCCGCAGTCAATCATTGCCTGACCGGGCGCCTTCGCGAGCAAGCTCGCTCCCACAGGGAAACGGCGAACGCCCAGATTCTGCACACATCTTGTGGGAGCGAGCTTGCTCGCGAAGAGGCCAGCAATCCCCATGCAACCATCAAGGCCCAACACCATGCATAACCCCTGCGCCGTGATCCCGGTCTACAACCACGAGCTGGCCGTGCCCGCCGTGGTGGCCGAGCTGCTGACCGCCGGCCTGCCCTGCGTGCTGGTGGACGACGCCAGCAGCCCGGCCTGCGCGGCGGTGCTCAAGCGCCTGGCCGAACAGGACAAGGTGTTCCTGGTGCAACTGCCGGTCAATCAGGGCAAGGGCGGCGCGGTCATGGCCGGACTGCGCGAGGCTTCGAAACTGGGCTTCAGCCATGCGCTGCAGGTCGACGCCGACGGCCAGCACGACCTCAACGATATTCAGGTTTTTCTCGACAACTCCCGCGAGCATCCCAAATCGCTGATCTGCGGCTACCCGCAATACGACGCCAGCGTGCCCAAGGGCCGGCTGTACGCGCGCTATCTGACCCACGTCTGGGTGTGGATCAACAGCCTGTCGCTGCAGATCCCCGACTCGATGTGCGGCTTTCGCGTCTATCCACTGGGGCCTGTGCTGCACCTGATCGACACAGTCAATCTGGGCAAGCGCATGGACTTCGACCCGGAAATCCTCGTACGCCTGTCCTGGCGCAACCAACCGATGCGCTGGCTGCCGACCAAGGTTCACTACCCGCAGGACGGCCTCTCGCACTTTCGCCTGTTTCACGACAACGCGCTGATCTCGAAGATGCACACCAAGCTGTTCTTCGGCATGTTGGCGCGCTTCCCGCTGATCCTCTGGCGCCGGTGGCTGCCGTGAGTGACGCCGAGCAAAAGCAGCACTGGGCAGAGCACGAGGAGCGCGGCAGTTTCGCCCTGATGAAGCTCACCGCCTGGGGCGTGAAAGTCCTCGGCCGTCGAGTGCTGAGCCCGATTCTGCATGGCATCGTCCTGTACTTTTTCCTGTTTGGTCGCACAGCGAGGCGCAGTGCCTGGCAGTACCAGCAGCGCCTGGCCGACTGGAGCCAGCAACCGCAATTGCGCCCGACCCACTGGCGCGTGTTCAAACAGTTCATGGCCTTCGCCGACGCGCTGCTGGACAAGCTCGACGTGTGGAACGGCAAGCTGGGCATCGAGCAGATCGAAATCGTCGACCCCGCGCACCTGCGCGATCAACTGCGTGGCGAGCGCGGGCAGATGCTCGTCGGTGCGCACCTGGGCAACCTCGAAGTCTGCCGGGCGCTGGCCGAGCTGGGCGAAAAGGTCACGATGAACGTGCTGGTGCACACTAAACACGCCGAGCGTTTCAATCGTCTTCTAGGTGAGGCCGGCGCGACCAACCTGCGCCTGATTCAAGTCAGCGAACTGGACCCGGCGATCATGCTGCAACTGAGCCAGCGCCTGGATCGCGGCGAATGGCTGGCGATTGCCGGTGACCGCGTGCCACTGCACGGCGGGCGCAATGTGCGCGTGGATTTCCTCGGCCACTCGGCGGCATTTCCGCAAGGCCCGTGGCTGCTGGCCGGTTTGCTGAAATGCCCGATCAACCTGATTTTCTGCCTCAAGGGCCCCGCCGGTTACCGCGTGGTGCTTGAGCCGTTCGCCGCTGCCGTGGAGTGGCGACGCAACGATCGCCAGCAGGTGATCGCCCGCTGCACCCAAGGTTACGCCGACCGTCTGGCGCACTACTGCCTGCAAGCGCCGCAGCAGTGGTTCAACTTCTACCCGTTCTGGAAATCCGATGACGAACCAAGCACCTGAGCCGATCATCTTTGGCGAACGCCCTCTGCGCATCGAGGACGTTCTGGCCCTGTCCAACCGCCAGCGGCCGACTGCCTTGCAGGGCGACAAGGACTACCGCCAGCGCATCGCCAAGGGCGCGCAGTTCCTCGATTCGCTGCTGGACAAGGAAGGCGTGATCTACGGCGTGACCACCGGCTATGGCGACTCCTGCGTGGTGGCCGTGCCGCTGCAACACGTCGAGGCGCTGCCGCGTCATCTGTACACCTTCCACGGTTGCGGGCTGGGCAAGATGCTCGATGCACAGGCCACCCGCGCCGTGCTGGCGGCGCGCCTGCGTTCGCTGTGCCATGGCGTGTCCGGGGTGCGGGTCGAATTGTTGGAGCGCCTGCAGGCGTTTCTGGAGCACGACATCCTGCCGCTGATCCCGGAAGAGGGCTCGGTGGGCGCCAGCGGCGATCTGACGCCTCTGTCCTACGTTGCCGCCACCCTCTCGGGCGAGCGCGAGGTGATGTACAACGGTGAGCGTCGCCAGGCTGCCGACGTGCACCGTCAGCTGGGCTGGGACCCGCTGGTGCTGCGCCCGAAGGAGGCGCTGGCCTTGATGAACGGCACGGCGGTGATGACCGGCCTGGCCTGCCTGGCCTTCGCCCGCGCCGATTACTTGCTGCAACTGGCCACGCGCATCACCGCGCTCAACGTGGTCGCGCTGCAGGGCAACCCGGAGCATTTCGACGAGCGCCTGTTCGCCGCCAAGCCGCACCCGGGCCAGACCCAGGTCGCCGCCTGGCTGCGCAAGGATCTGGCCATCGACGCACCGACCGCGCCGCTGCATCGCCTGCAGGATCGCTACTCCCTGCGCTGCGCCCCGCATGTGCTGGGCGTGCTGGCCGACAGCCTGAGCTGGCTGCGCGGCTTCATCGAGGTGGAACTGAACAGCGCCAACGACAACCCGATCATCGACGCCGAAGCCGAGCGCGTGCTGCACGGCGGGCACTTCTACGGCGGGCACATCGCCTTTGCCATGGACAGCCTGAAGAATCTGGTCGCCAACGTCGCCGACCTGCTCGACCGTCAGTTGGCGCTGTTGGTGGACGAACGCTACAACCACGGCCTGCCGAGCAACCTGTCCGGCTCCCCGGCGGATCGCGCGATGATCAACCACGGCTTCAAGGCGGTGCAGATCGGCGCCAGTGCCTGGACCGCCGAAGCCCTGAAAAACACCCTGCCGGCCAGCGTGTTCTCGCGCTCCACCGAGTGCCACAACCAGGACAAGGTGAGCATGGGCACCATCGCCGCGCGCGACGCCATTCGCGTGCTGGAGCTGACGGAACAGGTCGCCGCCGCCACCTTGATCGCCGCCAACCAGGGCGTCTGGCTGCGCAGCCGCGATGCCGATGCGCGCCCGCTGCCACCGGCACTGGCGGCCATGCACGAGCAACTGCGCGAGGATTTCCCGCCAGTGATCGAAGACCGCGCGCTGGAAGGCGAACTGCGCCTGTGCCTGCAACGCATCGCCGAACAACACTGGAGGCTGCATGCGTAACAAGGGGGTTTTCCACGAAGACACCGAAGTGCTGGTGCCGTTTTTCGACGTCGACACCATGCACGTCGTCTGGCACGGGCACTACGTGAAGTACCTGGAAATCGCCCGCTGCGCGCTGCTCGACAAGATCGGCCACAACTACACCCACATGCTCGACTCCGGCTACGCGTGGCCGGTGATCGACCTGCAACTGCGCTACGTGCGCGGCGCGGTGTTCGGCCAGAGCATCAACGTGCGAGCGAGCCTGGTGGAGTGGGAAAACCGCCTGAAGATCGATTACCTGATCACCGACAAGGCCACGGGCGAGCGTCTGACCCGCGCCAGTACGGTGCAGGTGGCAGTCCTGATCGAAACCCGCGAGATGCAGCTGGCCTCGCCCAAGGTGTTCGTCGAAGCGGTGGAGAGGGCTCTGAAATGCTGAGCATTGAAAGGGAATTCTCACAATCAACACCGTCCTCTGTGGGAGTGAGCTTGCTCACGAAGACTGATTCGAACCCCCTGCATCTGCTGCGCCAATATTGGCCTCTTCGTGAGCAAGCTCACTCCCACAGGATATGTGCCCGCCTTGTGAGAGGGTTCATCAGACGCATCGTGAGCAAGCTCACGCCAGCAGTGGCTATGTTGCTCATCAGCCTCAACGCCCACGCCTTCGACCTGCAACAACTGAGCGAGCAACTGGCCAAGCCCGAGGTGATCCACGGTGGCTTCATCCAGGAAAAACACCTGCGCTCCCTGCCGCAGCCGCTGACCAGCAAGGGCAATTTCGTGCTGGCCAAGGACTTCGGCCTGTTGTGGCTGCTGGACACCCCGCTCAAGCAGGATTACCGCATCACCGCCGCCGGCATCGCCCGGCGCGAAGCCGACAACAGCTGGCAGATGCTGCCTGGCAAGAGCGCCGGCGCCGAGCAGAACCGGCTGTTTCTGGCGGTGCTGCAAGGCGACAGCAGCGGGTTGCAGCGGGATTTCGAACTGCAGGTCACTGGCGATGCCCAGGACTGGCACCTGACGCTGGTGCCGCGCTCGATGCTGCTGCAGCAGATTTTCAAGCAGATCAACATCGATGGCGGCGCGCTGGTGCAGCGCATCGAACTGCTGGAAACCCAAGGTGACAGCACGCTTTTGAAGATGGTCGACAGCACCAGCGCCAAGCCGCTGAGCGACGGGGAGCGCGCCGACTTTGCCCGCTGACCGTACCCTGCAGCGCCTGCTGCCGCGCCTGTTCCTGATCATCCTGCTGGCGGTGCTCGCCCTGGCAGGCTGGCAGTGGCGGGCCGGTGCGCCGTTGTCGGCGAACCTGATGGAACTGGTCCCCGGCAGCAGCCCCGACGCGCTGGAATTGCGCGCCGAGCAACGCATTCAGGAGCCGCTGAACCGGGAAATGCTGGTGCTGGTGGGCAACGCAAAAAAACAGCAGGCGGTCGACACGGCCCGGCAGATCAGCGAGCGCTGGCAGGCCAGCGGGTTGTTCGAAAAGGTCCAGTGGAACCTGCAGGCCGACATCCCGGCCCTGCGTGAACAATTGCTCGCCGGGCGGCTGGCGATGCTGTCCGGCGCCGACCGCAACGAGCTGATCGAGCATCCCCAGGCGTTCATCGAGAAACGGGTGCAGAACCTGTTCGACCCATTCGGCGGTTTCAGCCTGGTGGCCAGCCAGGACGACTGGCTGGGCCTGACCGGACGCATCCAAAACAGCCAGCCGATGCGCGGTTCGGTGCAACTGGATATCGGCACCGGCGCCCTGATCGCCCATGCCGATGACAAAGACTGGGTGCTGCTGCGCGCCCGAACCCGCGCCGACGCCTTTGACATGAGCCTGCCGCTGAAAGTCAGCGCGTTGCTGGACCAGGCCCGCAACGAAGCCGCTCAAAGCGACGGCCAACTGCTGGCCGCCAGCGGCTTGCTGTACGCCGCGCAAGGCCAGCAACAGGCGACCCGGGAGATCACCTGGGTCGGCGGCGGCGCCACGCTGGGCATCCTCTTGCTGTTGCTGCTGGCATTCAAACGCTGGCGCGTGTTGCTGGCCTTCGTGCCGGTGCTGGTCGGCATGCTGTTCGGCGCCACGGCCTGTGTCGCGCTGTTCGGCAAGATGCACGTGATGACGCTGGTGCTGGGGTCGAGCCTGATCGGCGTGGCCGTCGACTACCCGCTGCACTACCTGTCCAAGGGCTGGAGCCTGAAACCCTGGCGCAGCTGGTCGGCGCTTCGCCTGACTCTGTCGGGCCTGAGCCTGAGCCTGGCGACCAGCTGCATCGGCTATCTGGCGCTGGCCTGGACGCCGTTCCCGGCCCTGACGCAGATCGCCGTGTTCTCCGCGGCCGGGCTGATCGGCGCCTACCTTACGGCCGTCTGTCTGCTGCCTGCGCTGCTGGCGGGCGTCGAACTGAGTCCCGCGCAGTGGCCGCTCGCATTCACACATAAACTGGTGGACCTGCGCCTGCACCTGCTGAACCGCGTCGGCACGCCGGTGCTGCTGGCCCTGCTGATGATTTTCTGCGCAGCCGGGCTGTGGCAACTGACCACCAAAAACGATATCCGCCAGTGGATCGCCGCACCGCAAAGCCTGACCGACGAAGCCCGTGCCGTAGCGCGCATCACCGGTTATCAGCCCACCAGCCAGTTCTTCCTGGTGCGTGGAGACACTCAGCAGCAACTGTTAGAACGCCAGACCGCGCTCAGCCAGCGCCTCGACCAACTGGTGATGCTGGGCAAGCTGCAAGGCTATCTGTCGCTCAACCAATTGGTTGCCACGCCAGCCCAGCAAGACGCCACCCGCGCCTCCCTCGACGCCTTGCCTAAGCACTGGCAACCGCTGCTGGCCCTCGGCGTGCCGGTCGAAGCACTAGAAAAGGAAGTGGCGGCTCTGCGCGCACTGCCGGTTCAGGACATCGACAACGCGCTGGCAGGCCCGCTGGGCGAGCCATGGCGCCTGCTGTGGATGGGCGACAGCGCCGACGGCAAAGGCGTAGCCGGGATGGTCAGCCTGCAAGGCCTGAATGATGCCAACCTGCTGCGCGTGCAATCTCAGGATCTGCCGGGCGTGCAACTGGTGGACCGCTTGGGCGAGTTGAACAAGGTGTTCGCCGCGACCCAGGTCAGCGCCGCCGAACTGAAACTCCTGTCCTGTGTACTGATCGTGCTGCTGTTGATTCTGCCGTTCGGCCTGGGTGGTGCGCTGCGGGTCATCGCCCTGCCGTTGCTGGCGGCGGTGTGCAGCCTGGCGAGCCTGGGCTGGCTCGGTCAGCCGCTGACTCTGTTCAGCCTGTTTGGCCTGCTACTGGTCACGGCCATCAGCGTCGATTACGCGATTCTCATGCGCGAGCAGATCGGCGGCGCGGCCGTCAGCCTGCTTGGAACGCTGCTTGCCGCGGCCACCACCTGGCTGTCGTTCGGCCTGCTGGCCATTTCCAGCACGCCTGCGGTGAGCAATTTTGGCCTGTCGGTGAGCCTGGGGCTGGCTTTCAGCTTCATGCTGGCGCCCTGGGCGGGCACTCAACAAGGCCATGACGCGGCAACACAGGAGGTGACGGCATGATGGTGGCGGTGTTCTGGGCCCTGATCCTGGTGCTGTTCGCCCTGGCGACGCACCTGGGGCGCCGGCTCAACCTGATCCCGATCGTCAGCCAGTTGCTGCTGACCACCTTCGGCGTGCCGCTGCTGATGCTGTTCTGGGTCGAGCCGAACTGGCACCTGAGCGGCGCGCAACTGGTCGCGCCGGTGTGGCTGAAGACCCTGTACGGCCTGAGTTTCGCCGTGGTGCTGGGGCATATTCTCAGCGACGTGATCGACGTGCGGCTGGACCGCCAGAGCCTGAAAATCGCACTGCCGAGCTTCTGCGTCCCCTTCGTCTGCGGCGTGGCCTGTGCGGCATGGCTGCTGCCGACGCTGCCATGGATCAGCTCACTGGCATTGGGGCTGGTGTTCGCCATTACGGCCATTCCGGTGCTGTACCTGTACCTGCATCACATCGGTTATCCACAGGACGCCACCCGCCGCCTGGTACAGACCGCGATCCTCATCGACCTGGCCTGCTGGAGCCTGTTCGGCCTGGCGCAAGGCAGCCTGCACCTGAGCAGCCTGGCGCTGCCGCTGCTGGGTGCGTGCACGCCGCTGTTGCTGCGCCTGCTGCAGATTCGCCGGGCGCAGGTGTACGGCCTGACGTTTTTCGCCCTGCTGATGCTGGCCGAACATTACCGGCTCAATGCGCTGATCCTGGGCATCGGTTACCTCTTGTGCATGAACGCCCTGCGCCAGCCCTTCGCCTTGCCGCTCAAGGCCGCATGGTTCAAGGCTTTGCAGCATGGCCTGGCGATCCCGCTGATCCTCACTTTCGGCGTGGTGCAGATCAACCTGCACAGCGCCTTGAACGACCTGGGCGCACTCACCCTGTCGATGCTCATCGTGCTGCCGATTGCCAGCAAACTGCTGGGCAACTGGCTCGGCGTGCGCTGGGCCACGCCGTCCTTCGCCGGTGCCGTGCGCTGGAAGGAAGCACTGCTGCTGAACATTCGCGGCCTGAGTGAAATCGTCTTTCTCAACCTGCTGCTGCAACAATCGCTCATCAGCCCCGCGCTGTATTTCGCGCTGATGTGCATGAGCCTGATCGCAACGCTGCTGCCCGCCCTGCTGGGCATGAATCGTCCGTTGCCTGCCGCTGCCGCAGGTACTGTCAAAACACTCGAAAAGGAAACCTTGTGCCCATGACCGATATGGAATTCCGCCAGATCGTGGTGATCGGTGCTGGCCCCGCCGGTGCCATCGCCGCCGCCCTGCTCAAACGCCAGGGCCACGACGTGCTGATCATCGAGCGTCAGCAGTTCCCGCGCTTCTCCATCGGTGAAAGCCTGCTGTCGCACTGCCTGGACTTCGTCGAAGAAGCCGGAATGCTCGACGCGGTCAAGGCCGCCGGCTTCCAGCTCAAGAACGGCGCGGCTTTCGCCTGTGGCGAGCAGTACAGCGCGTTCGATTTCGGCCAGACCTTCAGCAATGGCAAGCCGACCACCTTCCAAGTGCAGCGGGCCGACTTCGACAAGCTGCTGGCCGATGAAGCCGAGCGTCAGGGCGTGGAAGTCCGATATCAGCACACCATCACCGCCGTTGACTTCGACGCCGAACAGCCCTTGCTGGACGTGCAAAAGGCCGATGGCAGCCAGTATCGCGTGCAGGCCGGGTTCGTGCTCGACGCCAGCGGCTACGGTCGAGTTCTGCCGCGCCTGCTGGACCTCGAAGCGCCATCGAACTTCCCGCTGCGTCAGGCGGTGTTCACCCACGTCGAGGATCGCATCGACGATTCGGGCTTCGACCGCGAGAAGATTCTGGTGACCGTGCATCCCACTCTGCGCGACGTGTGGTTCTGGTCGATTCCGTTCAGCAACGGGCGCTGTTCGGTGGGCGTGGTCGCCTCGGCCGAACGCTTCAAGGACAAGCCCGACGATCTGGACGCTTGCCTGCGCGCCTTCATCGATGAAACCCCGAGCCTGGCCCGCGTGCTGCAAAACGCGGTCTGGGACACCCCGGCGCGGACCATCGGCGGCTACGCGGCCAACGTCAAAACCCTGCACGGCAAAGGCTTCGCATTGCTGGGCAACGCCGCAGAGTTTCTGGACCCGGTGTTCTCCTCCGGCGTGACCATCGCCATGCGCTCGGCGAGCATGGCCGCAGGCGTGCTGCATCGTCAGTTGCAGGGTGAAAGCGTGGACTGGGAAAGCGAATTCGCCGCGCCGCTCAAGAAGGGCGTCGACACCTTCCGTGCCTACGTCGAAGGCTGGTACGAGGGCAGTTTCCAGGACGTGATCTTTTACCCCAACAGCACCGACGACATTCGCCGCATGATCTGCTCGATCCTCGCCGGCTATGCCTGGGACGAGCGCAACCCGTTCGTCGCCGAGCCCAAGCGTCGCCTGCGCATGCTCGCTGAAATCTGCGCGAGTACCGACGCATGAACGAGCCATTTTTCAGCCCCACCTACGTCGAAGAAACCCGCATCGGCTTCGCCTTCCTGCGCACTCACACCTGGCAGCACCATGTGCTGCGGGTGGCGATCAACGATTTGCGCAGCCTGTTCGGCGAGCTGCCGCCCGATGCACCAGTGATCCTCGATGCCGGCTGCGGCCAGGGCAAGTCTTTCCAGTACCTGTACAAGGTGTTCAACCCGGCACAGATTCTGGGCGTGGACGCAGACCCGCTCAGCCTGACACTCAGCGGAGAAGAGGCCGAGCGCCGGCGCTTCAATGTCGAGTTGATCGGCAGCGACTGCGCTGCCCTGAAGCTGCCTGACGCCAGTGTCGACATGGTGTTCTGCCACCAGACCTTCCACCATCTGGTCGAGCAGGAAAAGGCCCTGGCCGAGTTCTATCGTGTGCTCAAGCCTGGCGGTTATCTGCTGTTTGCCGAGTCCACCGAGGCCTACATCGACACCTGGGTGATCCGCTGGTTCTTCCGCCACCCGATGCACGTGCAGAAGAGCGCGGCGCAATATCTGGACATGCTGCGCGTGCAGGGTTTTCAATTTGCCGCACACAACGTTTCCTACCCGTACCTGTGGTGGAGCCGGGCCAAGGATTTCGGCCTGCTGGAACGCATGAAACTGGTCAAACCCAAGCCCTTTGGCGAACGCGAAGAGACGCTGGTCAATGTCGTCGCACGCAAACCGCTACAGGCTCTACACGAAGGTGACACCCCATGATTCGCGCCTTGCTGCTGGCTTGCCTGTTGTTGCTGAGCGCCTGCGCCAGCCACGCCCCGGTGCCTGCCCAGATTCCGCACATCAAGTTCCCGGTGCAGTTGCACGTGCAGCGTGAACAGGCCGGCCAGCGCCAGGACTGGCTGCTGGTGGCGCAGAAAGAACGCCACGGGCTGCGCTTCTCGCTGATGGACCCGCTGGGCATTCCGGTAGCGCGCCAGCTGTTGCATGAAGAAACCTGGAAGGCCGACGGCCTGCTGCCGCCCAACCCCGAAGCGCGGGAGCTGTTCGCCGCGGTGCTGTTTGCCCTGACGTCCGAGGAAGAAGTGCGCTTCGATTATCCCGGCGTCGTGCTCCTGCCCCACGCCCGCACGATGGAAGATCGCTGGCGCGTCGACTATGCGTCCGAAGGCTTTTTCCGCATCACCCTGGAGGGCGGCGAGTTGAAGTACATCGTCAGTCCTCTGCAGGGCAAGGCGTCCAAATGACCGCGTACCTCAATGCACTGGGGCTGATCTGCGCGCTGGGCGATGACCGCGCCAGCGTCGCGCGCACGCTGTTTGCCGGGGATACCTCGTGCATGCGTGCTGAAAGCGGCTGGGTACCCGAGCGCGAGCTGCCCGTGGCGTCGGTGAAAAGCGCGCTGCCGTCGATGCCCGCCGAAATGGCACGCCACGACAGTCGCAACAATCAACTGCTGTTGGCTGCCGCATTGCAGATCGAAGCCGACATTCAACAGGCGGTGGAGCGCTATGGCCGCGAGCGCATCGGCGTGATTCTGGGCACCAGCACCTCCGGCATAGACGAAGCCAGCCGTGGTATCGCAACTTACCTCAGCGAGCAGGCATTCCCCGAAAGCTACGACTATCGCCAGCAGGAACTCAGCGCACCGGCCAACTTCCTCGCCCAGTGGCTGAACCTGAGCGGCCCGGCCTACGTGATTTCCACCGCCTGCACCTCCAGCGCCCGGGCCCTGCTCAGCGCCCGCCGGCTGCTGGACATGAACCTGTGCGACGCGGTGCTGTGCGGCGGCGTGGACAGCCTGTGCAAGCTGACGCTCAACGGCTTCTCTTCGCTGGAAGCCGTGTCGGATGCGCGCTGCAATCCGTTTTCGGCCAACCGCGACGGCATCAATATCGGCGAAGCCGCCGTGCTGTTTCTGATGACTCGCGAGGCCAGCGGCGAACACCGGATCGCCCTGCTCGGTGCCGGGGCCAGCTCCGATGCTCACCATATTTCCGCCCCCGAACCGAGCGGCCTAGGCGCGCAGAACGCCATGCACAAGGCCCTGAGCAACGCCGGCCTGCAGGCCGGCGATATCGGCTACCTGAACCTGCACGGCACGGCCACCCAGCACAACGATGCGATGGAGAGCCTGGCGGTGAGCGCGGTGTTCCCTGAGGGGCTGCCCTGCTCGTCCACCAAGCCCATGAGCGGCCACACCCTGGGCGCGGCCGGCGCGCTGGAAGCGGCGTTCTGCTGGCTGGCACTGGCCCCGGACAACCGCGACCACCTACTGCCGCCTCATGTCTGGGACGCGCAGGCCGATACAGACCTGCCGGCCCTGGCGCTGGTCAAGCCCGGCGATGTACTGCGCGCCGATGCGCCGCGCCGTTTCATGAGCAATTCGTTCGCCTTCGGCGGCAACAACGTCAGCCTGATCATCGGAGAAGGAGCATGAGCACGATGACTCCATCCGCCTGGCCTGTGGCCGAACTGGTGCCCCACGCCGGGGACATGATTCTCATCGACGAAGTCCTTGAGTTCGACGAAGAACAGATCCGCACCCGCACCCGCGTACGCCCGGGCGGGCTGTTCAACCGCGCCGACGGCAGCCTGCCGGCGTGGGTCGCCATCGAACTGATGGCCCAGAGCGTGGCCGCCTATGCCGGCTGCCAGGCCAGGGTCAAGGGCGAGCCGGTGGAGCTGGGCTTTCTGCTGGGCACGCGCAAGTTCGAGTGCAACGTCGAGCATTTCCCGGCCGGCAGCGAACTGATCATCCACGCCCAGCGTTCCCTGCAGGACGACAGCGGCATGGGCGTTTTCGAATGCCAGCTCACGGGCCCCGACATCCAGGTCGTCGCCCGCCTCAACGTATACCGCCCGCCGCAATCGGCGAGTTATCTGGCCGAAGGAGCCGCACATGACTGATTCAATCCTGGTCACCGGTTCCAGCCGTGGCATTGGCCGCGCCATCGCCCTGCGTCTGGCGCAGTCCGGCTACGACATCGTGCTGCATTGCCGCAGCGGCCGCGCCGAGGCCGAAACGGTGCAGAGCGAGATCCAGGCCCTGGGCCGGCAGGCGCGCGTGCTGCAGTTCGACGTGGCCGACCGCACCACCTGCAAGGCCGTGCTGGAAGCCGATGTCGAGGCCCACGGCGCCTATTACGGCGTGGTGTGCAACGCAGGCCTGACCCGCGACGGCGCGTTCCCGGCCCTGAGCGAGGACGATTGGGACAGCGTGCTGCGCACCAATCTGGACGGTTTCTACAACGTGCTGCACCCGGTGATGATGCCGATGATTCGTCGCCGCGCCGCCGGGCGGATCGTCTGCATCACCTCGGTGTCGGGGCTGATCGGCAACCGTGGCCAGGTCAACTACAGCGCCTCCAAGGCCGGTGTGATCGGCGCGGCCAAGGCGCTGGCCATCGAACTGGGCAAGCGCAAGATCACCGTCAACTGCGTCGCGCCGGGCCTGATCGACACCGCAATGCTGGACGAAAATGTGCCGGTGGATGAACTGCTCAAGATGATCCCCGCACAACGCATGGGCACCCCGGAAGAAGTCGCCGGTGCCGTGAATTTCCTGATGTCGGCGGAAGCCTCGTACATCACCCGCCAGGTGCTGGCGGTCAACGGAGGCTTGTGCTGATGAAGCGCGTCGTCGTCACCGGCATGGCCGGCATTACTTCGCTGGGCAGCGACTGGGCCAGCATCGAGGCCAATTTCAGCGCCAACCGCAGCGGCATCCGGCGCATGGACGAATGGGATCGCTTCAGCGAACTGAACACCCGCCTGGCCGGGCCCATCGACGACTTCGCTGTGCCCTCTCATTGGACCCGCAAGCAGTTGCGCAGCATGGGCCGGGTGTCGCGCCTGGCGGTCGGCGCCTCGGAAGCGGCGCTGCGCGATGCCGGCTTGCTGGACGATGCGAGCATTCGCGACGGGCGCATGGGCGTGGCCTGCGGCTCGTCCACCGGCAGCACCGACGAAATCAAGGCGTTCGGCAACATGCTGCTCAATTCGGTGGCCGACGGGCTCAATGCCAACTCCTATGTGCGCATGATGCCCCACACAACGGCAGCGAATATCAGCATCTTCTTCAACCTGACCGGGCGCCTGATCCCGACGTCCAGCGCCTGCACCAGCGGCAGCCAGGGCATCGGTTACGCCTATGAGGCAATCAAGTTCGGGCGTTTGCCGATGATGCTCGCCGGTGGCGCCGAAGAGCTGTGCCCCACCGAGGCGATGGTGTTCGACGCGCTCTATGCAACCAGTCTCAAGAACGACGCGCCGCACACCAGCCCGCGCCCCTACGACACCGGGCGCGATGGCCTGGTGATCGGCGAAGGCGGCGGCATGCTGGTCCTCGAAGAACTGGAACACGCCTTGGCCCGTGGCGCGAAGATCCATGCCGAGATCGTCGGGTTCGGCAGCAACGCGGACGGGGTGCACACTACCCGTCCCGAGCAGGTCACCATGCGACGCGCGATGGAACTGGCACTGGAAGATGCCAACCTCTCGCCCGACGCCATCGGCTACGTCAACGGCCATGGCACCGCCACCGAACAGGGCGACATCGCCGAGACCCTGGCCACCCAGACCCTGTTCGGCTCGCGCATGCCCATCAGCTCGCAGAAAAGCTTCCTGGGCCACACCCTGGGTGCCTGCGGCGCGCTGGAATCCTGGTTCACCATCGAAATGCTGAATCGTGACCGCTACATCCACACCCTGAACCTGGATGAAGTCGACAGCCGCTGCGGCGAGCTGGATTACCTGCGCGGCGAACCTCGGCACATGAGCCACGAATTCGTGATGAACAACAACTTTGCCTTTGGCGGGGTCAACACGTCGTTGATCTTCCGTCGCTGGCCGTGATCGCTTCGCTTTCGTAGCAGCACGGCTTGCCGGCGGTGGCGTCATCTGCATCGCTACCGCCGGCAAGCCGTGCTGCTACAGCTGGTTTTACCCACACCTCTGGAGAAATGGAATGCCCTCCCTGTTTCGCGCTGTACTGATGTTCCTGGCCCTGTTGTCTGTCGCAGCCTGTACCAGCAAACCCCTGGTCACCCCTGACCGTACGGTGCCTGCCGATCTGCATGCCGATTACGAGAAGACCAAGCAGGCGATCCTGACCACGCTGGTCAAGCGCAAGTGGGAAGTGCAGCGCATCAGCCCCGATCTGATTCAGGCGCAGATCACCGTGCGCGGGCAGTTCCACGCCGAGATCGATATCCCCTACAGCGCCGATCACTACCAGATCAAATACCGCGACAGCCGCGAGCTGAACTACAAGGACGGCAAGATTCACAAGAACTACAACCGTTGGGTCAGGCTGCTGGACAAGGGCATCCTGCGTGAACTGCGCGACGATCAGGCCAAGGCCACGGCGCGAAGTCTGGCGAACGGCGCCGCCCAGAGCGTGCCGCAAGCCGTGCAGTAACTGTCGATCATCTCAAGGAGTGAAAGCATGAAAATGAAGATCCTGGCCGCCACGGCCGCTGTCGTCTTGAGCACCCTGCCCGGCATCAGCCAGGCTCGTGACACCGCTTTGTATCTGCCATTCGATAAAGTCGTGGCGCAGATGATCCAGGAGAAGAAACTGGACGGCAGCGTGAAGTTCTATCTGGCCGGCGTCACGCCCAAGGGCAAGGTGTCCGTGCTGTCGCCGAACGCCTCGACCAACAAGAAAACCAACGCCTTCAACAAGACCGACCCCGAAGCCTGCGAATGGGTGCTGCAATCGGCGATCCTGCAGTTGAACGAAGCGGCCAAGAAAGCCGGCGCCAATGCGGTGGTCAACATCGCCAGCAACTACAAGAACATCGAACGCAAGGACCCGGTCAACTACGAGTGCCACGTCGGCGCGCTGATTGCGGGCGTTGCGCTCAAGGGTGATCTGGCGAAGGTGCAATAAGCCTCAACGATGCCGGCCCTGTAGGAGCGAATTCATTCGCGAACAATCGCCAGACGACACAGATGTGTCGCCTAGGCGGACATCGCGAATGAATTCGCTCCTACGGGGTGATCGCCGCTACTACCCCGCCTTGCGCGTCACCAGCTCCACGAACGCCTTGGCCATGGGCGACTTCTGATCCCTGCGCTGCACCAGCCACACCGCCGAGGTCGCCTCAGGGTCGAGCAGCGTGCGATACACCACCCCTTCGATGCGCATCCTTTGATACGACGCAGGCAGCACCGTCACACCCAGCCCTGCCGCCACCAGGCCGATGATCGTCATCGCCTCGCCCGCCTCTTGGGTGAACAACGGACTGAATCCCGCCTCCCGCGCCAGGCTGAGCAACTGCGCGTAAAGCCCGCTGCCATAGCTGCGTGGAAAGAACACGAACGGCTCGCTCGCCAGCTCCTTGAGGTACAGCCCCTTCTCGCTGCCTTCGGCCAAGGGATGGTCCGAGCGCAGAATCGCCACCAGCGGCTCTCGCAGCAGCTCCACCGCCACCAGTGATTCGGGCAACGGCAGCGGGCGCATGATGCCCACCTGCATCGACTCTTCCTCCAGCCGCTCGGCGACCTCCCGGCTGCTCATTTCCTGCAGCGCCAAGTGCACCGATGGATAGCGCTGACGAAAGGCGAAGATCGCTTGCGGGATGCTCGACGTGAACGGCGCCGAGGCTGTGAAGCCGATCTTCAGTTCGCCCAGTTCGCCCAACTGCGCGCGGCGGGCGACATCGGAGGCCTTTTCCACCTGAGCCAGCACCAGCCGCGCCTCATCGAGAAACAGCCGCCCGGCTTCGCTCAGCTCCACTCGTCGGTTGGTTCGCTCGAATAACCGCGCTCCCAGCTCTTGCTCCAGCGCCTGAATCTGCTGACTCAACGGCGGCTGCGAGATCCCCAGCGCCTCGGCGGCCCGGCCAAAATGCAGCTCTTCGGCCACGGCGATGAAGTAGCGCAGGTGTCGTAATTCCATGGCAATTCCATTAGGTCGTAAAACCTATCAAATGGGTCGAACAATATATTGGAGGAAATCGTTAGCTGGCTATATTCTTTTTCCAACACCGCGCAATTCCCCCTGAGGTCCACCGTGAATACTGCTGCAGCCCCCGCCGCGCCTGACTCGATCAATGCCGCGATCCCGCTGGGTGATACCTATATCGAAAAAGACACCCCAGCATTCATGCGCACCGTGCTGGCGCTGTTTTCCGGCGGCTTCGCCACCTTCGCCCTGCTCTACTGCGTACAGCCGATGATGCCGATGCTGTCCCGCGAGTTCTCGATCAATGCCGCGCAAAGCAGCCTGATCCTGTCGGTCGCGACCGCCATGATGGCCATCGGTCTGCTGATCACCGGCCCCATTTCCGATCGCCTGGGGCGCAAATCGGTGATGGTCTTCGCGCTGTTCTCGGCAGCGTTCTTCACCATCGCCAGCGCGGTGATGCCTACGTGGGAAGGCATTCTGTTCACTCGGGCGCTGGTCGGCCTGTCGCTGAGCGGCCTGGCGGCCGTGGGGATGACCTACCTCAGCGAAGAAATCCACCCGCAACACATCGGCCTGGCCATGGGCCTGTATATCGGCGGCAACGCGATTGGCGGCATGAGTGGCCGGTTGATCACCGGGGTATTGAGCGACTTCGTCAGCTGGCACACCTCGATCATGATCATGGGCCTGATCGCCCTGGGCGCTGCGTGCCTGTTCTGGAAATTCCTGCCGCCGTCGCGCAACTTCCGCGCCCGCCCGCTCAACGCCCGCAGCCTGCTGGACGGTTTCGTCGTGCAGTTCCGCGACGCAGGCCTGCCATGGCTGTTCCTCGAAGGCTTCCTGCTGATGGGGTCGTTCGTCACGCTGTTTAACTACATCGGCTATCGCCTGCTGGCCGATCCGTACAACCTTAACCAGGCCGTGGTCGGGCTGTTCTCGGTGGTCTACCTGTCGGGCATCTACAGCTCGGCCAAGATCGGCGCCCTGGCCGACAAACTGGGCCGTCGCAACGTGCTATGGGCGGTGATCGTGCTGATGCTCGCGGGTCTCGCGCTGAGCATGTTCACCCCGCTGGCGGTGGTGGTCATTGGCGTGCTGATGTTCACCTTCGGCTTCTTCGGCGCCCATTCGGTGGCCAGCAGCTGGATCGGCCGCCGCGCCATCAAGGCCAAGGGCCAAGCCTCATCGTTGTACCTGTTCAGCTACTACGTCGGCTCCAGCGTTGCAGGCACTGGAGGCGGCGTGTTCTGGCATTACGCGGGCTGGAACGGGATCGGCATCTTTATCGGGATTCTGTTGCTGGCGGCGCTCGGTGCGGCGTTGAAGCTGGCGCGGGTGCAGCCGCTGGCGGTGAATGTGTAAGGGGTAATCGACCGCCGTTGATTCTGCCCGGAGGGCGTGGCGCTCACGGATACGCTTTTGATTCTGCCCGAAGGGCGTGGGAGCGTAGCTTGCTCGCGATCTGGCGCGAAGCGGCAGCAAACCCCCGTGTTCGCGGTGTATCTGACATACCCAGGTTGCGTGGTTTTACTGCCGCTTCGCGCCAGATCGCGAGCAAGCTACGCTCCTACGCCTTCGGCAGAAGCAGAACTCAGTGCATATACGATGAGAAACGCCCGGTAAACCCGGGCGTTTTTATATCCAGCATCCAGCGCTTACTGGTGATACTTCGCCGACAACTCATGCACCGCTTCAATGAAAGCCCCCGCATTCGCCGGATCGACTTCTGGCGTGATGCCATGACCAAGGTTGAAAACGTGGCCGGTGCCGCTGCCGTAGCTGGCGAGGATGTTCGAGACTTCCTGGCGGATGGCTTCGGGGCGGGCGTAGAGCACGGTGGGGTCCATGTTGCCTTGCAGGGCGACCTTGCTGCCGACGCGGCGGCGGGCTTCGCCGATGTCGCAGGTCCAGTCCAGGCCCAGCGCGTCGGCACCGGCGTCGGCGATGCTTTCCAGCCACAGGCCGCCGCCCTTGGTGAACAGGATGACCGGCACCTTGCGCCCGTCGTGTTCGCGGATCAGGCCGCTGACGATCTTGCGCATGTAGGCCAGGGAGAATTCCTGGTACGCCGCCGCCGAGAGGCTGCCGCCCCAGCTGTCGAAGATCTGCACGGCCTGGGCGCCCGCCAGGATCTGGCCGTTGAGGTAGGCCGTGACCGATTGCGCCAGCTTGTCGAGCAAAAGGTGCATGGCTTGCGGGTTGTCGTAGAGCATGGCCTTGGATTTGCGGAAGTCTTTCGACGAGCCGCCTTCGACCATGTAGGTGGCCAACGTCCACGGGCTGCCAGAGAAGCCGATCAGCGGCACGCGGCCATTGAGCTCACGGCGGATGGTGCTGACCGCGCTCATCACGTAGCCCAGGTCTTGCTGCGCATCGGGAATCGGCAGGGCTTCGATGTCGGCCAGGGTGCTGACGGTCTTCTTGAAACGCGGGCCTTCGCCGGTCTCGAAGTACAGGCCCAGACCCATGGCGTCGGGAACGGTGAGGATGTCGGAGAACAGGATCGCCGCATCCAGCGGGTAGCGCTCCAGCGGTTGCAGGGTGACTTCGCAGGCGAACTCCGGGTTCTTGCACAGGCTCATGAAATCCCCGGCCTTGGCGCGGCTGGCGCGGTATTCCGGAAGGTAGCGACCGGCCTGACGCATCATCCACACGGGTGTGACGTCTACGGGTTGCTTGAGCAGGGCGCGAAGGAAACGGTCGTTCTTCAGGGCAGTCATGGCGAAATCCGCTAAAAAAGTGCGCGCATTTTCTCAGACACCAACGCAAAAGGCACGGTAAGTACCGTGCCTTTTATCTATGAGGGCGATTTGTCGCAGAAAACCTGCTGGTTCTGCAGCGCCGCAAATCAACTGTGGGAGTGAGCTTGCTCACGAAAGGGGTTTTATATCCAGCATCCCTGCTGAATGAGCCGGCGCTTTCGCGAGCAAGCTCGCTCCCACAGTTTGAAGCACCATCCCTGTCAGAGGTCAGACGCCCAGGTAATCCAGAATCCCCTCAGCCGCATTACGGCCTTCAAAGATCGCGGTCACAACCAGGTCAGAACCGCGGACCATGTCGCCGCCGGCGAAGATCTTCGGGTTGCTGGTCTGGTGCTTGAACTTGCCTTGCTCCGGCGCCACTACGCGGCCCTGGCTGTCCATCTCGATACCATACTGCTCGAACCATGGCGCGGGGCTTGGGCGGAAGCCGAAGGCGATGACCACGGCGTCGGCAGGGATGATCTCCTCGGAACCCGGGATCGGCTCGGGGCTGCGACGGCCACGGGCGTCAGGCTCGCCGAGACGAGTCTCGACCACCTTCACGCCTTCGACCTTGTCTTCACCGACGATGGCGATGGGCTGGCGGTTGTAGAGGAACTTCACGCCTTCTTCCTTGGCGTTCTTCACTTCCTTGCGCGAGCCCGGCATGTTTTCTTCGTCGCGGCGATAGGCACAGGTCACGGCCTTGGCACCCTGGCGGATCGAGGTACGGTTGCAGTCCATCGCGGTGTCACCGCCGCCCAGGACCACGACCTTCTTGCCTTTCATGTCGACGAAATCTTCCGGCGACTTTTCAAAGCCCAGGTTGCGGTTGACGTTGGCGATCAGGAAATCCAGCGCGTCATGAACGCCCGGCAGGTCCTCGCCCGGGAAACCACCCTTCATGTAGGTGTAGGTGCCCATGCCCATGAACACGGCATCGAACTCGTTCAGCAGCTGCTCGACGCTGATGTCCTTGCCGACTTCGGTATTGAGGCGGAACTCGATACCCATGCCGGTGAAGACTTCGCGGCGGTTGCTCAGCACGCTCTTTTCGAGCTTGAACTCGGGGATACCGAAGGTCAGCAGACCGCCGATTTCCGGGTTCTTGTCGAACACCACCGGGGTCACGCCACCGCGCACCAGCACGTCGGCGCAGCCCAGGCCCGCCGGGCCCGCACCGATGATCGCCACACGCTTGCCGGTCGGCACCACGCGGGACATGTCCGGGCGCCAGCCCATGGCGAAGGCGGTGTCGGTGATGTACTTCTCGACCGAACCGATGGTCACGGCGCCGAAGCCGTCGTTCAGGGTACAGGCCCCTTCACACAGACGGTCTTGCGGGCACACGCGGCCGCAGACTTCCGGCAGGGTGTTGGTCTGGTGCGACAGCTCGGCGGCAGCGAGGATGTTGCCCTCGCTCACCAGCTTCAGCCAGTTGGGAATGAAGTTATGCACAGGGCATTTCCATTCGCAGTACGGGTTACCGCAACCCAGGCAGCGGTGGGCCTGGTCGGCCGACTGCTGGGGTTTGAAGGGTTCGTAGATCTCCACGAACTCTTTCTTGCGTTGACGCAACAGTTTCTTCTTCGGATCTTTGCGCCCGACATCGATGAACTGG
Source organism: Pseudomonas sp. 2 (assembly GCF_056627435.1). Classification (NCBI taxonomy): domain Bacteria; kingdom Pseudomonadati; phylum Pseudomonadota; class Gammaproteobacteria; order Pseudomonadales; family Pseudomonadaceae; genus Pseudomonas; species Pseudomonas sp. 2. The sequence goes on from NZ_JBWXNG010000004.1 coordinate 29,020, forward strand.
AAGTCGTTACTGAGACGTTCAGCCATTCTCTTCAACCTCTACACGACAGCTTCGGGCTACCCGCCTGAAGCTGTAAGAATCATGTTCGCAGGCACTCGCGCACTGCCGTTAGCTTGCGGCGTGAAACACGCCGCTGACAGTTGCCCTTATTGCGGGTTGGCGCGGGTGCTGGACAACAGCGACTTCAGGTTCGCAGCCTTCGGCTTGACCAGCCAGAAGCGGCGCAGGTAGTCGTCCAGGTTTTCCCAGAGATTACGGCCCCACTCGCTGTCGGTTTCTGCCACGTACTCGGCCAGCACGCGCTCCAGGTGGCTGCGATAGGCTTCCATCGCTTCGCCGCTGATGCGCTGGATTTCCACCAGCTCGTGGTTGACCCGGTCAACGAAGGTGTTGTCCTGGTCGAGCACGTAGGCGAAACCGCCGGTCATGCCGGAACCGAAGTTGTAACCGGTCTTGCCCAGTACGCAGATGAAACCGCCGGTCATGTATTCGCAGCAGTGATCGCCTGTGCCTTCCACGACTGCGTGGGCGCCGGAGTTACGCACGCCGAAACGCTCGCCCGCGGTGCCTGCGGCGAACAGCTTGCCGCCGGTGGCGCCGTACAGGCAGGTGTTGCCGACGATGGCGCTGTCCTGGGTTTTGAACGGGCTGCCTTTCGGCGGCACGATCACCAGTTTGCCTGCGGTCATGCCTTTGCCGACGTAGTCGTTGGCATCGCCTTCCAGGTACATGTTCAGGCCGCCGGCGTTCCACACACCGAAGCTCTGACCGGCCGTGCCCTTGAAGCGGAAGGTCACCGGGGCGTCTTTCATGCCCTGGTTGCCGTGCAGCTTGGCGATTTCGCCGGAGATCCGCGCGCCGATGGAACGGTCGCAGTTGCAGATTTCCAGCTCGTACTCGCCACCGGACTTGGACTCGATGGCGCCCTTGGCCAGCTCGACCATTTTCTCGGCCAGCAGGCCCTGGTCGAACGGCGGGTTGCGCTCGACGCCACAGAACTGTGGCTTGTCGGCAGGCACGTGGTCGCTGCCCAGCAAAGGCGACAGGTCCAGGTGCTTCTGCTTCTCGGTCTCGCCCGGCAGGATGTCCAGCAGATCAGTACGGCCGATCAGCTCTTCCAGCGAGCGCACGCCCAGTTTGGCCAGCCATTCGCGGGTTTCTTCGGCCACGTAGGTGAAGAAGTTGATCACCATGTCGACGGTGCCGATGTAGTGATCCTTGCGCAGCTTGTCGTTCTGGGTCGCAACACCGGTCGCGCAGTTGTTCAGGTGGCAGATACGCAGGTATTTGCAGCCCAGCGCGATCATCGGCGCGGTACCGAAGCCGAAGCTTTCGGCGCCGAGGATGGCGGCCTTGATCACGTCCAGACCGGTTTTCAGACCACCGTCGGTCTGTACCCGGACCTTGCCGCGCAGGTCGTTGCCGCGCAGGGTCTGGTGGGTTTCGGCCAGGCCGATTTCCCACGGAGCGCCCGCGTACTTGATCGACGACAGCGGCGATGCACCGGTGCCGCCGTCGTAGCCGGAGATGGTGATCAGGTCGGCGTAGGCCTTGGCCACACCGGCGGCGATGGTCCCGACGCCCGCTTCTGCCACCAGCTTGACCGACACCAGCGCGGCCGGGTTGACCTGCTTGAGGTCGAAAATCAGCTGGGACAAGTCTTCGATCGAGTAGATGTCGTGGTGCGGCGGTGGCGAAATCAGGGTGACGCCCGGCACTGCATAACGCAGCTTGGCGATCAGGCCGTTGACCTTGCCGCCTGGCAGCTGGCCGCCCTCGCCCGGCTTGGCGCCCTGGGCGACCTTGATCTGCAGCACGTCGGCGTTGACCAGGTACTCAGGCGTAACACCGAACCGTCCGGTCGCGATCTGCTTGATCTTGGAGCTGCGGATGGTGCCGTAGCGCGACGGATCTTCACCGCCCTCACCGGAGTTGGAGCGCGCGCCCAGGCGGTTCATCGCCTCGGCCAGCGCTTCGTGAGCTTCCGGCGACAGTGCGCCCAGCGAGATACCCGCCGAGTCGAAACGCTTGAGGATCGCTTCCAGCGGCTCGACTTCGTCGAGGCTCATCGGGGTGTCCAGTTCCTTGACCTTGAACAGGTCGCGGACCATCGACACCGGACGGTTGTCCACCAGCGCGGTGTATTCCTTGAACTTGGCGTAGTCGCCCTGCTGCACGGCAGCTTGCAGGGTCGCGACCACGTCAGGGTTGTAGGCGTGGTACTCGCCGCCGTAGACGAACTTCAGCAGACCGCCCTGCTGGATCGGCTTGCGCGCGCTCCAGGCTTCTGCGGCCAGTGCCTTCTGTTCTTCTTCCAGATCGACGAAACGCGCACCCTTGATGCGGCTCGGCACGCCACGGAAGCTCAGCTCGCAGACTTCTTCGGACAGGCCGATGGCTTCGAACAGTTGAGCACCGCGGTACGAACCGATGGTCGAGATGCCCATCTTCGACAGGATCTTGAGCAGGCCCTTGGTGATGCCCTTGCGGTAGTTCTTGAAGACTTCGTACAGATCGCCCAGCACTTCGCCGGTGCGGATCAGGTCGCCCAGCACTTCGTAGGCCAGGAACGGATAGACCGCCGACGCACCGAAACCGATCAGCACGGCGAAGTGATGCGGGTCACGGGCAGTCGCGGTCTCGACCAGAATGTTGCTGTCGCAACGCAGGCCTTTTTCGGTCAGGCGGTGGTGTACCGCGCCGGTGGCCAGCGAAGCGTGGATCGGCAGTTTGCCCGGCGCGATGTGGCGGTCGGACAGCACGATCTGGGTACGACCGCTGCGCACGGCTTCTTCGGCCTGATCCACCACGTTGCGCACGGCAGCTTCCAGGCCCATGGACTCGTCGTAGTTCAGGTCGATGATCGCGCGGTCGAAACCTTCGCGCTCCAGGTTCATCAGCGCGCGCCACTTGGCTGGCGAGATGATCGGCGAGCTGAGGATCACGCGCGAGGCGTGCTCGGGCGATTCCTGGAAGATGTTGCGCTCGGCGCCCAGGCAGACTTCCAGCGACATGACGATTGCTTCACGCAGCGGGTCGATCGGCGGGTTGGTGACCTGCGCGAACTGCTGGCGGAAATAGTCGTACGGCGTGCGCACACGGCGCGACAGCACGGCCATCGGCGTGTCGTCGCCCATGGAGCCCACGGCTTCCTGGCCTTGCTCGCCCAGCGGACGCAGCACCTGATCGCGTTCTTCGAACGTGACCTGGAACATCTTCATGTACTGCTTGAGCTGGTCAGGGTTGTAGAACGCCGAACCGTGGTCGTGATCTTCCAGCGTCGCCTGGATGCGCAGCGCGTGCTTGCGCAGCCACTGCTTGTACGGGTGGCGCGACTTCAGGCGGCTGTCGATGGCGTCGGTGTCGAGGATCTGGCCGGTTTCGGTGTCCACGGCGAAGATCTGGCCCGGGCCCACTCGGCCCTTGGCGATGACGTCTTCGGGGGTGTAGTTCCACACGCCGATTTCCGAGGCCAGGGTGATGTAGCCGTTCTTGGTGGTGACCCAGCGCGCCGGACGCAGACCGTTACGGTCGAGCAGGCAGACCGCGTGGCGACCTTCGGTCATCACGATGCCGGCCGGGCCGTCCCACGGCTCCATGTGCATGGAGTTGAATTCGTAGAACGCACGCAGATCCGGGTCCATGGTCTCGACGTTCTGCCACGCCGGCGGCACCAGCATGCGCACGCCACGGAACAGGTCGATGCCGCCGGTGACCATCAGCTCCAGCATGTTGTCCATGCTCGAGGAGTCGGAACCCACGCGGTTGACCAGCGGGCCGAGTTCTTCCAGGTCCATCAGGTCGTTGGTGAACTTGGTGCGACGGGCCTGGGCCCAGTTGCGGTTACCGGTGATGGTATTGATCTCGCCGTTGTGGGCGAGGAAGCGGAACGGCTGCGCCAGCGGCCATTTCGGCAGGGTGTTGGTCGAGAAGCGCTGGTGGAACACGCAGATAGCGGTGCGCATGCGCTCGTCGCTGAGGTCTGGATAGAATGCCGTGAGGTCACGCGGCATCATCAGACCCTTATAAATGATGGTCTTGTGCGAGAAGCTGCAGATGTAGTGGTCGGTGTCGGCGGCGTTGGCAACCGACGAACGGCGACGGGCGCTGAACAGCTTGATCGCGAATTCCTGATCGCTCAGGCCTTCACCGCCGATGAACACCTGCTCGATCTTCGGCAGACGCTCCAGCGCCAGACGGCCCAGCACGCTGGTGTCGATCGGCACCTGGCGCCAGCCAATCAGGGTCAGGCCTTCGGCGAGGATTTCGCGATTCATGTTCTCGCGGGCGGCTTCGGCCTTGGCGTCGTCCTGGTTCAGGAACACCATGCCCACGCAATACTGGCGCGGCAGCTCGACGCCGAAGTGCTCGGTGGCCACGGCACGCAGGAACATGTCGGGTTTTTGCATCAACAGCCCGCAACCGTCACCGGTCTTGCCGTCGGCGTTGATCCCACCACGGTGGGTCATGCAGGTCAGGGCTTCAATAGCCGTCTGCAACAGGTGATGACTGGGTTCGCCTTGCATATGGGCGATCAGGCCGAAACCACAGTTATCCTTGAATTCTTCCGGACGATACAGACCTGCTTTCATAGACACGTTCTCACCAGGCTGCCCCTTAGCGGGACAAATTTCTTTTCAATTCAGCCATTTACCGTCCACGCCGAACGTACGCCGGCTTTGCGGGAGCAAAAGGGAGGTCATTGTACACACCGACACAAAGCCCCACAAATTTAGCGACGAAACGTCGCAAATTCATGTCGCAATTATGAAAGGTTTTAAGTCGATTCTCGTGCTAGCCAGAGCTTTGTTGCGAGTCTGACCAAAGAGAGCCCGAAATTCAATGTGTGTCTGAGACGCAGACACCGCAAGGCGCGCTGCTCATTGGCAGCACGCTCAAGCGTGATTTCAGGGGAGCCAACAGAGCGGCCTGGGTAAGGCCGCTACATGATTAGCGAGCTGCGGCGAGTTCCTGTTGGATGCTGCCGACAGTGCGAGGCCAAGGTTTACCAGCCTGAACCTTCGCTGGCAAGACCTTGATGGCGGCGAGTGCCGCATTGCGGTCTGCAAAACTGCCGTAAGTCACGACGTACAGCGGCTTGCCTTGCAGGGTTTTCTTGAAGTAACGGTACTCGGCGCCCTGCTCTTTCACGTAGTTCTGAGCAGTGGCCTCGGAGCTGGTGCCGAGAATCTGCACCACGTAGTGGCCCGGGGCCTGACCGGCATACCAGCCACCGCCGGAAGTCGCAGGCGCGGCAGCGGCTGGCTTCTCAGTTGGCTTGGTTGTCGGCTTGGCAGTGGCGACCTGAGTCGGCGCAGGCGCAGGCTTGGCGGCCGGGGCTGGCGCAGGTTTGGCGGCAGGCGCTGCCGGAGCCGGACGCGGCGTCGGGACAGGCGTCTGCGCCATGGTCGGCGCCGGGCTGGCGGTGGCGCCTGCCGGCGGGGCCATGGTGGTCACGGTTGGCGGTTGCAGCGGCTGGTTGGCAGCCGGGCCGCCATCTTCGCCATCGCCTTCGCCCGAACCTGCGGCTTCGGCCAGCGGGCCGCGCATCACCGGCTGAGAGTTACCGACCAACGGTAGCGGCATCGGCTGCGAATTGCCGGCGAACTCGATGGCCGGGCCGCCGTTGTTCGATTGCTGAGCAGGCGCCTGACCCTGACCCAGCGGCAATTGCGCCTGGGAATTGGCCGGCGCCGTCGGCGCATTGCCACGCCCCGGAATCAGCACTGCAGCCAGCACCGCTGCAGCCACCACACCACCCAGAGCCAACACATATTTCTTGGACATCTTGAACCCCATACTTGGACGCTTGACCGCAGAGCGGCTGGCGATCATGGCTTCGATCATCGAGTCGCGCGCGACCTGGTTGATCGCGCCCGGCCATCCATTGGATTGTTCGTGAATATCGGCAATCTGCTCGGCACTGAACACTTCAATGCCCTGGCCTGCGCCGTCCAGGCGCTGGGCCAGGTATTCACGGGTTTCTTCTTCGGTGTACGGAGCCAGCTCGATCACGTGGAAGCGTTCGCCTTCCACGCCACTCTCGGTGCACAGCTGATCCAGACGATCGATGATCGACGCCTCGCCGAACAGGAACACGTGCGGACGCCCCTCCGGGGTACCCGCCGCCAGTTCCAACAACGCTTCGAGTGCGGATTCGCCCAGTTGTTCGGCATCGTCCACCAGGATGTAGACTTCCTGGCCGGTCAGGGCCAGTTGCACGACCTGGGACAGGATCGGGCGCATCTCCGGCTGATCGACATTCAGCGCCTGGGCCACCTGGCGCAGCACGCCAGAGGCGTCGCCGGCGCCACGGGCCGAGACCACCACGCTTTGCACCGACTGCTTGTTGGTGCTGGCCACCAGGGCCTGGCGCAGCAGGGTCTTGCCGCTGCCGTGCGGGCCGGTCACCAACAGCAGCAGTTCGCTGTAGCGGGCCAGATGGTGCAGTTGCCCCAGCACGGGCTTGCGCTGGGCCGGGAAGAACTTGAAGCCGGGGACCCGCGTGGCGAATGGGTCATGACTCAACTGGTAATGACCGAGGAAGGCCTCATCGGCGTGCAAACTAGTCATGGATTTATCATTAACCTCTAAGCTGATCCACCAGGGCGCGGTAGTCCGCAGCCAGAGTGGCCTGTAGTACTTCTCTTGGATATTCGTCGGTCACCACGGCTTCGCCCATATGGCGCAACAGCACCAGCCGCATGCGACCGTCGATCACTTTTTTATCAACCGCCATGTGCTCGAGGAAATGCTCAGGCGTCATGTCTTCAGGCGGAACCACCGGCAGCCCGGCACGCTGAAACAGACGGATACCACGATCTCGTTCCTGCTCGCTGATCCAGCCAAGACGCGCCGACATTTCCAGCGCCATGACCGTACCGGCCGCCACCGCCTCACCGTGCAGCCAGACACCGTAGCCCATCTGAGTTTCAATGGCGTGGCCGAAGGTGTGGCCCAGGTTCAGCGTCGCGCGTACGCCGGACTCGCGCTCGTCAGCGCCTACCACCGCAGCCTTGGCTGCGCAGGAGCGCTCGATTGCCGTTGTCAGCGCGACCTGATCCAGGCCGCGCAGCTTGTCCATGTTTTCTTCGAGCCACGTCAGGAACGGCTCGTCACAAATCAGGCCGTATTTGATGACTTCGGCCAGCCCCGCCGACAGCTCGCGTTCAGGCAGGGTATTCAGCGACGCGGTGTCGATCAGCACGGCATTGGGCTGGTAGAAGGCACCGACCATGTTCTTGCCCAGCGGATGGTTGATGCCAGTCTTGCCGCCCACCGAAGAGTCCACTTGAGAAAGCAGTGTGGTCGGAACCTGGATGAAATCCACCCCGCGCTGATAACAGGCAGCGGCAAAACCGGCCATGTCGCCGATCACACCGCCGCCCAGGGCGATCACGGTGGTGCGGCGGTCATGGCGCGCGGTCAGCAGGGCGTCGAAAATCAGCTGCAGGGTTTCCCAGTTCTTGAACGCTTCGCCATCGGGCAGCACGATCGGCAGCACGTTGAAGCCCGCCAGCGCTTTGGTCAGACGCTCGATGTACAGCGGCGCGACGGTGCTGTTGGAAACGATCGCCACCTGCTTGCCCGCGATATACGGCTTGAGCAGTTCAGGCCGGTCCAGCAAGCCTTCGCCAATGTGGATTGGGTAGCTACGTTCGCCAAGCTCGACCTTGAGTGTCTGCATGTGTCCCCACAATGTACTAACAATTGGATGCCCGGGCCGCGCGTGACTGCATCGAATGGCCTCGGGCGCAAAGCCGTCGGGCGACCCTGCTTTTTATGGTCGCCGAGAATAGCGCATTTCCGTCTGCGCTTTAACGGGGAGGAAGCTCGGCCAACAGCGCGAGGATGTCAAGAACCACCATCCGCGGTGGCCGCTCATCGGTTTCGATGATGACGTCGGCGATTTCCCGGTACAGCGGATCGCGGATCGTCAGCAGGTCGCGCAGCACCCGGGCAGGGTCTGCGGTGCGCAGCAGCGGCCGGTTGCGGTCACGGGAGGTACGCCCCACTTGCTGTTCCACCGAGGCGTGCAGATAGACAACGCGCCCGCCGGCATGCAATGCACGGCGGTTTTCTTCACGCATGACCGCGCCGCCACCGGTCGCGAGCACCACGCCGTCATAGGCGCAGAGCTCGGCGATCATGGCCGCCTCGCGATCCCGAAAGCCCGCTTCACCTTCCTTGTCGAAGATCCACGGGATATTGGCGCCCGTACGCAGCTCGATTTCCTTGTCGGAATCCTTGAAGGGCAGTCGAAGCTCTTTGGCCAGCAAGCGACCGATGGTGCTTTTGCCAGCCCCCATCGGTCCCACAAGTATTAAATTTCGCACAGAATCAACGACTCACCGCAATCGCCTGGTTGTTCATGATACGCGGAGTGAGGAACACCAGAAGCTCGGATTTGCTTTGAGTGACCACATCTCGACGGAAAAGGCGGCCAACATACGGCACATCGCCCAAAAATGGCACCTTGTCGACGACTTTATTCTGCGTATTGGAGAACACGCCACCGATCACGACCGTCTCGCCGTCGGAAACCAGCACCTTGGCGTTGACCTCGTTTTTCTTGATCGGCGGCACGCCCAATACGGTATTCACGTAATCGGGTTCGTCCTTGGTGACCTTCACTTCCATGATGATGCGGTTGTCCGGGGTGATCTGCGGGGTCACCTCAAGGGACAGCGAAGCCTCCTTGAACGACACCGATGTCGCGCCGCTGGAGCTGGCTTCCTGATACGGCACTTCCGTACCTTTGAGGATTTTCGCGGTTTCCTTGTCCGAGGTGACCACCTTGGGCTGGGATACCACTTCGCCATTACCGGATTTCTCCATGGCGCTCAGTTCAAGGTCCAGAATCGTGTTGTTGGTCAAAAAGCCCAGGCCAATCGACGAAGTCGGGTCGCTGACACCCAGATCCACATAAGGACCGTTGGTGTTGCCCACGCCGGTCACTGTGCCGCTACCGCCGGTGGTGAAATTGCCTTTGGTGCTCGAACCGCCCCAACGCACACCCAGTGACTTGTCGTAGTCGACGTTGGCTTCGACGATGCGCGCCTCGATCATCACCTGACGCACCGGAATATCCAGCTGCGAGACGATGCGGCGCAGCTCGTCCAGGCGATCCTGGGTCTGGTAGGCGATGATGTTGTTGGTGCGCTCGTCGACGGTGATCGAACCACGTTCATCGGATTTACCGTCACTGCTGCCGCTGGTGACCGACTGGAACAGCTTGGCGATATCGGCTGCCTTGGCGTAGTTGACCTGCAACAGCTCACGACGCAGCGGCGCCAGTTCGGAGATCTGCTTGAGCGATTCCAGTTCCTGGCGCTCGCGGGCGGCAATCTCGTCAGCCGGTGCTACCAGCAACACGTTGCCGACCTTGCGCTTGTCCAGGCCCTTGGTCTTGAGCACCAGGTCCAGCGCCTGATCCCACGGCACGTTCTGCAGGCGCAGGGTGATGCCGCCCTGAACGGTGTCACTGGCCACCAGGTTGAGGTTGGTGAAGTCAGCAATCAGCTGCAGCACCGAGCGTACGTCGATGTCCTGGAAGTTCAGCGACAGCTTCTCGCCGGTGTAGACCAGTTTTTCCGCGTTACGACGCTCAAGATCTTCGTTGGTCAGGGGACGTACGCTGATGGTCAGCTTGTTGTCGGTCTGATAGGCCGAGTAGTCGAAGGCGCCGGACGGCTCGATGGAAATGCTGGTCTTGTCGCCGGTGACGCTGGAATTGACGTATTGCACCGGGGTCGCGAAGTCCTTCACATCCAGACGCACCCGCAGCGGATCGGGCAGCTGAGTGCGGGCGAAGTCGACGCGAATCTTGCCGCCCTGCTCCTGGATGTCCGGGGCGATGCTCGGGTCGCTCAGTTCGATGACAACGTTGCCTTCACCCAGCTCGCCGCGCTGGAAATCGACGTTCTTCACCGAGCGCGGGCCCGGTGCGTAGGAACGGGCAGCGGGCTTGGCCTGGGCCGTCTGCGGCGCGGCAGGTCGGGCCTGGGCCGACGAAGCAGGCGGCACGCCGACCCGCGGCGCGCCCTGGGCGGTGCTCGGTTGCGAGCCTTGCGCAGCGGCAGCGCCCTGGCCGACGACCACGAACAGGTTGTTGCCGTCAACCCGCGAGCTGTACGGTGCAAGCGTGGTGAGGTTGATGATCACCCGGGTGCGATCCTTGGCCTCGACCACCACCACGCTGTGCGCGTTGCCCGAGCCCAGGTCGCGGCTCTTGGTCTGCAGCTGGCTGGTCACGCCGGGCAGGTCCAGCGCAATGCGCGCCGGCTGCTCGGTGGTGTAGCCCCGCGGCGCGGCGACCGGGCCGTCGAATGACAGTTTCAATTCGACCCGGTCCCCCGGCAATGCGGCGACATCCAGTGTCTTGAGGTTGGCCGCCTGGAGAATCGGTGAAAGCATCGCCATCCCTAGCGACACGCCGATAATCGAAAGAATCCTAGTCATGTTCACATTCCACCACTGTGCCGATCCGAAGGTGTATCGCTTGCTTGTCGTCTTCATGAGCGTTCCTTCAGGGAAATGCTGCGCGGTCGCTCAAGCCACGCCCCCTCGCCATCCGGCACGATCTCGATCACCTGCACCGCCGAATCGGTGATGCCGACGATCCGTCCGTCGTTGCGGCCCAGGTAGTCGCCCACCTTGACCCGATGCACGCCACCGGCGCCGCGCAACAGGGCGAAGGTGCCCGTTTCGTTGCTCAGCGTGCCGACCATCTCGAAGCCTTCGATGTTGAAGCCTTCCAGGAACTGCTTGACCCGGGTCGGGTCCGGCTGGACCAGACGCGAGCCCTTCTGGCGGTTCACCAGGTCGATCTTGACCGGTGGCTGGAAGGGGCTGCGCAAGCTCGATGCCGCATAAGTGAACGCCTCGTAGGGGCGAAACTTGGGCATCGGCTCGATATTGCCCACCGGGCGCGCGCGCACCTCGGCCATGAACTGCTTGAGGTCGGCGAAATCACCGGAGTTGTCGCAACCTGCCAAAGTCATCAGCGTGACGCCGATGCACAACCAATGCACGGCCCTCATTTCGCCTGTCCTTTGTTGTCAGTGTTCTGAAGTCCCTTGTCGTTGTAGCGATAGGTCTTGGCCAGAATGCTCATGCGCAGTTTTCCAGGGGACTTGGGGTCCACCGGTTTGATTTCGAAATCATGCAGGGTGACGATGCGCGGCAGGCTTGAGACACCGCTGACGAAGGTCGCCAGGTCGTGATAGTTGCCGGTGACGGTTATCTGGATCGGCAGTTCGATGTAGAACTGCTGCGCCGTCTCGGGCAACAGCTTGATCTCTTCGAACTCAAGGCCACTGCCAAGGCCGGTGCGGGTGATGTCTTCCAGCAGGCCCGGCACTTCGGTATCGCCCGGCAGCTGGCGCAGCAGGGCACCGAAGGTGTTTTCCATTTCCACCATCTGCGCCTTGTAGGCCGGCAGGTTGGCGGCCTGATAAGCCTTGTTGGAGAACTGCTCGCGCAGAGTCGTCTCGTCGTTGCGCGCCTGATCCAGTTGTGCCTGCAGGTCCTGGATGTAAAAAAAGTAACCACCGGCCAAAACCAGCACCAGCAGCAAGGCGCCGGCGATGGTTTTCACTGCCGACGGCCAGGAACCCAGATTGTTGACGTCCAGGTCGTTGATGTCGATCTTGCGCAGGCTGTCGAGCCATTCATTCACATTCATGGCTTGGCACCTTTGACATCACCTTCTACGGCGGGCTGGGTCTGACGCACGGTCAACTGAAAGGAGTTGGACTGATCGGCAGAACCGGCAGCGCTGTTGGCTTTGACTTCAGTCAGGTTCGGCGATTCGAGCCAGTCGGAAGCATCCAGGTTGCGCAGCAGGTCCGAAACGCGGTTGTTCGACTCCGCAGCGCCGGCGATGCTGATCACCTGATCGGTCATCTTCACCTCGCTGAAATACACACCGTCCGGCAATGTCCGCGCCAGCTGATCGAAAATCCGCCCGATGATCGGCCGGTTGCCTTGCAGGTCCTGGATAATCTTCATCCGTTCGAGCAGCTGCTTGCGCCGCGCCTTGAGCTCGCTGATTTCCTTGATGCGGGCATCGAGCTGGACGATCTCGGTCTTGATGAACTGGTTGCGGGCATTCTGGTGATCGATCGAGCTGCTCAAATATTGATCAGCGAGAAAGATGGCGCCGATACCGGCTACCAATACGCCAGCCAGGGAAATCAGAAAACGCTTCTTGCGCTCCTCGCGTTGCTGTTCGCGCCAGGGGAGTAAGTTGATCCGTGCCATCAGTCGAAGCTCCTCAACGCCAGACCGCAGGCGATCATCAGTGCCGGGGCGTCGCTGGCCAGTGCGCCCGCGTTGACCTTGGCGCTCAGGGCCATGTCGGCGAAGGGGTTGGCGACCATGGTGGGGGTGCCCAGACGCTCCTGGATCAGGCGGTCGAGCCCGGCAATGGAGGCTGTGCCGCCCGCCAGCATGATGTAGTCGACCCGGTTATACTGGCCAGCGGCGAAGAAGAACTGCAGCGAGCGCGAGACCTGCTGGACCACCGCATCCTTGAACGGCTGCAGCACTTCCAGCGTGTAATCGTCGGGCAGCCCGCCCTGTTTCTTGGCAAGCCCCGCCTCGCCCTGGGACAGGCCGTAGCGGCGCTGGATCTCTTCGGTGAGCTGGCGCCCGCCGAACAGTTGCTCGCGGGTGTAGATGATGCGGCCGTTGTGCAGCACGCTGAGGGTGGTCATGGTGGCGCCGATGTCGATCACGGCCACGGTCAGTTGCTCGTGATCCTGCCCCAACTGGGCAGACAGCAGGCCAAAGGAGCGCTCCAGTGCATAGGCTTCGACGTCGACCACCCGCGGGGTCAGCCCGGCCAGCGCCAAGGCGGCCTCGCGCACTTCGACGTTTTCCTTGCGACAGGCGGCGAGCAGCACGTCGACGCGCTCAGGGTTGCGCGCCGAATAGCCCTGCACTTCGAAATCGATGGCGACTTCTTCCAGCGGGTAGGGAATGTACTGGTCGGCTTCGATCTTGAGCTGGTTTTCCATCTCGTCGTCGGAAAGCCCGGCATCCATCTCGATGGTCTTGGTGATAACCGCCGATCCGGCCACGGCCACCGCCGCGATCTTGACGTTGCTCTTGGCCTTGACCAGCACGCGCGTCAAGGCATTGCCGACACCTTCGAGCTCGGCAATGTTCTTCTCGACCACCGCGTTGGCAGGCAGTGGCTCGACCGCGTAAGACTCGACCTTGTAGCGGGTTCCGGAACGGCTCAGTTCAAGGAGTTTTACCGAGGTGGAGCTAATATCGATCCCTAGAAGGGTATTGGCCTTCTTACTAAAGAGTTCGAACACAACCGATTCCCTATGCGTTTCCGTCACTTACGGATAATTTCTTGTCCAGCACCACTGCCGACAGCCTTGACAGTAGCGCAAATAACGCTCGACGACGAAAAATGCTTATAATGCCCAGCGTTTTTTTCGTGTTCCAACGCTTCAAGGCGTGTTCATTTGTAAATGCCTGCGCTTAACCCATTCTTTTTTCTGGAAATCCAAAAGCCTTGATACGCCTGCTGAAGTTTTTCTGGTGGTCCATCGTCGCAATCGTCTGCGGCCTGTTGCTCGGTCTGAGCGGCGCCTTCCTCTACCTGTCCCCGAACCTGCCCTCGGTTGACGCCCTGCGCAATATCCAGTTGCAGATCCCGCTGCGGGTGTACAGCAGCGACGGCAAGCTCATTGCCGAATTCGGTGAAATGCGTCGATCTCCCATCCGCTTCGCCGAAATTCCGCCCAATTTCATCAGTGCCCTGCTGTCCGCCGAAGACGACAACTTCGCCAACCACTACGGCGTCGACCCCAGCAGCCTGATGCGCGCCGCCAGCCAGTTGGTCAAGAGCGGGCACATTCAGTCGGGTGGCTCGACCATCACCATGCAGGTGGCCAAGAACTACTTCCTGACCAGCGAGCGCAGCTTCTCGCGTAAAACCACCGAGATTCTGCTGGCCTTGCAAATCGAGCGCCAACTTACCAAGGACGAGATTCTCGAGCTCTACGTCAACAAGATCTACCTGGGCAACAGGGCCTATGGTATCGAGGCCGCAGCACAGGTTTATTACGGAAAATCGATTCGTGACTTGAGCGTTGCACAGATGGCGATGATCGCCGGTCTGCCCAAGGCACCGTCACGATTCAACCCACTGGCCAACCCGGTGCGCGCCAAGGAGCGCCGCGACTGGATTCTGGGCCGTATGTTCAAGCTGGGCAAGATCGACCAGAACACTTACCAGACCGCCCTGGCCGAGCCGATCAACGCCAGCTATCACGTTCAGAGCCCTGAAGTGAACGCGCCGTACATCGCCGAAATGGCCCGCGCCGAAATGGTCGGCCGTTACGGCAGCGAAGCCTACACAGAAGGCTTCCGCGTCACCACTACCGTGCCGAGCGATCGTCAGGAAGACGCCAACAAGGCGGTCCAGGACGGCCTGATCGAATACGACCAGCGCCACGGCTACCGCGGCCCGGAAAGCCGCTTCCCGGGCCTGACCCGCGATGGCTGGACCCAGGAATTGACCAAGCAGCGCACCATCAGCGGCCTTGAGCCTGCGATCGTGACCCAGGTCGACAAGAACGGCATCCACGTCCTGACCCGCAACGGCGAGAAGGAAGAAACCGTTGCCTGGGACAGCATGAAGTGGGCAAAACCCTTCCTGAACACCAACAGCGTCGGCGCCAATCCGAAGCAGCCGGCCGATATCGCCCATGTCGGCGACCTGGTGCGGGTGCAGCGCCAGCACGACAACTCGCTCAAGTTCAGCCAGATCCCGCAGGCGCAGAGCGCGCTGGTCTCGCTGGATCCGCACAACGGCGCGATCCGCGCACTGGTCGGCGGCTTCGCTTTCGAGCAGAGCAACTACAACCGCGCCATGCAGGCCAAGCGCCAGCCAGGTTCGAGCTTCAAGCCGTTCCTCTATTCTGCCGCGCTGGACAACGGCTACACCGCCGCAAGCCTGGTCAACGACGCACCGATCGTGTTCGTCGACGAGGCTGTCGACAAGGTCTGGCGTCCGAAGAACGACACCGGCACCTTCCTGGGTCCGATTCGCCTGCGCGAAGCGCTGTACAAGTCGCGTAACCTGGTGTCGATCCGCCTGCTGCAGAGCCTGGGCGTCAACACGGCGATCAACTACATCACCCGTTTCGGCTTCAACAAGGCCGACCTGCCGCCAAACCTGTCGCTGGCCCTGGGCACCGCAACGCTGACACCGATGGAAATCGTCAGCGGCTGGAGCACCTTTGCCAACGGCGGTTACAAGGTCACGCCTTACCTGATCGACAAGATCGAGGACCGCGAAGGCAAGACGCTGTTCGTCGCCAACCCGCCGACCGTGCCGGCCAATGACCCGAATCCGAAGCTGGTCAACGAAGCCGCCGTGAGCGACGCATCGACTTACGCCGCACCGGAAACCCCGGCGTTGACCACCAATGCGGCGCCGAATGCCCTGGACAGCAACACCACCGGCGTGCCGCCTGCGCCAGCCGTGGCCGAGCGCATCGTTGACGGGCGCACCACGTACATCCTCAACAGCATGCTGCAGGACGTGATCAAGCGCGGCACGGGCCGTCGCGCCCTGGCGATGAACCGTCCGGACATCGCGGGCAAGACCGGCACCACCAACGATTCGAAAGACGCCTGGTTCTCCGGCTACAACGGCGACTACGTGACCACGGTCTGGACCGGCTTCGACCAGCCTGAAAGCCTGGGCCGTCACGAGTTCGGCGGCACCGTCGCCTTGCCGATCTGGATGAACTACATGAGCGCCGCGCTCAAGGACAAGCCGCCGCACGTCCAGGCCGAGCCTGATGGCATCCTCAGCCTGCGCATCGACCCGATCAGCGGCCGCTCCGCCACGCCGAGCACGGCAGGTGCGTTCTTCGAGCTGTTCAAGAGCGAAGACACCCCACCCAGCGTGAACGAGCTCAACGGCAGCCCGGCCCCGGGCAGCCCGCTGCCAGCGGACGAGTCGGCGCCGATCGATCTGTTCTGAGTTCCTGCAAGAGATCTTGGGGTGTTGAAGATCTTTGTGGGAGTGAGCTTGCTCACGAAGAGGGTGGCCCACCTGTAATACTTGCGGCGGCCAGACGCCTTCGTGAGCAAGCTCACTCCCACAGACTCTACGCGCTACCGCCACCCACAAAAAAGCCCTGCACATGTGCAGGGCTTTTTGTTTGCCGCTCAGCTATCAGCCGTTGAAGACATCATCCACGCTGTTGAGCGGGTAGTGCTTCGGATACGGCTGGGTCGCCACGCCGCTTTCGATGGCGGCCTTGGCCACGGCATCGGACACCACGGTCAGCAGACGGGCATCCAGAGGTTTCGGGATGATGTACTCACGACCGAATTCCAGCTTGATGCCGCCGTAGGCGTCGCAGACGTCCTGAGGCACCGGCAGCTTGGCCAGGTCGCGCAGGGCGACGGCGGCTGCGATCTTCATTTCTTCGTTGATGCGCTTGGCGCGAACGTCCAGGGCACCGCGGAAGATGAACGGGAAGCCCAGCACGTTGTTGACCTGGTTCGGGTAGTCCGAACGGCCGGTGGCCATGATCACGTCGCTGCGAGTGGCGTGGGCCAGCTCTGGCGAGATTTCCGGATCAGGGTTGGAGCAGGCGAACACGATCGGGTTCGGCGCCATGGACTTCAGGCCTTCAGGGCTCAGCAGGTTCGGGCCGGACAGACCGACGAACACGTCCGCGCCTTCCAGGGCATCGGCCAGGGTGCGCTTCTCAGTGGTGTGAGCGAACTGCGCCTTGTACTGGTTCAGGTCGGAACGGCCGGCGTGAACCACGCCATTGCGGTCGATCATGAAGATGTTTTCGATCTTCGCGCCCATGCTCACCACCAGCTTCATGCAGGAGATGGCCGCAGCACCGGCGCCCAGGCAGACGATCTTCGCCTCTTCCAGGGACTTGCCAGCGATTTCCAGCGCGTTGAGCATGCCGGCCGCGGTCACGATCGCGGTGCCGTGCTGGTCATCGTGGAAAACGGGGATGTCGCACTGTTCGATCAGGGCCTTTTCGATCTCGAAGCACTCAGGTGCCTTGATGTCTTCCAGGTTGATGCCACCGAAGGTGATGGAGATGCGCTTGACGGTGTCGATGAAGGCTTGCGGGCTTTCCGAGTCGACTTCGATGTCGAATACGTCGATACCGGCGAAGCGCTTGAACAGCACGCCCTTGCCTTCCATAACCGGCTTGGAGGCCAGTGGACCCAGGTCACCCAGGCCGAGAATCGCGGTGCCATCGGAGATGACCGCTACCAGGTTGCCCTTGCCGGTATATTTGTACGCCAGCTCAGGGTCGCGACCGATTTCGCGGACCGGCTCAGCTACACCCGGGCTGTAGGCCAGGGACAGATCGCGAGCTGTCGCAGTAGCCTTGGTGAGTTCGACGCTCAGTTTTCCCGGACGAGGATTGGCGTGATAGTCGAGCGCGGCAGTTTTTAAATCTGACATGAGGGCATTCCGCTATTTACTGTTGGACAGACGGACGACGGAGCATACGCAAGTCAGAAAGTCCTAACAAGACTGGCGAGTCACCGCTGTCAAGGGCCCTGCTCTACGACTTTCAGCGTAGAGCCGCGAAATACAAGGGCCGCAATCAGAACAATCGTTTAAGCAAAATGTCTACAAAATACGGTTTATTTTGTATTCAACATTGCTGAATGAGTGATCGGCATCATCCAGCGCGCCTGTCCTTGCTTCAGACCGCCACGCCGGGAGCGATCCACCACCCAGCCGCGAGCCTCGATCTGCTGCCCCTTGAGGCGCTGCAGAGAAGCGACATCGAACTGACCGGCCAGATTGGGCGCAATGCGCAGCACCAGATTGTCCGAAAGCTCGATCCAGATCCCGCCGCCATTGCGCTGAACATTGACAACCTGCCCCGAAACGAGAGCAAAGCCACCCTTGTCGATCTGGCTGGCCGGCTGCACCGGGGAATTGCGCCACAGCCCCAGTCGGGCCTGCCGGGCTGCGTTTTCAGCCGCTTGTTGGCAACCCACGATGGCCACGTTCGGCGCGACCGCCACCAGATAGCCCAGACCCTCGCTCAGCAGTTGCGCTTCCAGGTTCGCGCCGTTGCGGCCGTAGACGTTGGCCAGAGTTCGTCCGTACTTGTCGGCGGCCTGCTCGCCGAGCTGCAGGCTGACCTGACCGTCACTTTCATCGACCAGCGCCTGCAAACGACGCTTGGCCGCCTCGGCGAAGGGCTCGGCCGACTGACCTTTTTTGCCAGTTTCTGGCGCATTGAGTCCAATCATGCGCACGCTGCGGCCATCGCTCAGGCGCAAGGTGTCGCCATCGACCACCCGCTGCACCTGAGCGGATGGCAACGACGCGGGCGCCGGACAGAGTGCCGAGGCCAAGGGCAGCCAAATCGCAGACACAAAAAAGGCGCCCGCAAGGGACGCCTTTTTCAGCAGTCTGGAGTAGCTCGGGGAGCGGTCCAGAATCGCCATTCTTACTTCGCTTTAGCAGCGCCGAAAGCACCGAAACGCGATTTGAAGCGGTCAACACGACCACCCGCGTCCAGAGTCTTTTGCTTACCGGTGTAGAACGGGTGGCACTCGTTGCACACGTCCAGGCTCAGAGGCTTGGCCAGAGTGGAGCGGGTCTTGATGACGTTGCCACAGCTGCAGGTTGCGTCAACGGCTTCGTAAACTGGATGGATATCAGCTTTCATGGGTATTTCCTCGGACTGGCGTGCCGCCATCCAACACTATTGTTGAATACCGCACGCAATTAGGCGGCGAATATTAACAGAAGACGCAAATCACGCAAGGGAACGTTAAGGCCGGTCGTCTGCTAAGATCGCGCCCCTGGTCATACTCCGTAACAGGAAATCCCCCGCGTGCCCGACGCCATCCTGCGCCTTGCCCTGCCCTCGCCTTTGCGCCGCCTGTTCGATTACCGCGCCCCCGCCGGAATCGATCGCAGCGCCTTGCAGCCCGGCATGCGCCTGCGGGTGCCGTTCGGCCGCCGCGAGATGATCGGGATTCTGGTGGAGGTCACCGACCACAGCGAAGTGCCCGCCGACAAGCTCAAACCGGCCATCGCCCTGCTGGACAACGAAGCGCCGCTGCCCGCCGCGCTGTTCAAGCTGTGCCTGTGGACCGCCCAGTACTATCAGCACAGCCTGGGCGACACCCTGAGCTGGGCGCTTCCGGTGCTGCTGCGCCAGGGCGAACCGGCCGAAGTGCGTCAGGAGCGCTTCTGGCAGATCGCCGAGGGCGCCAGCGTCGACGACCCGCGCATCGCCCGTGCGCCGAAGCAGAAAGAAGCGCTCAGGACACTCGCCCAGCATCCCCACGGCGTTGCACATCAGCTGCTGAGCAAGCTGATGCTCAACCGCGACAGCCTGAACCTGTTGCTGGCCAAGGAACTGGTGACCGTCGAAGTGCGCGGCCATGCACCTGTGGAGCGCCACGAACACTGGCTGGCCCAGCCGGAACTGCCGCTCAACAGCGAACAACGCGCAGCCTTCGAGGCAATCCGTTCGGGGTTCGGCAGTTTTCACGCCTCGCTACTGGCGGGCGTCACCGGCAGCGGCAAGACCGAGGTCTACCTGCAGTTGATCCGCGAGACGCTGGAGGCCGGCAAGCAGGCGCTGGTGCTGATCCCGGAAATCAACCTCGGCCCGCAGACCCTGGCGCGCTTCGAACAGCGCTTCAACGCGCGCATCGCCCTGCTGCACTCGGCAGTCAACGACCGCGACCGCCTCGACGCCTGGCTGGCGGCACGGGACGGCGAGGCCGACATCATCATCGGTACGCGCTCGGCGCTGTTCACGCCGATGAAGAACCCTGGCCTGATCATCATCGACGAAGAGCACGACGGCTCCTATAAACAGCAGGAAGGCTTGCGCTACCACGCCCGGGACCTGGCGCTGGTACGCGCGCGTCAGGAAGACATCCCCATCGTGCTCGGCTCGGCCACGCCTTCCCTGGAAAGCCTGCACAACGCCCACACCGGCCGGTACGCGCTCCTACGCCTGAATCAGCGGGCGGGCG
Organism: Pseudomonas sp. 2; assembly: GCF_056627435.1. Taxonomy (NCBI): domain Bacteria; kingdom Pseudomonadati; phylum Pseudomonadota; class Gammaproteobacteria; order Pseudomonadales; family Pseudomonadaceae; genus Pseudomonas; species Pseudomonas sp. 2. Next base: position 49,057 of record NZ_JBWXNG010000004.1, read on the forward strand.
GCGCCAAACAGCCACGTTTCCTGCGCCTGGATGTGAAAAGCCGGCCACTGGACAGCGGCATTTCCGGGCCGATGCAGCAGGCCATCGGACAAACCTTGGCGGCAGGCCAGCAAGTGCTGGTGTTCCTCAACCGCCGGGGCTTTGCGCCAACGCTTTTGTGCCACGACTGCGGCTGGCTGTCGGAGTGCAAGCGCTGCGACGCGCGTATGACCGTTCATCAGCGCTCCGGCGAGCTGCGCTGCCATCATTGCGGCTACTTCGAGCGGGTGCCGCGCAACTGTCCGGCCTGCGGCAAGGTTGACCTGCGCCCGGTAGGTGCGGGGACCGAGCGCGCCGAGGAGCGGCTGGCGATTCTGTTTCCCGATTACCCGGTGCTGCGTGTGGACCGCGACAGCACCTCGCGCAAGGACGCGATGAACCAGCTGTTCGCGACCATCCAGAAAGGCCAGCCATGCATCCTGGTCGGCACTCAGATGCTCGCCAAGGGCCATCACTTCCCCCGCGTGACGCTGGTGTCGATTCTGGATGCCGACGGCGGCCTGTTTTCCGGAGACTTCCGCGCCAGCGAGCGCATGGCCCAGTTGATCGTGCAGGTGGCCGGGCGCGCCGGGCGGGCGGAGGAGCCCGGCAAGGTGATCATCCAGACTCACCTTGCCGAACACCCGCTGCTGATCCAGCTCACCGAGCAGGGCTATTTCGCCTTCGCTGAACAGGCCCTGAGCGAACGCCGCGCTGCGGGTTTGCCACCGTTTTCTCACCTGGCCTTACTACGCGCAGAGGCCCACAAACCGGGGCAGGCGGAGGGTTTTCTCGACGAAGCCTGTGCGCAAGCGGAACACTTGTTGAAGGAAATGTCGCTGGGCGGGATTGAACTGTTGGGCCCGGTTCCTGCTCCCATGGAACGTCGCGCCGGACGCTATCGCGCCCAGTTGCTGATCCAGGCCAACGCCCGGGCGCCGTTGCACCGGCTGTTGGCGACCTGGTTGCTGATGCTGGAGAGCATGCCCAGCGGGCGGGCGGTACGCTGGTCGCTAGATGTCGACCCGGTCGACCTTTATTAGCTGCAACGCATACCTGTAGGAGCGAATTCATTCGCGAAAAATCGTACGGTCGATAAAGATGCGTCGGATGTACCGACCATTCGCGAATAAATTCGCTCCTACAGAGTGAAACCGCGCATCAATACAAATCACAACCGCACATCCAACGCGGTTGGCAAGGTGGCTCCGGCAACGGATAATGCCCAGTTTTTCCACCCGCGCATCGAAGCGCTGCCGCGCTTGCGGTCGAAAGAGAGCCTCATGAAAGACACCATTCGCCAGCTGATCCAACAAGCCCTGAGCCAACTCGTCGCCGAAGGCGTATTGCCAGAAGGGCTGACGCCAGCGATTCAGGTGGAAAACGCCAAGGACAAGAAAAACGGCGACTTCGCCAGCAACATCGCCATGATGCTGGCCAAGCCTGCGGGCATGAAGCCGCGCGACCTGGCCGAGAAGATCGTCGCCGCGCTGCCGGCCGACGAGCAGATCAGCAAGGTCGACATCGCTGGTCCCGGCTTCCTCAACTTCTTCCAGAACACCCAGGCCTTGGCCTCGCGCCTCGACGCGGCGCTGGCTGACGCCACCCTGTCGGTGCGCAAGAACGGCCCGGCCCAGCGCGTGGTGGTCGACCTGTCGGCACCCAACCTCGCCAAAGAGATGCACGTCGGCCACCTGCGCTCGACCATCATCGGCGACGGCGTGGCCAGCGTGCTGGAATTCCTGGGCGACACGGTGATTCGGCAGAACCACGTCGGCGACTGGGGCACCCAGTTCGGCATGCTGCTGGCTTATCTGCAGGAAACCCCGGCCACCAGCGACGAGCTGTCGGACCTGGAAAACTTCTACCGCGCCGCCAAAGGCCGCTTCGACGAGTCCGAAGAGTTCGCCGAGCGTGCGCGTGCGCTGGTGGTCAAGCTGCAGGCCGGTGACGCCGAGTGCCTGACGCTGTGGACCCGCTTCAAGGACATCTCGCTGTCGCACTGCCAGGAAGTCTACGAGCGCCTGAACGTCAAACTGACCCCGGCCGACGTCATGGGCGAAAGCGCCTACAACGACGATCTGGCCAACGTGGTCAGCGACCTGAAAGCCGCCGGCCTGCTGGTGGAAAGCCAGGGGGCGCAGTGTGTGTTCCTCGACGAATTCAAGAACGCCGATGGCGACCCGCTGCCAGTCATCGTTCAGAAGGCCGGTGGCGGCTACCTGTACGCCACCACTGACCTGGCGGCCGTGCGCTACCGCAGCAACGTATTGAAGGCTGATCGCGCGCTGTACTTCGTCGACCAGCGTCAGGCCCTGCACTTCCAGCAAGTGTTCGAGGTGGCCCGTCGCGCCGGTTTCGTCACCAACGGCATGCAGATGGAGCACATGGGCTTCGGCACCATGAACGGCGCCGATGGCCGCCCGTTCAAGACCCGCGATGGCGGCACCGTCAAGCTGGTCGACCTGCTGGACGAAGCCGAAGAGCGCGCCTACGTGCTGGTTAAAGAGAAGAACCCGGACGTCGCCGAAGACGAGCTGCGCAGCATCGCCAAGGCCGTGGGTATCAGCGCGGTGAAATACGCCGACCTGTCCAAGCACCGCGCCAGCGACTACAGCTTCAACTTCGACCAAATGCTGAGCTTCGAAGGCAACACCGCGCCGTACCTGCTGTACGCCTACACCCGCGTGTCCGGCGTATTCCGCAAGCTGGGCGAGGCGTTCGACGAGACCAAAGGCCAGATCATTCTCGAAGCCGAGCATGAACAGGACCTGGCCGCACGCCTGGCGCAGTTCGGCGAGACCGTGAACAACGTCGCCGAGAAAGGCACGCCGCACGTGCTGTGCGCCTACCTGTACGATCTGGCGGGCCTGTTCTCCAGCTTCTACGAGAACTGCCCGATCCTGAACGCCGAAAACCCCGAGCAACAGCAGAGCCGTCTGCGCCTTGCGCACCTGACCGGCCGCACCCTCAAGCAAGGCCTGCAACTGCTGGGTCTGGAAACTCTGGAGCGTATGTAACTTGGCAGTCAAAAAGAAACCCGCTCCCAAGCGCGGCGCCAGCCGGTACGAGGCGCCCGCAAAGAAGCCGATTCCGGGATGGGTGTGGCTGGCGATCGGCCTGTCGGTCGGTGCCTTCATCGTTTTCCTGATGAAACTGGAGCCCGGTGGCGGTGACGACATCAAGCGCGCCAAGGCTGAAGCCAAGGCCGCCAAGATCGCCGAAGCGAACAAGACGCCGCCGAGCCCCACGGCGCCGGTCAAGCCCAAGTACGACTTCTACACGCTGCTGCCCGAGTCGGAAGTGATCGTGCCGAACGAGGCCGTACCCGAGAAGACGCCGCCTGCGGTGGTGACGCCGACCACGCCGGTCACGCCTGAACAGGCGGCGAAGATCGACACCGCGCGCGCCCAGGCAGCCCTCAGCGGCCTGACGCCACCACCGGCACCGCCGGTGGCCAAGCCTGCGGCGGTGACTACCTTCTTCCTGCAGGCAGGTTCCTTCCGCAAGCAGACCGACGCCGAGAAGGTCCGCGCGCAGATCATCCTGCTGGGCCAGACTGCGACCGTCGAGTCGGGCACAGTGAAGGATGAAACCTGGTACCGCGTGCTGGTCGGCCCGTTCAGCAACCGCGAACAGCTGACCACCGCGCAGAAACAACTGGCGGGTGGCGGATTCAGTAACCTTTTGTTGCAACAACGCCAGGCCCGTTAATTCATTGAAAGCGCATTAAACCTGTGGGAGTGAGCTTGCTCACGAAGACGGACGTCCAGACGCAGCAGGTGTAGCGCCTGTACTGGCCTCTTCGTGAGCAAGCTCACTCCCACAGGGGGTCAACCTCAGCCTTCGCGATGCACCTGCCATTCATCCCCCACGGTTGAAATACCCTTCCCCACCCCCATATGAGTTCCATCAGGGCATTTTCGCCCCGCTGCGTGGAGACTCTCCCCTTGACCACCATCGTTTCAGTGCGCCGCCAAGGCAAAGTCGTCATGGCTGGTGACGGCCAGGTTTCCCTGGGCAATACCGTCATGAAAGGCAATGCCAAAAAGGTCCGTCGTCTTTATCACGGCCAGGTCATCGCCGGTTTCGCAGGCGCCACTGCCGACGCATTCACCCTGTTCGAACGCTTCGAAGCCCAGCTGGAAAAACACCAGGGCCACCTGATTCGCGCCGCCGTCGAGCTCGCCAAAGACTGGCGTACCGACCGCTCGCTCAGCCGTCTGGAAGCCATGCTCGCGGTCGCCAACAAGGACGCCTCGCTGATCATCACCGGCAACGGTGACGTCGTCGAACCCGAAGACGGCCTGATCGCCATGGGTTCGGGCGGTGCATTCGCCCAGGCCGCGGCCCGCGCCCTGCTGCTGAAAACCGAGCTGGGCGCCCGCGAAATCGCCGAGACCGCGCTGCACATCGCCGGCGACATCTGTGTCTTCACCAACCACCACATCACCATCGAGGAGCAGGACCTCGCCGAGTGAGGCCCTGCGCTGGCGGCAATTCATCGCCGCCGGTTGCCCTTCTTGACCCAGGACCGTTGAAAACCATGTCCATGACTCCCCGTGAAATCGTCCACGAACTCAATCGCCATATCATCGGCCAGGACGATGCCAAGCGCGCCGTCGCCATCGCCCTGCGCAACCGCTGGCGCCGCATGCAGCTGCCGGCCGAGCTGCGCGTCGAAGTCACCCCGAAGAACATTCTGATGATCGGCCCGACCGGCGTGGGCAAGACCGAAATCGCCCGGCGCCTGGCCAAGCTGGCCAATGCGCCGTTCCTGAAAGTCGAAGCCACCAAGTTCACCGAGGTGGGCTATGTGGGCCGCGATGTCGAATCGATTATTCGCGACTTGGCCGACGCCGCGCTGAAAATGCTGCGCGAGCAGGAAATGGTCAAAGTGCGCCATCGCGCCGAAGACGCCGCCGAAGACCGCATTCTCGACGCGCTGCTGCCCCAGGCACGCACCGGTTTTGCCGAGGAAGCCGCGTCGAGCAGCGACTCCAACACCCGTCAGCTGTTCCGCAAGCGCCTGCGCGAAGGCCAGCTGGACGACAAGGAAATCGAGATCGAAGTGGCCGAGATGGGCGGCGTCGATATTTCCGCGCCGCCGGGCATGGAAGAGATGACCAACCAGCTGCAGAGCCTGTTCGCCAACATGGGCAAGGGCAAGCGCAAGAGCCGCAAGCTCAAGGTCAAGGACGCGCTGAAGATGGTTCGCGACGAAGAAGCGAGCCGTCTGGTCAACGACGAAGAGCTCAAGGGCAAGGCCCTGGAAGCGGTCGAGCAGCACGGTATCGTGTTCATCGACGAAATCGACAAGGTTGCCAAGCGCGGCAATGTCGGCGGTGCCGATGTGTCCCGTGAAGGCGTGCAGCGCGACCTGCTGCCGCTGATCGAAGGCTGCACCGTCAACACCAAGCTGGGCATGGTCAAGACCGACCATATCCTGTTCATCGCCTCCGGCGCGTTCCACCTGAGCAAGCCGAGCGATCTGGTGCCCGAGCTGCAAGGCCGTCTGCCGATTCGCGTCGAACTCAAGGCCCTGAGCCCGCAGGACTTCGAGCGCATCCTGAGCGAGCCTCACGCCTCGCTGACCGAGCAATACCGCGAGCTGCTGAAGACCGAAGGCCTGAACATCGAGTTCCTGCCTGAGGGCATCAAGCGTCTGGCCGAGATTGCCTGGCAGGTCAACGAGAAGACCGAGAACATCGGTGCCCGTCGCCTGCACACCCTGCTCGAGCGTCTGCTGGAAGAGGTTTCCTTCAGCGCGGGCGACCTGGGCAGTGCGCAGGATACCTCGACGATCAAGATCGACGCCGAGTACGTCAACAGCCACCTGGGCGAGTTGGCTGAGGACGAAGACTTGTCGCGTTATATCCTCTGATGGAACGTCGGCATCTAATCCTGCCGACAATCCATCCCATAGCAGCACGGCTTGCCGGCGGGGGCGTCCTCAAGATCGCTCCCGCCGGCAAGCCGTGCTGCTACGTTTATCAGGTGCACGACCTTCATACCGCAAACAGGCGACTATCCGATGTCTCGAATCCCCACCGACATCCAGCTGCACAAAGCCTCGAAAATCCTCACCCTCAAATACGGCCCCGGTGAGGAATATCACCTGCCTGCCGAATTTCTGCGGGTGCACTCGCCCTCGGCCGAGGTGCAGGGCCATGGCAATCCGATCCTGCAGTTCGGCAAGCTGGGGGTGGGCCTGAGCAAAATCGAACCGGCGGGGCAATATGCACTGAAACTGACCTTCGACGACGGTCATGACAGCGGATTGTTCACCTGGGAATACCTTGAACAACTCTCGCTGCGCCAGACGCAGCTGTGGGACGAATACCTGGCCGAGCTCAAGGCGGCCGGCAAATCCCGCGACCCTTCCGAGCAAGTCATCCGGCTGATGCTCTAGCCTGCGCCTCTACGACCGACTGGCGTTTTAGTAAGCGCTTTCTAATTCCTTTTGTTTCAATGGTCCGCGCAGCGGTCAATGATTGGCCCTGCTTGCGATTTTTTGAATTCTCGCGTAACCAATGATTCTGGCAGGCGTTGTGCAAAAGGATTTTTGTGCATCGCAGTCTTTGCAACAGCCTGCCGGTGTGTTCGTCGCCGTTGCAACCTGTCTGTAATTAACGTCGCGTATTCGTCACACCCGTTTGTGTTAATCATCGGTCACCCGAGAGCAGTACCGGCTTTGGTCTGTGACGCGTGCTCACAGCAAAACCGGTGCTCGTCTCAGGACAATGGAGCGTCGTAGATGAGTAACAAGAGTAATGATGAACTGCCGCGTCAAGCCTCTGAGCACACGTTGGGGCTCAACCCCGTCATAGGCCTGCGGCGCAAGGATTTGCTCACCACGGCACGCATGGTACTGACCCAGGCAATTCGCCAACCGATCCACAGCGCCAAGCACGTGGCCCATTTCGGGCTGGAACTGAAAAACGTGCTGCTGGGCAAGTCGACCCTGACCCCCGACAGCGACGACCGCCGCTTCGTCGACCCGGCCTGGAGCCAGAACCCCCTATACCGCCGCTACCTGCAGACGTACCTGGCCTGGCGCAAGGAGCTGCACGACTGGATCGAAGACAGCAGCCTGTCCGAGCAGGACACCAGCCGCGGTCATTTCGTGATCAACCTGTTGACCGAAGCCATGTCGCCCACCAACGGTGCGGCCAACCCGGCAGCGGTCAAACGCTTCTTCGAAACGGGTGGCAAGAGCATCCTCGATGGTCTCTCGCACCTGGCCAAGGACCTGGTGAACAACGGCGGCATGCCGAGCCAGGTCAACATGGACGCCTTCGAAGTCGGCAAGAACCTGGGCACTTCCGAAGGCTCGGTGGTGTTCCGCAACGACGTGCTGGAGCTGATCCAGTACAAGCCCATCACCGAACAGGTGCATGAGCGCCCACTGTTGGTGGTGCCACCGCAGATCAACAAATTCTACGTTTTCGACCTGAGCCCGGATAAAAGCCTGGCGCGCTTCTGCCTGCGCAACAACGTGCAGACCTTCATCATCAGCTGGCGCAACCCGACCAAGGCCCAGCGCGAATGGGGCCTGTCGACCTACATCGATGCGGTCAAGGAAGCGGTGGACGTGGTCTGCGCGATCACCGGCAGCAAGGACGTCAACATGCTCGGCGCCTGCTCCGGCGGCATCACCTGCACCGCGCTGCTGGGCCATTACGCCGCGCTGGGCGAGCAGAAGGTCAACGCCCTGACCCTGCTGGTGAGCGTGCTCGACACCACGCTGGACACCCAGGTGGCGCTGTTCGTCGACGAGCAGACCCTCGAATCGGCCAAGCGCCACTCGTATCAAGCCGGCGTGCTCGAAGGCAAGGACATGGCCAAGGTCTTCGCCTGGATGCGCCCCAACGATCTGATCTGGAACTACTGGGTCAACAACTACCTGCTGGGCAACGAGCCGCCTGTGTTCGACATCCTGTTCTGGAACAACGACACCACGCGCCTGCCTGCTGCGTTCCACGGCGACCTGATCGAGATGTTCAAGAACAACCCGCTGGTACGCCCGGACGCGCTGGAAGTCTGCGGCACGGCGATCGACCTCAAGCAGGTCAAAAGTGACATCTTCTGTCTGGCGGGCACCAACGACCACATCACGCCATGGGTCTCGTGCTACAAATCGGCGAAGCTGTTCGGCGGCAAGACCGAATTCGTGCTGTCCAGCAGCGGGCACATTCAGAGCATCCTGAACCCGCCGGGCAACCCGAAGGCGCGCTACATGACCAACCCGGAGCTGCCCGAAGACGCCAACGCCTGGCAGGAAGACGCCACCAAGCACACCGATTCCTGGTGGCTGCACTGGCAGGCCTGGCAGGCCGAGCGGTCCGGCAAACTGAAAAAATCACCCGCTACACTGGGCAACAAGGCGTATCCGGCAGGCGAGGCTTCGCCGGGGACGTACGTGCATGAGAGATAGTCGCTCGGGTAGCGATTGGAGTGGATAACATCGGCCACCCCTGTAGGAGCGAATTTATTCGCGAATCGGCGGTACAGACGATACATCTCTGTCGCCTGTACCATTTTCGCGAATAAATTCGCTCCTACAGAGAATTGTTTCCACCAGATACCGCGCCGCCCATGAGGCTGTAATCGGCGTTTAACCCACAGGGCTTCGCGCATGCCGCAACCGTTTGTGTTTCGCACCATCGATCTGGATGGCCACAACATCCGCACCGCGGTGCGACCGGGCAAGAGCCATCTGACGCCGCTGCTGGTGTTCAACGGCATCGGCGCCAACCTGGAGCTGGTGTTTCCGTTCGTCGAGGCGCTGGACCCTGATCTTGAGGTCATCGCCTTCGACGTGCCGGGTGTCGGCGGCTCGTCCACGCCCCGTCGGCCCTACCGCTTTCCGGGCCTGGCCAAACTCGCGGCGCGCATGCTCGATTACCTGGACTACGGCCAGGTCAATGCGATCGGCGTGTCGTGGGGCGGTGCGCTGGCCCAGCAGTTCGCCTACGACTATCCCGAGCGCTGCAAGAAGCTGGTGCTGGCCGCCACCTCCGCCGGCGCGGTGATGGTGCCCGGCAAGCCGAAAGTGCTGTGGATGATGGCAAGTCCACGGCGCTACATTCAGCCGTCCCACGTCATCCGCATCGCCCCGGACATCTACGGCGGGGCCTTCAGGCGCGACCTGAATCTGGCCGCCAACCATGCGGCCAAGGTCCGCTCGTCCGGAAAGCTGGGCTACTACTGGCAGCTGTTCGCGGGCATGGGCTGGACCAGCATTCACTGGCTACACAAGATCCGCCAGCCCACGCTGGTGCTGGCCGGCGACGACGACCCGCTGATCCCGCTGATCAACATGCGACTGCTGGCCTGGCGTATCCCCAATGCCCAGCTACACATAATCGACGACGGTCATTTGTTTCTGATCACCCGGGCCGAAGCAGTGGCGCCCATCATCATGAAATTTCTCCAGCAGGAACGGCAGCGCGCCGTCATGCATCCTCAGCCTGCGCCTGCGGGGCGATCTCACTGAGGCTACCTGCATTGCACATGGTCTGACGAAGGAGTGTTGATCCATGCGAGACAAACCGGCGAAGAGCGCCTATCCGACGCCAGCGACCTACATCAACGCGCAAAGCGCCATCACCGGCCTGCGCGGGCGGGACCTGTTCTCCACCTTGCGCAGTGTGGCGTTGCAGGGTCTCAAGCGCCCGGTCTACACAGCCCGCCACGCGCTCACGCTGGGCGGCCAACTGGGCAAGGTGCTGCTGGGCGAGACACCCCATCAGTTGCACCCACAGGACACCCGCTTCAACGACCCGACCTGGGCCCACAACCCGATTTACCGGCGTGGCCTGCAGGCCTACCTGAGCTGGCAACATCAGGTGCGCAATTGGATCGCCGACAGCGGCCTGCCTGAAGACGATCGCTCCCGCGCGCAATTCATCTTCGCCCTGCTCAACGATGCACTGTCGCCCACCAACAGCCTGCTCAACCCGCTGGCGGTCAAGGAGCTGTTCAACTCAGGCGGCAGCAGTGTGGTGAAAGGCCTGAGCCACATGTTCGATGATTTTCTGCACAACAACGGCCTGCCCAGCCAGACCACCAAGGATGCCTTCGAGATCGGCCGCACGCTGGCCGTGACGCCGGGCTCGGTGGTGTTTCGCAACGAGCTGCTGGAGCTGATCCAGTACAAGCCCATGAGCGAAAAGCAGTACGCAAGGCCGCTGTTGATCGTGCCGCCGCAGATCAACAAGTTCTACATTTTCGACTTGAGCCCGCACAACAGCTTCGTCCAGTACGCGCTGAAGAACGGCCTGCAGACCTTCATCATCAGCTGGCGCAACCCGGATGTGCGCCATCGCGAATGGGGCCTTTCCAGCTACGTCGAGGCGGTGGAAGAAGCCATGAACGTGTGCCGGGCGATCACCGGCGCGCGGGAAGTCAACCTGATGGGCGCCTGCGCCGGCGGGCTGACCATCGCCGCCTTGCAGGGCCATTTGCAGGCCAAGCGGCAAATGCGCCGGGTGGCCAGCGCGACCTATCTGGTCAGCCTGCTGGACAGCCAGATCGAGAGCCCGGCGACGCTGTTCATTGACGAGCAGACGCTGGAGGCCGCCAAGCGCCGCTCCTATCAGCGCGGCGTGCTGGATGGCCGCGACATGGCCAAGGTCTTTGCCTGGATGCGCCCCAACGACCTGATCTGGGCCTACTGGGTCAACAACTACCTGCTGGGCAAGGCGCCGCCGTCGTTCGACATCCTGTACTGGAACAACGACACCACGCGCCTGCCCGCCGCGCTGCACGGCGACATGCTGGATTTCTTCAAGCACAACCCGCTCAGCCACCCCGGCGGGCTGGAAGTGTGCGGCACGCCGATCGACCTGCAGAAGGTCACGGTCGACAGCTTCAGCGTGGCCGGCATCAACGACCACATCACGCCCTGGGACGTGGTCTATCGCTCGACCCTGCTGCTGGGCGGCGAGCGGCGCTTTCTGCTGTCCAACAGTGGCCATGTGCAAAGCATCCTCAACCCCCCGGGCAACCCGAAGGCGAACTTCGTCGAGAACGGCAAGCTGAGCAGCGACCCACGCGCCTGGTACTACGACGCCACGCCCACCGATGGCAGCTGGTGGCCGACCTGGTTGAGCTGGATTCAGGAGCGCTCGGGGCCGCAGCGCGAAACGCTGACTGCGCTGGGCAACCAGAACTACCCGCCGATGGAGGTTGCACCCGGGACGTACGTGCGCGTGAGGTAAAACTGTAGGAGCGAATTTATTCGCGAAAAATGCGTCAGGCGATACATCCATGGCGCCTGAAAGATCATTCGCGAATGAATTCGCTCCTACAGGGAATCCCTCGCGCCGCTGACACCGCGACCTGTTTCGAATACCGACTTAAGAAGACTGGATGAAGACCCGCGACCGCATACTCGAATGCGCCCTGCAGCTGTTCAACCAACAGGGCGAACCCAACGTCTCGACACTGGAAATCGCCAACGAACTGGATATCAGCCCGGGCAATCTCTACTACCACTTCCACGGCAAGGAGCCGTTGGTGATGGAGTTGTTCGAGCGTTTCCAGAACGAGCTCGCGCCCCTGCTCGACCCACCCGCCGACGCGCGCCTGGATGCCGAGGACTACTGGCTGTTCCTGCACCTGATCGTCGAGCGGCTGTCGCATTACCGTTTTCTGTTTCAGGACCTGTCGAACCTGGCCGGGCGCTTGCCGAAACTGGCACGGGGCATCCGCAGCCTGCTCAATGCCATCAAGCGCACCCTGGCGTCCCTGCTGGCGCGCCTGAAGGCCGAAGGCCAGGTCACCAGCGACACCCAGGCGCTGGGGCAACTGGTGGAGCAGATCACCATGACCCTGCTGTTCTCGCTGGATTACCAGCGCATTCTCGACCGCGAGGGTGAAACGCGGGTGGTGGTGTATCAGATCATGATGCTGGTGGCGCCCCATTTGAAACCGGGTGCAAGGCATGCGTCAGAGAAACTGGCGATGCATTATCTGGAAGAGTAATCACCGGGGGAATGAAAACAAAAAACCCGACCTGTTTTCACAGATCGGGCTTTGGGATTGCCAGCCAGAAATCAGGATTGGCTGGACGGTGCCGACGCGCTGGAAGGGGTCGACGCCGGTGCCGCTGCTGGCGTTGGCGCAGAAGCGCTTGGCGCTGCGCTGGCCGGTGCGGCCGGAGCCGGTGCTGCAGCGGGTTTTGCGGCAGCAGCAGGCTTGGCGGCTGCGGGTTTCTTCGCGGTGGCAGGCTTTTTCGCCGCTGCTGGTTTCGCGGCGGGCTTGGCCGCTGCAGGTTTGGCTGCCGCTGCCGGTTTGGCCGCAGGTTTCGCAGCTGGCTTGGCGGCCGGCTTCGCTGCCACGGTTTTCGCCTTCGCCGCAGTGGACGCTGCGGCCTTCGACGCTGCCGCTACCGGCTTGGCGGCGGCCTTGGCTGCTGCAGGTTTGGCTGCGGCGGTCTTGCTGGCTGCGGCGCTCGCGGCCTTGGCGACCGGCTTGGCGGCAGCTTTGGCCAGCGGCTTGGCGGCGGTTTTCGCGGCAGGTTTGGCAGCAGGCTTGGCCGCTGCGGTTTTCGAGATCGGCGTGACCGACGCACCGGTCAGTTTTTCGATCTGCTTGGTCAGCAAGTCAACCTTGCTGTGCAGGGCCTTGACCTCGTTGCGGCTAGGGACGCCCAAGCGCGAGATTGCGCTGTTCAGGCGCTTGTCGAAAGCCCCTTCCAGCTCGCCCCATTTGCCCAGCGCCAGATCCTTCACGTCACCGACGCGGGATTTGGTGGTGGTCTTGGCCGTGTCGACGGTCTTGCCAACGGTGGCCTTGGTTTCCTTTTCGGCTTTCTCGCCGTCCTTTACCAGCGATTCGAAAAGCTTACTGCCGTCATTGCTGATCTTCGAGTAAGCGCCTAAACCAGCCAGCCAGATTTGGCGGGAGTATTTTTCAACCTCGCCAATCCAAGAGCTGCCTTCTTTATCGGTTTTCTTTTTGCCAGCCATCCCGCTCTCCTTATTGTTTACGCGCGACACGTTCGAGCAATGCCGTCAGCTCATCGAGCTTAGCAGAGAGTGTCTCAACATCATGTTTAGACGGAATGCCGATGCGATTCAAGGCACTGGCCACGCGGCGGTCGAATGCACTTTCGATTTTGTCGAGTTGCGCTTCCACACGGCCTTTGACCTTGATCACTTCACCGGTGGCTTCATCGATCTCGGTATTGGCCGCTTCGATCTTTTCATCGATCAATTTCTTGGCTTTCTTTTCAGTCTGCTCGCCGGTCTTGATCAGCTCTTTGACGTACTCGGCGCCTTCCTGGCCCGCCTTGACGTAGGCGCCCAGGCCCGCGAGCCAGATCTTGCGTGCATACAGACGAACTTCGGAAAAAGCCTTGGTTTCTTCGTCTGCGATTTTTTTCTTCAGGGCAACTTTGACCATGACGCACCTCACACTCGAAAGGGATGGGAGCAACCGCCCACTGGAAATCGGGGCATGGGCACAAAGTAGAGAGAAAAATTAGAAAGCTCACCCTAGGGTGAAGGGGTGGTCTTCGAAATGAGGTGTGGGAGTGAGCTTGCTCACGAAAGCGTCAGGTCAGTCAGCACAGTTTGCACTGATGAATCGCATTCGTGAGCAAGCTCACTCCCACAGGAAATGGTGAAGAACTTGATTACGCGGTGAGTGCCTTGTCGAGCTGCCGGGCGATTTCCGATTCGATGGTGCTGCTCATCGCCGACAGGAAGAAATTCAGTTCGATATTCACCCGCACCAGCGCCTCTTCCACCTGCACGGTGCCTTTGGCGCCCTTGCCTTCCAGGGATACGGTGTCGCCGCTCCAGCTGTGTTCGATGCCATATTTTTCGCCCAGCTTCTCGGCCAGCAGTTCGGCCTTCTCGCGGGCCTTGTCCTTGCCCAGCGTGTGCGGGCGTTCCACGGTAATTCGGGCCATTGCCAGGCTCCTTCATCGGGGTAAATCGTCGGGCCACTATACCAGCGGCATCCCGCGAAGAAACTGTTCACCCTAACCCTTGTCAAGACAAAGCCAGCCCCGGCGATTAGAATGGCCGCACTTTATTCCGGTGACAGCGATATGAACGATCCGCGCAAAGGCAGCGATGCCGAACCCACCACTCACTTCGGTTACAAAACCGTGGCCGAAAGCCAGAAGGCCGAGAAAGTCGCCGAAGTGTTCCACTCCGTTGCAGCCAAGTACGACCTGATGAACGACGTACTGTCCGGTGGCATGCACCGCCTCTGGAAGCGCTTCACCATCGAGCTGTCCGGCGTGCGCGCCGGCAACCGCGTGCTCGACATCGCCGGCGGCACGGGTGACCTTGCGAAAAAATTCTCCCACCTGGTCGGCCCGACCGGTGAAGTGGTGCTGGCCGACATCAACGCCTCGATGCTCAAGGTCGGTCGCGACCGCCTGCTCGACCGCGGCGTGGCCGGCAACATCAAGTTCGTCCAGGCCGACGCTGAAAAGCTGCCGTTCCCCGACAACTACTTCGATTGCGTGACCATCGCCTTCGGCCTGCGCAACGTGACGCACAAGGATGACGCCATCCGCTCCATGCTGCGCGTGCTCAAGCCGGGCGGTCGCCTGCTGGTGCTGGAATTCTCCAAGCCGACCAACAAGGTCATGTCCAAGGTCTACGACGCCTACTCGTTCGCCTTCATGCCGCTGGCGGGCAAGCTGATCACCAACGACTCGGAAAGCTACCGCTACCTGGCCGAATCGATCCGCATGCACCCGGATCAGGAAACCCTGAAGTCGATGATGGTAGAAGCCGGTTTCGACCGCGTGACCTACCACAACATGACCTCCGGCATCGTTGCCCTGCACCGCGGCATCAAGCCCTGATGCTGATCAGCGGCTTGCTCGCCAGCGCCGAGCACGGCATCAACCGCGTCCTGCAAATGGACAGTACGGCCCTGCCCCGCCTTGATCGCCTGAGCGGCAAGATCATCGCAGTGCAGTGCACCAGCCCTGCGTTCAATCTGCACATCCTGCCCAGCGACGAAGGCCTGATGCTGGCCTCGACCTGGGAAGGTGGCGCCGACGTGACCCTGCGTGCCCCTGCGGCAAGCCTGCTGCGCCTGGCCCTGAGCAAGGACAAGAACGCCGTGCTGCACAGCCCGGAAGTCGAGCTGGACGGTGAAAGCGCCGTGCTGCTGGAGCTGGTGGGCGTGCTGCAGGACCTGGACCTGGACTGGGAATACGAGCTGCAACGCTGGCTCGGCCCAGTGGCGACGCCCTTGATCGGCGGGCATCTGCGCAACAGCGCACGCTGGAGCCGCGACAGCGTGTCGAGCCTGAGCCACAACCTGGCCGAATACCTGGCCGAAGAATCCCGCACCCTGGTCGGCAAGCGCGAGGCCGAAGCCCGCTTCGCCGAACTGGATCAGACCAAACAAGACCTGGAACGCCTCGAAGCCCGCTTCGAGCGTCTGGCCCACTCTCTCAAACCCAGCGATAACGCATGAGCCTGCTTGCCGTCCGCCGCCTGTTTCGCATCCAGCGGGTCGTCATCCGCTACCGCCTGGATGATCTGCTGTTCGCCCTGCCTCTGCCCTGGTGGCTGCTCGCCGTGCGCTTTGTGTTGCCCTGGCGCTGGTTTCCCCGACGCCAGAGCGACCTGAGCCGAGGCGCGCGCCTGCGTCTGGCCCTGCAGGACCTGGGGCCGATCTTCATCAAGTTCGGCCAGTTGCTGTCCACCCGCCGCGACCTGTTGCCCGAAGACATCGCCGATGAGCTGATGCTGCTGCAGGACCGCGTGCCGCCGTTCGAGTCCGAGAAAGCCATCGCCCTGATCGAGTCCCAGCTGGGCGCGAAGATCAGCGACGTGTTCAGCCGCTTCGACGTGGCCCCACTGGCGTCGGCCTCGGTGGCGCAGGTCCATGCGGCACGGCTTAAAAGCGGCGAAGAAGTGGTGGTCAAGGTGGTGCGGCCGAACCTCAAGCCGGTGATCAGTTCGGACCTGGCGTGGCTGTTCATTCTGGCGCGCATCGCCGAACGGCTGTCTGCCGACGCGCGCCTGCTGCACCCGGTAGACGTGGTCGCCGACTACGAGAAGACCATTTACGACGAGCTCGACCTGTTGCGCGAAGCGGCCAACTCCAGCCAGCTGCGGCGCAACTTCGAAGGCTCAACCATGCTCTACGTGCCGCAGGTCTACTGGGACTGGTGCCGGCCGAAAGTACTGGTGATGGAGCGCATCTACGGCGTGCAGGTCACCGACCTATCGACCCTGGCGGACCAGCGCACCGATATGAAGAAGCTCGCCGAACGCGGCGTGGAGCTGTTCTTCACCCAGGTGTTCCGCGACAGTTTCTTCCACGCCGACATGCACCCCGGCAACATTTTCGTCAGCACCGTGGCGCCGTGGGACCCGCAATACATCGCCATCGACTGCGGTATCGTCGGCAGCCTGACCCCGGAAGACCAGGACTATCTGGCGCGCAACCTGTTCGCCTTCTTCAAGCGCGATTACCGCCGCGTCGCCCAGTTGCACATCGATTCGGGCTGGGTGCCGGCAGAAACCAAGCTCAATGAATTCGAAGCGGCGATCCGCACGGTGTGCGAGCCGATCTTCGAGAAGCCGCTCAAGGACATTTCCTTCGGCCAGGTGCTGATGCGCCTGTTCCAGACCGCCCGGCGCTTCAACATGGAAGTCCAGCCGCAACTGGTACTGCTGCAGAAAACCCTGCTCAACATCGAAGGCCTGGGCCGCCAGCTGTATCCGGAACTGGACCTGTGGACCACCGCCCAGCCGTTCCTGGAGCGCTGGATGCGCGAGCGGGTCAGCCCGAAAACCCTGATTGGCAACCTGCAGTCGCAAGTCGAGCAGATCCCGCATCTGGCCAACATGACCCGCGACCTGCTGGAGCGCCTGTCGCAGCCGCATCAGAGCGATCCGCCCCCGCCTTACGCTTCCAAAGGCGATCACTGGGCGCTGCGTCTGATCGGTGCCTGCCTGGTGGCCGGTGGCGTGGTGCTGGCAACCGCCCATACTCAATCAGGTGGCGAACTGATCGCGATGAGCGCCTGGCCGTCGGTGCTGATGCTGGTCGCAGGGCTCTATCTGGTCGTTCGTCGATAGCCAGCAGCGTCTGCCGCTGGCAAACTAACCCCTTTTACACAGCGGCCGGAGCCGACGATGAAAGACTGGCTGGACGAGATCAAGTGGGACAGCGACGGATTGGTCCCGGCAATTGCCCAGGACCATAAAACCGGGCGCGTCTTGATGATGGCCTGGATGAACCGCGAGGCGCTGAGCCTGACCGCCGCGGAAAACCGCGCCATCTACTGGTCGCGTTCCCGTGGCAAACTGTGGCGCAAAGGCGAAGAATCGGGCCATGTGCAGAAGCTGCACGAGCTGCGCCTGGACTGCGACGCCGACGTCATCATCCTGATGGTCGAGCAGATCGGCGGCATCGCCTGCCATACCGGCCGCGAAAGCTGCTTCTATCGCGTCTTCGAAAACGGCGGCTGGAAGATTGTCGACGCTGTGCTGAAAGACCCCGAAGCCATTTATCACGCAGGACACTGAACATGACTGATACCTTGTCTCGCCTCGCGCAGGTGCTCGAAGAGCGCAAGGGCGCGGCGGCCGACTCCTCCTACGTGGCCAGCCTCTATCACAAGGGGCTGAACAAGATTCTGGAGAAGGTCGGCGAAGAGTCGGTCGAAACCATCATTGCCGCCAAGGACGCCGCCGTCAGCGGTGACTGCAGCGATGTCATCTACGAAACCGCCGATTTGTGGTTCCATAGCCTGGTCATGCTCGCAGCACTGGGCCAGCACCCACAAGCGGTACTCGATGAGCTGGACCGCCGTTTCGGGCTGTCCGGCCACGCCGAAAAAGCGGCACGCTCGGCTGAATAAACATAGGGCGTGAAGCCCTGAATATCTTGTGAGGAACGCGTCATGGGCATTTT
Organism: Pseudomonas sp. 2; assembly: GCF_056627435.1. Taxonomy (NCBI): domain Bacteria; kingdom Pseudomonadati; phylum Pseudomonadota; class Gammaproteobacteria; order Pseudomonadales; family Pseudomonadaceae; genus Pseudomonas; species Pseudomonas sp. 2. The sequence goes on from NZ_JBWXNG010000004.1 coordinate 66,988, forward strand.
TGACTGGAAACACTGGATCGTCATCCTGGTCGTCGTGGTACTGGTGTTCGGCACCAAGAAACTCAAGAACCTGGGCACTGATGTCGGCGAGTCGATCAAGGGCTTTCGCAAGGCCATGAACGACGACGAAAAACCGGCCGAGCAGCCACCTGTGCAGCCCACCGCACAGCCAGTGCCGCCGACCCAGCCTCTGCATCAGCCGCACACCATCGACGCTACCGCACAGAAAGTCGAAGAGCCCACCCGCAAAGACTAGGTCCTGACCCATGTTTGGTATCAGCTTCTCTGAACTGCTGCTGGTCGGCCTCGTGGCCCTGCTGGTGCTGGGCCCCGAGCGTCTGCCGGGCGCCGCGCGCACGGCCGGGCTGTGGGTCGGGCGCCTGAAACGCAGCTTCAACGCGATCAAGCAGGAAGTGGAGCGCGAAATCGGTGCCGACGAGATTCGTCGGCAGCTGCACAACGAGCACATCCTTTCGCTGGAAGAAGAAGCGCGCAAGATCATGCAGCCGCTGCAGCCGAGCACGCCACCGGTGGTCGAGCCCGCGCCTGCTGCGCTGGATGCAGCGCCGACGCCCGTGGCTGAACACAGCCCTGCGCCTGTGGCCGAACCTGCGCCGGTCGCCACAGCGGTGATCAGCGAACCTGTGAAAGTCGAGCCGGTTCCGCCGCCCGTCGAGCCAGCCACAACTGCTGCGCCGAGCACTCCTTCTGCCACCGATTCGACACAGCCACCACGAGCCCCATGAGCGAAATCCCGGAAAACGACCAGCAGATGCCGCTGGTCTCGCACCTGACTGAACTGCGTTCGCGCCTGCTGCGCTGTGTGCTGGCGATCTTCCTGATCTTCGGTGCGCTGTTCTACTTCACGCAGAAGATCTACACCTTCGTCTCGGCGCCGCTGCGCAAATTCCTGCCCGAAGGCGCGACGATGATCGCCACCGACGTGGCCTCGCCGTTCCTGACGCCGTTCAAGCTGACCATGATGGTCGCGCTGTTCCTGGCCATGCCGGTGATCCTGTACCAGATCTGGGGCTTCATCGCGCCGGGCCTGTACAAGCACGAAAAGCGCGTCGCGGTGCCGCTGCTGATTTCCAGCATCATCCTGTTCTACGCCGGGATGGCCTTTGCCTATTTCCTGGTGTTCCCGCTGATTTTCCACTTCTTCGCCAGCGTGACGCCGGAAGGCGTGTCGATGATGACGGACATTGCCAGTTACCTGGACTTCGTCATGACCCTGTTCCTGGCCTTTGGCGTGGCGTTCGAGATCCCCGTGGCCGTGGTGCTGCTGGTGTGGATCGGCATCGTCGACGTCAAATACCTGAAGAAGATTCGCCCGTACGTGATCATCGGCTGCTTCGTGGTCGGCATGATCCTTACCCCGCCGGACATCTTCTCCCAGACGCTGCTGGCCGTGCCGATGTGGCTGTTGTTCGAAATCGGTGTACTGTGCAGCTCCATGGTCACCAAGCGCGGCGACCATGAAGACGACGAACAGGCAGACAAGCAAGACCAGCCGCCAGCGACCCAGCCGTGAACCTGCTGCTGCTGGAAGAGGCCGACTTCATCTCGGCCGACCGGGTTGTGTTGCGCGACCGGCGCCTCAAGCACATGCAAGAGGTGCATCGCTCGGAAGTGGGCGACAGCCTGCGGGTCGGGCGGGTCAACGGCCTCCTGGGCAGCGCTACGGTACTGCGCCTGGAGCCTCGGGAAGCGGAGCTGTCGGTCGCTTTCGATCGCGAACCGCCCGCCAAACTGCCGCTGACCCTGGTACTGGCGCTACCCCGCCCGAAGATGCTGCGCCGGGTGTTCCAGACCGTGGCGACCATGGGCGTGCCGAAGGTCATTCTGGTCAACAGCTACCGGGTCGAGAAAAGCTTTTGGCAGACCCCGTTCCTGACCCCAGCGTCGATCCGCGAAAACCTGATCCTCGGCCTGGAGCAGGCACGGGACAGCGTGTTGCCGGAAATCGTCATCGAGAAGCGCTTCAAACCGTTCGTCGAGGATCGGCTGCCTGCGGTCGTCGAAGGCACTTTGGGCTTGGTCGGCCATCCCGGCGACTTCCCGGCCTGCCCGCGCGCGGTCGAACAGCCAGTGACCTTGGCCATTGGTCCCGAAGGCGGCTGGATTCCCTACGAAGTCGACCTGCTGCGCGCCTCGGGCCTGAACCCGGTGCAACTGGGCGAACGCATCCTGCGCGTCGAAACCGCCGTCACCGCCCTGCTTGCGCGGTTGTTCTAACCCACACCGCATGCCTTGGCGCTGGTATCGCCAAACTCGATGGCTCCCCCGCCATTTCCGCCAAATGGCGTTACAGTTCACATTTCCTGCGCCGATAGCCCGGCATCGATAAAAACAACGCGCAAGGAATCCCCATGTATCGCTGGTTTGCCCAACGTCTCGGAAACGTGAGTGTCAGTCGCAAGCTCGCCATCGGCTTTGGCCTGGTCCTGCTGATGACGCTGGTCATTACCGCCACCGGCTGGTCGAGCCTCGGCGCGCTGATCGAACGGGGCGACAAGCTGGCGAACATTTCCCAGGTCAGCGAGCAGACCATGGAGCTGCGCACCGCCCGCATGCGCTATGAAAGCCTGTACAGCAGCGAAGCGGCGACGGGGGTCATGACCGCGCTGGACACGCTCGACACCTACCTCAAGCAAGCCCGGGGCAAGATCAGCGGTGCCGACGACCTGAAACTGCTGGATGCCCAGATCCAGGCCGCCGCCGACTACCGCCGCGCCTTCGACGACATGACCCGCGCCATCCAGGCCCGCGAGGCCAGCCGCACCAACCTGGGCGCCACCGCCGATGCGGCCGTGGAAGAGGTCAACAAGATCGAGCAGGCGCTGATCCAGCACGACAACATCCTGCAGTTCAACAGCGCGGTGGACGTCAGCAAACTCATTCAGCAGGCGCGCTTTCAGGTGCGCGGCTACACCTTCAGCGGCAACCCGGACTTCGAGAAGAACGCCAACACCGCCATCGACGAAGCCATCGTCGGCGTGAACACCCTGGCGGGCGACGTGTCCTCGCAGTACATCCCGCAATTGCAGCGGGCCAACCTGGCGCTCAAGGGTTACCGCGCCGCCGTCGGCCAGTATCGCGATGCGCAGCAGGTCAGCCGCCAGGCCCTGCAGAAAATGGCCGATCTGGGCGAACAACTGCTCAGTCTCAGCGACCAGCTGACCACCTCGCAGAACGCCAAGCGCGACGCCGACAGCCAGAAGGCGCAATCGATGCTGGGCTTCGCCACGGTACTGGCGTTGTTGTTCGGCGTGCTCGCTGCCTGGGCCATCACCCGCCAGATCACCCTGCCGTTGCAGCAGACGCTGATTGCCGTCGACCGCGTGGCGTCGGGCGACCTGACCCACAACCTCAAGGCCGACCGCCGCGATGAGCTGGGCCAGCTGCAAGGCGGCATCCAGCGCATGACCGTCAGTCTGCGCGAGCTGATCGGCGGCATCAGCGACAGCGTCACCCAGATCGCCAGCGCCGCCGAGGAGCTATCGGCAGTGACCGAACAGACCAGCGCCGGGGTCAACAGCCAGAAAGTGGAGACCGATCAGGTCGCCACTGCCATGCATCAGATGACCGCCACGGTGCAGGAAGTCGCGCGCAACGCCGAGGAAGCCTCTGAGGCCGCTGTAGCAGCCGACCAGCAGGCGCGCGAGGGTGACAAGGTGGTCACCGAAGCCATCGCCCAGATCGAGCGCCTGGCCAGCGAGGTGGCGCATTCCACCGAGGCCATGGGCGAGCTCAAGCGCGAAAGCGACAAGATCGGCAGTGTGCTGGACGTGATCAAGTCGGTGGCGCAGCAGACCAACCTGCTGGCGCTCAACGCCGCCATCGAAGCGGCGCGTGCCGGTGAAGCCGGCCGCGGCTTCGCGGTGGTGGCCGACGAGGTGCGCAGCCTGGCCCAGCGCACGCACAAATCCACCGAGGAAATCGAAGAGCTGATCCTGGGCCTGCAGAACGGCACCCAGCAAGTGGCCTCGATCATGGACAGCAGCCTGGCGCTGACCTCCAGCAGCGTCGACCTGACCCGCCGCGCCGGTGGCTCGCTGGAGAGCATTACCCAGACCGTCTCGGCGATCCAGGCCATGAACCAGCAGATCGCCGCCGCCGCCGAACAACAGAGCGCGACTGCCGAAGAGATCAACCGCAGCGTGATCAACGTGCGTGACGTGTCCGAGCAGACCTCGGCGGCCAGCGAGGAAACCGCCGCATCCAGTGTGGAGCTGGCGCGGCTGGGTACGCACCTTCAAGGGTTGGTCGGGAAGTTCAGGGTGTAGAGAAGCTCATCGGCACCCACGCTCCGGCTTCTGGCCGCAGGCCGTGGGAGCCGGCTTGCTGGCGAAAGCGTCCGATCCGACACCGCAATGTTGAATGAGCCGCCGCATTCGCCAGCAAGCCGGCTCCCACAAGTCGACGTTTTGTGACTGGCATCACCACATGCCATCGCTCGGAAATCTCCTACACCCTCTTCAGGTCACGCCCCCGCCCGGCCTGCCGATGCGCGTTAAACGCTCATCCGCAGGAGACCCACCATGTTCCACGGAATCAATCAGGCGCTGGCCAATACCAGCGTCAAACTCAAGCTGTCGCTGGGTTTTGGCCTGGTGCTGTCATTGACCCTGGCCATCACCTTCACCGGCTGGCTCGGGCTGGACACCATGATCGAACGCTCGGAGTCGCTGACCGCCATCGCCCGGCTCAATGCGCTCACGAAAGACCTGCGGGCCGAGCGCATCACATTTCGTGTGGAGAACACCGATGACAGCGCCACCCGCGTGGTCGGGCGCATCAATGAGATCGAGGCTCATCTGGTCACGCTGCGCGATGACGAACTGCCTGCGGACATCCTCAAGCTGCTCAACGGCCAGAGCGACACCGTCAGCACGCTGGAGAAGACGTTCAATGAACTCGGCCAGACCCTCAAGGCGCGTGAAGATGCGCGCAAGGCACTCGGAAACCTGTCGGACGCCGCCATCAACGCTATAGGAACGGCCGAAGGAGAGGTGCTGAAAAGGGTCAGCCAGGAGCAGGACAGCGCCGAGCAGCTGGATGAATTCACCAACATCCTGCAACTGCGCCGGCACGTTCAGAATGCCCGCTACGAAACCCGCGCCTACATCTACAGCGGCATCGAAGCGTTTGAGATTGCAGCCATCAGCGCCATCGACGAGGCGCTCAAGGAAGTTGCACAAATCGCTTCCGATCCGGACAACGCCAACCTGGCGGCCTTGCTCGAAGCGAGAAAGGCCCTGGAGGGCTACCGAGTTCAGCTGAACGAGCTCAAGGCGCTTCAGGGCAAAGCCGAAGCCGCCCATGAGGCCATGGAAGCGATGGGCGACCAGTTGCTGGCCTCGACCGAAGAGATCAGCAACCTGCAGAGCCAGCGTCGCGACAGCGAGGCCGGGCAGTCACGCAACACCCTCGGCGGCGTGGCCGGGCTGGCCCTGCTGTTCGGGTTGCTGGCGGCGTGGCTGATCACCCGGCAGATCATCCTGCCGCTGCGCCAGACGCTGCTGGCCGCCCAGCGCATCGCCAAGGGCGATCTGAGCAAGGATCTGGACATCCGGCGCCGGGATGAAATGGGCAGCCTGCAAAACAGCATGCAGGACATGACCCTGAGCCTGCGCCAGTTGATTTCCGGCATCGGCGACGGCGTGGCGCAGATTGCCAGCGCCGCCACGCAACTGTCGGCGGTGACCGAGCAGACCAGCGCCGGGGTCAATAACCAGAAGTGCGAAACCGATCAGGTCGCCACCGCCATGAACCAGATGGCATCGACCGTTACTGAAGTCGCGCGCAATGCCGAGGAGGCCAGCGAAGCCGCCCGTCAGGCGGATCTGCAGGCGCGGGAAGGCGACAAGGTGGTGGCGGACGCCATCAGCCAGATCGAGCGCCTGGCCGTGGAGGTGCACAACTCGACCCGGGCCATGGGCGATCTGAAGCAGGACAGCGACAAGATCGGCGGCGTGCTGGATGTGATCAAGTCGGTGGCGCAGCAAACCAACCTGCTGGCGCTCAACGCTGCGATCGAAGCGGCGCGGGCCGGTGAAGCCGGGCGCGGCTTTGCGGTGGTCGCCGATGAAGTGCGCGGGCTGGCCAAGCGCACCCAGGAGTCCACCGAGGAGATCGAGGTACTGATCGCCGCCCTGCAGAACGGCACGCAACAGGTGGTCACCACGCTGGACGCCAGCCGCAGCCTCACCGACAGCAGCGTCGAACTCAGCCGCCGCGCCGGTAACTCGCTGGAAAGCATCACCCGCACGGTGTCGACGATCCAGAGCATGAACCAGCAGATCGCCACGGCCGGCGAAGAACAGAGCGTGGTGGCCGAGCAGATCAACCGCAGCGTGCTGAATGTGCGGGACATTTCCGAGCAGACCGCAGCGGCGAGCGAGCAGACGGCAGGGTCGAGTGCAGAGCTGGCGAGGTTGGGGGCGCAGTTGCAGGAGATGGTGGGGCGGTTTCGGGTGAATTGACTCGCGCTCGATTGCGAATGTCTACTGTGGGAGTGAGCTTGCTCACGAATTCATATGTCCAGCCGACCCGATATTGACTGACACAATGCCTTCGTGAGCAAGCTCACTCCCACCGGGTTATGTTCAGTTCGCAGCCTCGACTAACGTCCGCATTGAAACAAAAACGCCGCCAGGGATTGCTCTCTGACGGCGTTTTGTTTCAGCGCATCACTCAGGCATTGGCCAGCGACGGCACATTCAAGTGCGTGGCAGGCTGCAACGGCAGCAGCGGTGCATGGGGGTCGGCCTTGACCGATGCACGCCAGGCTTCCAGCCACGCGGCATTGCCTTCGGCCCACACCAGCTCATGCAGCCGCGCCAGAGCAACCGGGTCGCTCAGCAATTGCAGGCGCTCGTTGTTGCTCAGGTGCTCAGGGCCGCCCTTGATGGCGTGACGCACGCGCTCGGTCCGCATCCACTCGATCGGCTCGGCGTGGCGGTGACGCGAGGTCGCCAGTGCACACGCCAGGGCGTTCTGCTGCGGATCGACCACGGCACGCACGAAGCCATCATGCAGCGCATGCCAGCGGTTTTCGTGGGTGTACTGATCGGTCGAGACCAGTTCCTGCGGCGGCGTGTGCTCCTCCGGAATCAGGAACAGGTTGTCGTCCTTGGCTTTCAGGCCCAGGTTGGTGCGGCTGGAAATCACCGACACCGGGATCGACAACACCAGCGAACCGACGATCGGCGCCAGCCACCAGAGGAAGCTCGGGTTCAGCCAGGCCACCAGACCCGCCCAGGCAAAGCCCAGCAGGGTCTGCGGACCATGGCGCTTGACCGCTTCGCTCCATGGCGTGGAGTCGTCGTCACGCTGCGGCGAGTTCCAGGTCGCCGCCCAGCCCAGGAACGCGGCCAGTACGAAACGGGTATGGAAAATCATGCGCACCGGCGCCAGCAGCATGGAGAACAGCATCTCCATCAGCATCGACAGGGTGACCTTGATCCGCCCGCCATAGCCTTCTGCACCTTTGGCCCAGATCAGGATGATACTGAGCAGTTTGGGCAGGAACAGCAGCACAATGGTGGTCGAGAACAGCGCGACGGCTTTTTCCGGATGCCACTGCGGCCACAGCGGGTACAGCTGACGAGGCTCGAGGAAGTAGGTCGGCTCCATCAGCGTGTTGACCGCCAGCAAAGCCGTCGACAACACCAGGAACAGGAACCACAACGGCGCCGACAGGTACGACATCACGCCCGTCAGGAACACCGCGCGGTGCACCGGGTGCATGCCTTTTACCAGGAACAGGCGGAAGTTCATCAGGTTACCGTGGCACCAGCGACGGTCACGCTTGAGTTCGTCCAGCAGGTTCGGCGGCAGTTCTTCGTAGCTGCCTGGCAGGTCATAGGCAATCCACACGCCCCAGCCGGCACGGCGCATCAGCGCAGCTTCGACGAAGTCGTGGGACAGAATGGCCCCGGCGAACGCGCCTTTACCGGGCAACGGCGCCAGGGCGCAGTGCTCGATGAACGGCTTCATGCGGATGATCGCGTTGTGGCCCCAGTAGTGGGATTCACCCAGCTGCCAGAAGTGCAGACCGGCGGTGAACAGCGGGCCGTAGACGCGGGTGGCGAACTGCTGCATGCGCGCATACAGGGTGTCCATGCCCGAGGCTTTCGGCGCGGTCTGGATGATACCGGCGTCCGGCGTGGCCTCCATCAGGCGCACCAGACTGGTCAGGCACTCGCCGCTCATCACCGAGTCGGCGTCCAGCACGACCATATAGCGGTAGTCACCGCCCCAGCGACGGCAGAAGTCGTCGAGGTTGCCGCTTTTGCGTTTCACGCGACGGCGACGACGGCGATAGAAGATCTTGCCGAAACCACCGGTCTCGCGGCACACGTCCAGCCAGGCCTGTTGTTCGGCCACGGCGATGTCGGTGTCGTTGGTGTCGCTGAGCACGAAGAAGTCGAAGCGGTCCAGATCGCCGGTGGCGGCGACCGACTCGAAAGTCGCGCGCAAGCCTGCGAACACACGCGGCACGTCTTCGTTACAGATCGGCATCACCAGCGCGGTGCGGGCACCGGCTTCGATCGGCTCGTTACCGGCGCTGGCACCGGAAATGCGGTACTTGTCGCGGCCGGTCAACAACTCCAGGAAGCCCATCAGCGCGGTCCAGAAACCGGCCGACACCCAGCAGAACAGAATCCCGAACATCAACAGGATGGTGGTCTGCAAGGCATACGGCATGACCTGCACGATGGTCTGCCACAGGGTCTGATGGCTGATTTCGTCGAACGACACCAGAGACCAACCTTGGTACGGCAGGATGCCTTTCATATAGAAGCCGGCGACGATGGTCTGGCCGAGCATCAGGATCAGCAGGATGTAGCGGCGGATGGAGCCAACGGTGCGCCAGCGCGACTTGGGCAAGTCACGGGGCAGATCGTCGTGGGTCGGCTTGGGCGGGTTGGTTTTCCCGGTCAGGCGACGCCAGCCGCGGTGCAGAATGTTGGTGCGCCACGGCTCGGGCACGACCTTGGTGCGGCGGATCGGCGGCGCGGCCTTGAGGCACACGCGACCGCTGGCGTCCACGGCGAGCATTTCGGCTTCGTGCAGTTCGTCAGCGGTGGTCAGCGTCAGTCGACGGCCCACCGAAGCCTGGGCGGCTTCGGCAGGATCGGCGACGGTTTGCGCCGAAAGGCGTTCATGCAGCTGCGCGAACGAGGTGCAGCTGGCCAACTCGGCCCGCTGCTCGTCGCTCATTGGTAGATGTGCCAGATACTCGCTAAGCGATTCTGTCGAAGATCCTGGCACCGCTTGTGAATTACTCATCGGCTGGCAACTGGTAAGTCCAGGTCTCGGTCAGGATCTGTTGATTCATGATCGGGGCCTGTTGGGTGGATGCAGCCGCTGCAGCTGGCTGCTGGGTTTCTTTACTGCCTTTGTTGGCCTTGGCGGCGTCGCCCAGCGCGGCTTCCGGACGCGAAGCTTCGTCGGACTTGGCTTCAGCGACCTTCTCGGCCTCGGCTGGCTTGGCGGCGTCGGCCTTGGCATCTGCCTTGGCAGCGTCTTTGCCATCGGCCTTGGCGTCTGCCTTGGCAACCTTGGCGTCTTTCGCGTCCTTGGCAGCGTCTTTCGGCGCTTTCGCATCACCGGCCTTCACGGCATCGGTCTTGACGATCTCAGCTTTCTCGTCCTTCGGCGCAGCGGCTACAACAGCGGCCTTGGCGTCGGCTTTTTTCTCAGGCTTCTTGTCTGATTTGTCAGCAGTGATGACCGCAGGTTCCTTGCCAGGCTCAGCCGGAGTTTCACGCAGCAGGTACGCACGCATTTCGACGTTCTTGCTCGCGTCCTTCACTTTCAGGCGCAGCGTCAGGCGCCAGCCTTTGGTGACCGGGTTGTAGCGCAGGTTGTTTTCCACCAGATCGGTGTTGTCGTCGGTGGTGACCTGGCTGCGAATGGCAGGGTCTTCACCCAGTTTAGCCAGGTTCGGGCCGACGAAATCAACCAGATAGGCCACGCTGCCGTCCGGCTGGCGGATCAGGTTGGACTGCTTCACGTCACCGGTGGAGCGCAGGGTCTGCTTGACCCAGCCCAAGTCAGGCGAGTGGATAGCGTCCTCGTCCATGGTGAAGTGCAGGCGATAGTTGAACTCGATCGGCTGGCCCGGCTCAGGCTGGGTTTCCGGCTTCCAGAAGGCAACGATGTTGTCGTTGGTTTCGTCGGCGGTCGGAATCTCTACCAGATCGACGGTGCCCTTGCCCCAGTCGCCCTTCGGCTCGATCCAGGCGCTTGGACGCTTGTCGTAGCGGTCATCCAGGTCTTCGTAATGGCTGAAGTTGCGGCCACGTTGCAGCAGACCGAAACCGCGCGGGTTCTCGACCGAGAAGCTGCTGACAGCCAGGTGTTTCGGGTTGTTCAGCGGACGCCAGATCCACTCGCCATTGGCTGCCTGAACCGACAGACCGTTGGAGTCGTGCAGCTCGCGACGGTAGTTGAGGACTTTCGACGGCTGGTTGGCGCCGAACAGGTACATGCTGGTCAGCGGCGCAACGCCCAGTTTGCCGACCTTGTCACGCAGGAACATGCGCGACTGCACGTCGACCAGGGAGTTGGTGCCCGGACGCAGGGTCAGTTTGTAAGCGCCGGTGGCACGTGGCGAGTCGAGCAGCGCGAAGATCACCAGATGGTTGTCATCAGCGCCTGGCTTCTCGATCCAGAATTCGGTGAAACGCGGGAACTCTTCACCCGACGGCATCGCGGTGTCGATGGCCATGCCGCGAGCGGACAGGCCGTAGACCTGACCTTTGCCGATGACGCGGAAGTAGCTCGCGCCCAGCATGGTCATGATTTCGTCCTGCTTGTCGTCCTTGTTGATCGGATACGTTACGCGGAAGCCCGCCCAGCCCAGGTTTTCCGTGGCCTTGGCGTCGAACTTCATGCCGCCGAAGTCAAAGCGGGCCGGATCGTACTTGATCTCGTTGACGGTGGTGGCCGTCACTTCGTTGATTTTCACCGGCGTGTCGAAGTGCATGCCCTGGTGATAGAAGGACACCTTGAACGGGGTGCGGTCGCCCGCCCATTCAGCCTTGTCCTGCAGGAAGCGGATCTTCTGGTAGTCGGCAAACTTCATGTCGCGGAATTCCGCGGGAAGGTTGCTTTTCGGCGCTACGAATTTCTGTCCGGCCAGATCTTTGGCCTTTGTCGCCACGTCGTCCAGATCGAACGCCCAAAGCTGACCGGCGCCGAACAGACAGAACAAAGCCGACCCGGCCAACAAGGCGCTACGCAGGCGCTTGCCAGGGGTCTTTGGTGCATTACATGGACTAACAATCACGAGCAACCCTCGCCGAAAACAGATGAAGAAACCAACGGCCAGCTATCAGATGCCGGGTTGGCGAGCATTGTTCCGACTGCGAAAGGGGCCAATGATTCCCCAAACGTTGTCGGACCAATCTGCGTTTTACCGATATGACGGAAATTTTCCCCGCCTTTGTAGCGCGCGATTATCTAGTAGCCCGCGTTACAACGCATCAGGGGAAACAAAGTATTTATGGCTTTTTGCCTAATAAATTCGGGTACGGCAGGCAAAATCGCGATTTTAGCTTTCCAGCAAAAATGTCACAGGGCCATCATTGACCAGATGGACCTGCATGTCCGCACCAAATTGGCCCGCAGCGACCGTCCCGTGCGTGGTTTTAGCCTTTTCCAGCAAATAGTCAAACAATTCGGCACCCAGAGCCGGTGGCGCCGCTTTTGAAAAGCTGGGCCGCATGCCACTACGGGTGTCGGCGGCGAGGGTGAACTGGGAAACCAGCAGCAGACCACCGCCCACATCGCTCAACGAGAGGTTCATCTTGCCGGCTTCGTCGCTGAACACCCGATAGTTAAGCAGCTTGTGCAGCAATTTGTCGGCACTGGCGCGTGTGTCCTGCGGCTCGACGCCGACCAGCACCAGCAAACCCCGATCGATGGCGCCGACGGTGGCGCCCGAAACATCAACGCGCGCACTGCTGACGCGTTGGAGCAGACCTTTCATTCAAATCCTTCCAACAAGACTCAAGATCAACATAACCCTGTAGGAGCGAATTCATTCGCGAAGATGGTTCAGGCGACATCTATGTGTTGCCTGAAAGGGCCATTCGCGAATGAATTCGCTCCTACAGGTTTGAACCGTGTGTGCCTTTACGCCTCTTCCGGCGGCAGATCCAGCAAACGCCGCGCCACCTGGGAGGCGGCGCGCACCAGCGCATCGGTGATGCCCGGCTCGGACGCCGCGTGCCCGGCATCGCGAATCACCTGCAGCTCGCTGTTCGGCCAGGCCTGATGCAGCTCCCAGGCGTTGTCCAGCGGGCAGATCACGTCGTAGCGGCCATGCACGATGATCCCCGGCAGATGGGCGATCTTGGGCATGTCACGGATCAGCTGGTTTTCTTCCAGGAACGCATTGTTGGTGAAGTAATGGCACTCGATGCGGGCGATGGACAGCGCGCGCTGCGGCTCGGAGAAACGATCGACCACCAGCGGGTTGGGGCGCAGCGTGGCGGTGCGGCCTTCCCAGGTCGACCAGGCCTTGGCGGCGTGCATCTGGGCGATCTGGTCAGTGCCGATCAGGCGCTTGTGGAACGCGCCGAGCAGATCGCCGCGCTCATCCTGCGGGATCGGCGCCAGGTAATCCTGCCAGTAATCCGGGAACAGACGGCTCGCGCCTTCCTGATAGAACCATTTGATCTCCTGCGGGCGGCACAGAAAGATGCCGCGCAGGATCAGCGCATGCACGCGATCAGGGTGAGTCTGGGCGTAGGCCAGCGCCAGGGTCGAGCCCCACGAGCCGCCGAACAGCACCCATTTGTCGATCCCTAAGTGCTTGCGGATGCGCTCGAGGTCTTCCACCAAGTGCCAGGTGGTGTTGTTCTCAAGGCTCGCGTGAGGCGTGGAACGGCCGCAGCCGCGCTGGTCGAAGGTGATAATGCGATACAGGTTCGGGTCGAAATAACGTCGGCTCTGCGCATCACATCCCGCCCCCGGCCCGCCATGGATGAAGACGACCGGCAGGCCTTCCGGCGAGCCACTTTCATCGACATACAGCACATGCGGCTCCTCCACTGCCAGATCGTGCCGGGCATAGGGTTTGATCTGCGGGTACAAAGTCTGCATAGGTGCTCCATAAGTCCAATTCAGGGGCTGCTCTTTGTTTCCAGAGCTGCTTTCTATCCCAGAGGCAAAAGCTTCTATTTCACTGCCATCGGGCATCATAAACCCGAATCGATGATTCGCCATGCTTGCCTGTTTCTGCCCGGCTGTCACCCCTGTTTTGATGAATAGGCACATGACTGACATCAAGTTTGTGTTATCTGAGCGCACGACTTCCCGACGTAGCAGCACGGCTTGCCGGCGGGGCGGTATCCCTGTGAAGGACAAGTCGCCTGACACAACGCTCCCGCCGGCAAGCCGTGCTGCTACGTTCATTTTTTGGCGCTTGCCAGGCCAGACTGGAACGATCGATGCAAGCATCTGGATTGTGAGCACTGCTGCGAACCTGAGCGTTCCTGCCGAGTCGAACCGTGGGTCATGCAACCGGATATTTCATCCAGGACACAGGAAATAACCGGCCAGACGCCCTACAGTCAGACAACCCCCTTTAATCGTCCAACCAACTTGAGGTCGTACCCGATGTCTCCGGAACCCAACGTTCGTGACGCTGAAGTGGCAGCCTTTCGTGAAGCTGTACTGACCAAACTCGAGTATGCCGTCGGCAAAGATGCCGACCACGCGTTTGACCATGACTGGTTCATGGCCATTGCCCTGGCAACCCGCGACAAGATGGCCGAGCGCTGGATGAACCACACGCGCTACATCTATCGCCAGGAGCGCAAGCGCGTCTATTACCTGTCGCTGGAATTCCTGATCGGACGCCTGATGTTCGACAGCCTGATCAACCTCGGCATTCTGGAAACCGCCCGCGAAGCGCTCAAGGGCCTGAACGTCGACCTGGAAAGAATCCGTTCTCTGGAACCGGACGCCGCACTGGGCAACGGCGGCCTGGGGCGTCTGGCGGCGTGCTTCATGGAAAGCATGTCAACGCTGGGCATCGCCGGCCACGGCTACGGCATTCGCTACGAGCACGGCCTGTTTCGTCAGGCCATCGTCGATGGCTGGCAGCAGGAGCAGACCGAGAACTGGCTGGATTTCGGCAACCCGTGGGAGTTCGAACGCCCGGAAGTGATTTACCAGATCGGCTTTGGCGGCAGCGTGCAGCCGGTGCTCGACGTGACCGGCGCACCGGTGCTCGATACGTCAGGCGAAACCCGCCAGGTGTGGAACGCCGGCGAAACCGTGCGGGCAATCGCCTACGACACCCCGGTGGTCGGCTGGCGTGGCAAGGCGGTGAATACCCTGCGCCTGTGGCGTGCCCGGGCGATGGAAGACCTGCACCTTGAACGTTTCAACGCCGGTGACCACGTCGGCGCGGTGGCGGAAGTGGTGCGCGCGGAGAGTATTTCCCGCGTGCTGTACCCCAACGACAGCACCGAAGCTGGCCAGGAACTGCGCCTGCGTCAGGAATACTTCTTCGTTTCCGCCTCGCTGCAGGACCTGCTGCGCCGGCACAAGAACATGGGCTACGACATTCACAGCCTGCCGGAACACGCGGCGATCCAGATGAACGACACGCACCCGTCGATTGCCGTGGCGGAATTGATGCGCATCCTGATCGACCTGTACGACGTGGAGTGGGATGAAGCCTGGCGCATCACCGTCGGCACCCTGGCCTACACCAACCACACCCTGCTGCCCGAGGCGCTGGAAACCTGGTCGGTGGGCCTGATGGAACGCATGCTGCCGCGCCACATGCAGATCATCTACATGATCAACGCCCAACACATCGACGAAGTGCGCGTGGAGCACAAGGACGACCCGGACCTGTTCGGGCTGCTGCGCTCGGTGTCGCTGATCGAGGAAGAAAACGGCCGCCGCGTGCGCATGGGCAATCTGGCGTTTCTCGGCTCGCACAGCGTCAACGGCGTATCGGCGCTGCACACTCAATTGATGCGCAAGACCGTCTTCGCGCAGTTGCACAAGCTGTATCCGGAGCGCATCAACAACAAGACCAACGGCATCACCTTCCGCCGCTGGCTGTTCCAGTCCAACCCGAAACTGACCGCGATGCTGGTCAAGGAACTGGGCGAGCAGGTGCTGGACAACCACGAGACCGCGCTGCTGAAACTCGAACCGCTGGCCGACAAGCCGGCCTTCCAGAAAGAGTTTGCCGCCCAGCGCCTGCACAGCAAGAAGGCCCTGGCGGCCATCGTTCAGGAGCGCATGGGCATCACGCTCAATCCGGAAGCGCTGTTCGACGTGCAGGTCAAACGGATTCATGAATACAAGCGCCAACTGCTCAACCTGTTCCACACTGTGGCGCTGTATCAGGCCATGCGCGCCGACCCGAGCACCAATTGGGTGCCGCGGGTGAAGATCTTCGCGGGCAAGGCGGCGGCCAGTTACCACTCGGCCAAGCTGATCATCAAGCTGGCCAACGACATCGCCCGCACGGTGAACAACGACCCGACCCTGCGCGGGCGGCTGAAAGTGGTGTTCCTGCCCAACTACAACGTCAGCCTTGCCGAAAGCATCATTCCGGCGGCCGACCTGTCGGAGCAGATTTCCACGGCGGGGCTCGAAGCCTCGGGCACCAGCAACATGAAGTTCGGCCTCAACGGCGCACTGACCATCGGCACGCTGGACGGTGCCAACGTGGAAATGAGCGAGCAGGTGGGGCTGGAGCACATGTTCATTTTCGGCATGAGCGCCCAGGAGGTCGAAGCGCGCAAGCACGCCGGGGAATTCAACGCTCATAACGACATCGCCGGTTCAGCCCGGTTGAACGATGTGCTGCAGGCGATCCGTGGCGGCGTGTTCTCGCCGGACGACCCGTATCGGTATGTGGGCCTGATCGAGCAGTTGATCAACTACGACCGGTTCTTTGTCTGCGCCGACTTCGAGTCGTACTGGGCGGCGCAGGCCAGGGTCGAAGCGCGCTGGCACGACAGCAAGGAATGGTGGCGCTCGGCGGTGCTCAACACCGCGCGCATGGGCTGGTTCTCCTCGGACCGGACCATTCGCGAATACGCCAACGAGATCTGGCAGGCGTTGGATTGATGTAGCGAGCAAGGGCGAAATTGCCCATTGTGGGAGCCAGCTTGCTGGCGAAAGCGTTAGGTCAGACACCACATTGGTGAATGACACGCCGCATTCGCCAGCAAGCCGGCTCCCACAGGTTTTGCATTGTTCATACCTCTGGCGTCCTCCTCGACACAAATTGTTTCCTCTTCCCCCGCGCCCGATATACTCCTGACCATCGCCGTTCTGCGGCTGGAAAGGATGTCGTCGCGTGCAATGGATTCTTTTGCTGGCCGGGCTTTTCCTCGGTGCGGTGCTCGATGAGTCACTAATCGGTGGCGCCGTGGGCGCGGTCATCGGGCTGGCGCTGGGCCTGAGCTTTCGCCTTTCCTCTGTCTCCCGCGAAGCCGCCGCACAAAAGGCCGAACTCGCGAAAACCCGAGACGCGCTGCACGCCATCGAACTGCGCCTGAGCCAACTGGATTCGGCCGCCGTGCAGATGCCGGACCGCCCCGCCCCTGCCCCGCTCGACATTCAACCGGTTGCCGATAACGGCCCGGAACTGCTCTGGGATCTACCGGATATCCAACCCGCTTCCGAACCTGTATCTGGCGACTCCGAATGGAGCCGGCCTGCACAACCTGCCGCCAGCCCCGCACTGACGCCCGATGAGCCGAACCCGCTCAACGACTGGATCAAACGCGCCAATGACTGGCTGATTGGCGGCAACACGGTGCTGCGCGTCGGCGTGGTGCTGCTGTTTCTCGGCCTGGCCTTTCTGCTGCGCTACGCCACCGAAGGCATGGTGGTGCCCATCGAGGCGCGTTACGCCGGTGTCGCAGCGGCTGCCGTGGCGTTGCTGGGGCTGGGCTGGTGGCTGCGCAGGCGCAATGAATCCTTCGCGCTTATGCTGCAAGGCACCGGGGTTGCAGTGCTGTACCTGACGGTGTTCGCGGCGATGAAAGTGCACACGCTGCTGGCGCCGGGCATGGCCTTCGGCTTGCTGGTGGCGGTCACGCTGTTCTCGGCCATCCTCGCCCTGACCCAGAATTCCCTGGCACTGGCTTGCGTTGCGGCCCTCGGCGGTTTCGCCGCGCCGCTGCTGACTTCAACCGGCGAAGGCAGCCACGTCGCGCTGTTCAGCTATTTCGCCCTGCTCAACGCCGGGATTTTCGTGATCGCCTGGTTCAAGGCTTGGCGCCCGCTGAACCTGATCGGGTTTGTCGGCACTTTCGGTATCGGCTTTGCCTGGGGTTTGAAGGCCTACACGCCAGAGCTGTTCTTGAGCACCGAGCCGTTCCTGATTCTGTTCTTCCTGATGTACCTGGCCATCGGCCTGCTGTTCGCCCGCCGCAAGTTGCAGGAACACGAAATCGGCCCCGACGACGACAGCCGCGACGCGGTGCTGCGCTGGTCGGCAAAACAAAGCCATTACGTCGACGGCAGCCTGCTGTTCGGCACACCGATCGCCGGGTTCGGCCTGCAGTACGCGCTGATTCAGCACATCGAGTTCGGCGCGGCACTCAGCGCGCTGGTGCTGGGCCTTCTTTATATGGGCATCGCCCGAGCGCTGGCCGGGCGCGCGCGAACCCTGCTGCTGATGGAAACCTGCCTTTCGCTGGGCGTGGTGTTCGCCACACTGGCGATCCCACTGGGCTTGAGCGCGCAGTGGACGACGGTGGCCTGGGCAGTCGAAGGTGCTGCGGTGTTCTGGCTGGGCATGCGCCAGAACCGGCTGCTGGCGCGTTTCTTCGGACTGCTGCTGCAACTGGGCGCGGGCTTTGGGTTTATCGGCATCGTCGGGCGCTGGTATTCGCCGGGCTTCAATCATGGGGACTTCTGGACGCCGCTGATCATCTCGCTGGCAGGCCTGATCAGCGCGTTTACCGTCGAACGCATCGGCACCTTGCGCCTGAACATCAGCGAGCGGGTGTTGCAGCCTGCGCTGCTGATCTGGGGCGCGCTGTGGTGGTCGGTGGCGCTGTGCGTCAGCACCCATTACGTGCCCGGCGCCCGGGAAGTGCCGACACTGTTGCTGCTCGGCGCCATCAGCGTCGGCCTGTGGACAATCGCCGCATTGCGCCTGAACTGGGCGGGCCTGGCGCAGCTGTGCAGCCTGCTGACCCCGGCCAGCTTCGTGCTGCTCGGCCTGATGCTGTTCAACCCTTACTACAACCCCGCCGCCGACTGGGGCTGGCTGGGCTGGCTCGCGGTGTTCGCCGTGCACCTGTGGTCGCTCAAGTGCCTGGACGCTCGGCTGATCCCGCGTCTGCGCAGCGCGGCCCACGTACTGGGCTGCTGGCTGATCGTCGGCGTGCTGTCGCTGGAATTGCGCTACGGCCTGCTGATCCTGTCCGAGTCTTACAACGCCTGGCGCTGGCTGGGCTGGGCATTGCTGCCGAGCCTATATCTGCTGGCGATGACCGCGCCGCGCGCTTGGCCATGGCCGATCAGCGCCTATCCGCGCGAATACCGCGTCTGGGCCGCTGCGCCGCTCGCTGTATTGATGCTGACGTGGTTCTGGCTCGCCAACTGGTTCAGCGATGGCAACGCGGATCCGCTGCCTTACATCCCGTTGCTCAACCCGCTGGAATTGGGCCTGCTGATCACCTTGGCCGGAATTTTCAGCTGGACGCGCAAGCAATTGCCGCAATTGGGCGTGGGTAGCGAATACGCGCAAAAAACCGCGCTGGTGATCGCTGGCGCCTCGATCTTCGCGCTGGTCACAGCGATGGTCATGCGCACGGCTCACCAGTGGGCAGGCGTTGAATGGCACACCGAGGCGCTGTTCGAGTCAATGCGCGTGCAGGCGGGGCTGTCGATCGTCTGGACCCTGATGGCCCTGGCGCTGATGATCGGCGGCCACCTGCGGGCGCGGCGCGAAGTGTGGATCGTCGGTGCGGCCTTGATCGGCATCGTGGTCGCCAAACTGTTCTTCGTCGAACTGAGCAACCGCGGCGGCCTGGAGCGGATCGTATCGTTTATCGGCGTTGGCATTCTGCTGCTGGTAGTGGGATATTTCGCCCCATTACCGCCGAAAAATCCTACACGCAGCCAAGCCTCAACTGACGCTGCGCCTACGGATTCGGCGCCGCAATGAAGCACAGGAGTCCGTCGTTGAGCCGTCAGTCCATCGTCAAGGCCGCTGTTTTCGGTGCTCTGCTGTGTGCGGCATGTCTGGCCCGGGCCGAGGATCTGCCGGATGATTTCGCCAGCCACACGCCCCTGACCCTGAGCGGCGACGGCCCCTGGTATCGCCTGGAGCTGCCGCTGGCCGCGCAGTTGAACGCGCGCCAGAGCACGCTCAATGACGTGCGCGTGTTCAATGCCGATGGCCAGGCCCAGCCCTATGCCCTGACACTGGGCCAACCCCAGCGCGCCGAGGACGAAACGCCCGTCGACGTGAAGTGGTTTCCGCTCTACAACAACGATGACGCCAAGGACGCAGAGCCGAAGATTCGCGTGCAGCGCAGCACCAACGGCACCCTCGTTGAAGTGCAGCCGCAGGGCGAAATCGAAGCCGGCGAAGAAATCCTGCGAGGCTGGCTGCTGGACACCAGCGCCCTGAACGCGCCGCTCGATCAGCTGATTCTCGACTGGAGCAGCGAACGCGACGGCTTCCAGCGCTTCAGCATCGAAGCCAGCGACGACTTGCAGCACTGGAAACGCTGGGGCGAAGGCCAGGTGGCGCGGCTGTCGTTCGCCGACGAACGGGTCGAGCAGCGCATCGTCACCCTGCCCGGTCGCAGCGCCCGGTACCTGCGCCTGCTGTGGAGCGTTCCGCAGACCGCTCCCACCCTCAACGCCGCGCAAGTTGTGAGTACGCGCCCCGGCGTGCTGCCGCTGAGCTGGTCCCCGGCCATTGCGGGCAGCGTCGAGAAACCCGGCGTCTATGTCTGGCAACTGCCGGTGGCACTGCCGCTGGAACGGATGAAAGTCGAGATCGCCCAGGCCAACAGCCTCGCGCCCGCCACCCTGTTCGGCCGCCGCGACAGCAATGCGCCGTGGCGGCAGATCGACAGCGGCCTGCTCTATCGCCTGACCCAGAATGGCCAGGACGTGGTGCAGGATGAAATGGAGTTGCCCGGCGATGTCGTGCAGCAGCTCAAGCTTGAAGTCGACGACCGTGGCGGCGGCCTTGGCAAGGAGGCACCGAAACTGAGTTTCGCCGTGCGCGTCACCCAGCTGGTGTTCCTCGGTCGAGGCGCGCCGCCTTACAGCCTGGCCATCGGCAACGCGACGATAAAAGGCGCGAACCTGCCGCTGTCGACGCTGATCCCCGGCGTGACCCCGGAAAAACTCGCAACCCTGGGCAGCGCGACCCTGGCCACGCCGCCCGCCGCGCCCAGGGCTGTAACGCCTGTTGCCAGCGACCCGGATTGGAAGCGCATCGGCCTGTGGGCCGTGCTGGTATTGGGCGTCGTGCTGCTGGGGGCGATGGCCATGAGCACCTTGCGCGCCTCGAAGGCGAAATAAATGATGCATCGCGCACGTCAGGCTGAACCGATCCCGCAGCAGAAAAAATCCGCGAGACGGACCTCAACTTGTCACCGTTAAGCGCCTACGCTCATGTAGCCCGTGAACTCATTCACTACCAAACCGGTCTCAGAGGCAGTATTCAGTCCCGACACGCGCTAGACTATGCGCGTTTTTTCTTCCCCATCTTCGGAGCTCTCCATGTCCCGCGTTACCCTGAGTCGCTATCTGATTGAGCAGACCCGCAGCAACAACACCCCTGCCGATCTGCGCTTCCTTATCGAAGTGGTGGCGCGTGCGTGCAAGGAAATCAGCCATGCCGTCTCCAAGGGCGCCCTGGGCGGCGTGCTGGGCAGCATGGGCACTGAAAACGTGCAGGGCGAAGTGCAGAAGAAGCTGGACGTGATGTCCAACGAAATCCTGCTCGAAGCCAACGAATGGGGCGGCCACCTGGCCGGCATGGCGTCCGAGGAAATGGACAATGCCTACCAGATCCCGGGCAAATACCCGAAAGGCGCCTACCTGCTGGTCTTCGACCCGCTGGACGGCTCGTCGAACATCGACATCAACGCCCCGGTCGGCACCATCTTCTCGGTACTGCGCTGCCCTAACGAGTACCTGAGCCAGAACGAAGCGCTGAACGAAAAGGCCTTCCTGCAGCCAGGTTCGAAACAGGTTGCCGCCGGTTACGCGATCTACGGCCCGCAGACGATGCTGATCCTGACCCTGGGCGACGGCGTCAAAGGCTTCACCCTGGACCGTGAAATGGGCAGCTTCGTCCTGACCCACGAAGACATCCAGATCCCTGCGTCGACTCAGGAATTCGCCATCAACATGTCCAACCAGCGCCACTGGGAAGCCCCGGTGCAGCGCTATGTCGAAGAACTGCTGGCCGGTGAAGAAGGCCCGCTGAAGAAGAACTACAACATGCGCTGGGTGGCGGCGATGGTTGCCGACGTGCACCGTATCCTGACCCGCGGCGGCCTGTTCATGTACCCACGCGACGCCCGCGAGCCTTCCAAGCCAGGCAAACTGCGCCTGATGTACGAAGCCAACCCGATGTCGTTCCTGGTGGAACAGGCCGGCGGCGCGTCCACTGACGGCCACCAGCGCATCCTCGACATCCAGCCTGAAGGCCTGCACCAGCGCGTTGCGGTGTTCCTGGGCTCGAAGGAAGAAGTCGAGCGCGCCACCGCGTACCACAAGGCGTAATTCGCCCGATGAGCGCGCCCTGGTCGGCTTTGCTTGAATGGTGGTTCGGTTCTGCCGAATCACCCAGCGACATCGCCCGGGAGAAAAACCGGCTCTGGTTCGGCAAAAAGGATTCGCAAGACGCCGATGCGCAGCAGCGTTTCGGTGCTCTTGTGGATCAGGCCCTTGCGGGCGGACTGTCCGACTGGACGCAATCGCCTGAAGGCTGGCTGGCGCTGGTGCTGCTGCTCGACCAGTTGCCGCGCATGATCTTTCGCGACACCCCCAAATCCTTTTCCGGCGACAAACGTGCCCAGCAAGTGGTCAGCGATGGCCTGCAACGCGAACACGACCTGGCGCTGTCCCCGCTGCAACGCACCTTCATCTATCTGGTGCTGGAACACACCGAAAACCTCGACGCCCAGAACGAAGCTGTCCGCCGCTTCGCTGCGCTCATTCCCCTGCTGCCTGAAAACCAACGCGGCTACCTCACTCAGACCCTGGACTACGCGCACAAGCATCGCGTAGTGATCGAGCGCTTTGGCCGGTTTCCTCATCGCAATGAGGTGCTGGGAAGGGAGTCGACGCGGGAGGAGGTGGAGTTTTTGAAGGAGCGTGGGTCGAGGTTTTGAATGTAACGCAGTGCGCTTCTGCCGAAGGCGTGGGAGCCGGCTTGCTGGCGAATGCGGTGTGCCATTCACCACAAGCATGTCTGACAGATTGCATTCGCCAGCAAGCCGGCTCCCACAGGTATCACGTACATGTTCGGGCCTGCACGGAACCAGAATCCGCTTTTTCTCTTCTAAGCTGTCGGTATCACGCCAGCGCTGGCGCTGCCCCCTCTCGATCCAGGAGCTTCATCCATGTCTTTGCGCTCTCTCGCGTTGTTGTCGTTCTGCGTGCTGCTGGCCGCGTGCAGCAAGATCAATCAGGAAAACTATTCGAAAATCTCGGCCGGCATGTCCAAGGCGCAAATTGAGCAACTGCTCGGCAGCCCGACCGAGTGCTCGGGGGCGCTGGGGATGTCCAGTTGCACCTGGGGTGACCAGAAGACCTTTATCAGCGTGCAATACGCCGCCGACAAGGTCGTGCTGTATTCGGGCCAGGGGCTCAAATGAGCCTGCGCCGCCTGCTGTGCGTCGGTGCGCTGACGATGGCGACTTGCTGGCTGAGCGCCTGCGCGGAAACGCCGGTAGAATCCATGGCGCCGCGCACCGAGGATCAGGTAGACCTCAAGCGCTATCAGGGCACCTGGTATGAACTGGCGCGCATGCCGATGTTCTTCCAGCGCAACTGCGCGCAATCCGAGGCGCACTACAAGCTCAAGGCCGACGGCAACGTTGCCGTGACCAACCGCTGTCGCACGCTGGAGGGCAAGTGGGAACAGGCCACCGGCACGGCCTCGTCGCAGGTCGAGGGCAAGACCGACAAGCTGTGGGTGGTGTTCGACAACTGGTTCTCGCGCCTGCTGCCGGGTGTCGCCAAGGGCAACTACTGGGTGCTGTACGTCAGCGACGATTACAAGCAGGCCATCGTCGGCAACCCCAACCGCAAGTACCTGTGGCTGCTCTCGCGCACCACCCATGTGAGCGAATCGATCCGCAACGAAATGCTGATGAAGGCGCAGCAGCAGGGGTATGACACCACGCGGCTGATCTGGCGGGTGGAGGATTCCAAAATCGCCAAGCCAACCGAGTAAGACCAGCCATCATCGATCCACTGTAGGAGCCGGCTTGCTGGCGAATGAGGTATGTCATTCAACGCTGTGTTGTCTGACCTGACGCATTCGCCAGCAAGCCGGCTCCCACAGGTTTTGCATTTCGCTCTTACCCCAACAACTCCCGCAGCACCTGAGCAAACGCTCGGCTGCTCGCTTCTTCATCGGCATGGCGCCCATCGCGGATCACCCAGCGCCCGTTGACCATCACCTCGCGCACCTGACGATCGCCCCCGGCAAATAGCCAGCGGTTGAGGATCGCGTCGCCGGACGCCGTGACCAGATACGGATCGTTGCCATCGAGCACCAGCCAGTCGGCGCGCTTGCCGACTTCCAGCGCGCCGATTGGCTGGCCCATGGCTTGAGCGCCACCGAGCAAGGCGGCGTCGTACAGCGTGCGCCCGACCATCGGCTGATCGGCGCGATACAGCCGATTGCGCCGCTGATCACGCAGGCGCTGGCCGTATTCGAGCCAGCGCAATTCTTCGACGACGCTCAGGGACACGTGGCTGTCCGAACCGATCCCCCAGCGCCCGCCCTGAGCGATGTAGTCCACCGCCGGGAAGATACCGTCGCCCAGATTGGCCTCGGTGGTCAGGCACAGGCCCGCCACCGCGCGGCTCCTGGCCATGGCCGCCACCTCATCGGGCTCGGCGTGGGTAGCGTGCACCAGGCACCAGCGCTCATCGACATCGACATTCTCATACAGCCACTGCAACGGACGACGGCCGCTCCAGGCCAGGCAGTCGTCGACTTCTTTCTGCTGCTCGGCAATGTGAATGTGCACCGGGCACTGTGTGTCACTGGCGGCCATCACTTCGCTGATCTGCTGCGGGGTTACCGCGCGCAACGAGTGGAAGCACAGACCCAGCGCCTGGGCCGGTTGCGCGCTGATCAGCGGTTTCAGACGCGATTGCAGGTTCAGATAGCTTTCGGTGCTGTTGATGAACCGGCGCTGCCCCTCATTCGGCGCAAGGCCACCAAAACCTGAGTGGGTGTAGAGCACTGGCACCAAGGTCATGCCGATGCCGACGGAACTCGCCGCCTGGCTGACCTGCAGCGCCAGCTCCGCCGGGTTCGCGTACGGCTTGCCGCTGGCGTCCTGGTGCACGTAGTGGAACTCGGCCACCGAGGTGAAACCGCCCTTGAGCATTTCGATGTACAGCTGCCGGGCGATGACGCCCAGTTGCTCGGGGCTGATCTGGCCGACCAGGCGATACATCAGGTCGCGCCAGGTCCAGAAGCTGTCGTTCGGGTTGCCCGCCACTTCGGCCAGCCCGGCCATCGCCCGCTGAAACGCGTGGGAGTGCAGATTGGGCATGCCCGGCACCACAGGACCGTTGATCAGTTCGGCGCCCTGACGCTCGGCATTGGCCTGGACATGCGTCAGCAGCCCATCGGCACCGACCTCAAAACGCACGTTCTCGGCCCAGCCAGCAGGCAGCAGCGCACGTTCGGCAAAGAAAACGGACATAACCTCGCACCCCTCGCGTGAAATTGTCTATACATATACAGACGTTTGCTCGCCCGGTAAACTGCGGCAAGCTTGTCGGCACCCGTATTAATGGTTAGCGTGGTGTCTGTCCTACATCGCTACCTTTGATTTCTTACGTCTAACAAGGATTTTTCTGTGCCGACTCCGCCTGCCTCCTCTCCGCTGGCCGCCCAGATGGGTGAAAGTCCGGCGCCGTTGTACGCCAGGGTGAAGCAAATGATCACCCAGCAGATCCAGAACGGTACCTGGCCGCCCCACCACCGCGTGCCGTCCGAAAGCGAACTGGTGACCCAACTGGGTTTCAGCCGCATGACCATCAACCGCGCCCTGCGCGAGATGACCGCCGAAGGTCTGCTGGTGCGCATGCAAGGCGTCGGCACCTTCGTCGCCGAGCCCAAGACCCAGTCCGCGCTGTTCGAAGTGCATAACATCGCCGACGAAATTTCCGCCCGTGGCCACACCCACACCTGCCAGGTGATCACCCTGTGCGAAGAGGCCGCCGGCTCCGAACGCGCGCTGGCGCTGGACATGCGCGAGGGCCAGAAAGTATTTCATTCGCTGATCGTGCATTTCGAGAACGGCATTGCCGTGCAAATCGAGGACCGTTTCGTCAACGCGCTGGTGGCGCCCGAGTACCTGCAGCAGGACTTCACCAAGCAGACGCCCTACGCCTATCTCAACCAGGTGGCGCCGCTGACAGAAGGCGAGCACGTGGTCGAGGCGATCCTGGCCGATGCCGACGAGTGCAAGCTGTTGCAGATCGAAAAGGGCGAGCCGTGCCTGTTGATCCGCCGCCGCACCTGGTCGGGGCGCCAGCCGGTGACCGCCGCCCGTCTGATTCACCCCGGTTCACGCCATCGCCTGGAAGGACGTTTCACCAAATGACCCAACTGACTCTGCTGCGCGCCGTTAATTACCCACGCATGCCCTGGAAAAACGGTGGCGGCAGCACCGAAGAAATCACCCGCGATGCAGGCGAGGGCCTGGACGGATTCGGCTGGCGCCTGTCGATCGCCGACATCGGCGAATCGGGCGGTTTTTCAGTGTTCGCCGGTTACCTGCGGATCATCACCGTGCTGCAGGGTGCGGGTATGACCCTGACCATCGACGGCCAGGACAGCGAAGCGCTGCTGCCGTCCGATCCGTTCGCCTTCAGCGGCGATAGCCAGGTGTCGTGCACCCTGCTCGACGGGCCGATCCGCGACTTCAACCTGATCTACGCGCCGACCCGCTACCGGGCGCGCCTGCAGTGGATCGACGTGCTGCAGCCCCAGCGTTTCTTCACCTCGGCCAATGCATTCCTGGTGTTCAGTGCGGCCGAACAGATGGCCGCCAACGTCGCCGAGCATCCGCCGCAGTTGCTCGATCGCCACGACTGCCTGCAACTGGACAACGCCGAAGGATCGCTGCTGGAAGTGGTGCTGTACGCTCCCCGCGCCAGCCGCTGCTGCGTGATCGAGCTCACCGCGATTTAAGTGGCACCGCAAATCGAAAACTGTGGGAGCCGGCTTGCTGGCGAATACGGTTGATCAGTCACCATCAAGATGTCTGAAAAAAACGCATTCGCCAGCAAGCCGGCTCCCACGCCTTCGGCAGAAGCGGTAACCGCGAGCCTGAAATATCTGTGTTAACTTGCGCCCTTTGCCACAGAATCAAGGACGCGCATGACACCGCTCGATCAGAACAAGGAAACCCCACGCGCCCTCGCCATCCTCGCCCGCTTCCTGGCCTCGGAATCCGCGGGCGGCATCGTGCTCATGGGCGCGGCGCTGGCGGCGATCATCGTGGCCAACTCGCCCATGGCACCTTTTTACTTCTCGGCACTGCACAGCGTCTGGGGCGGGTTGTCGGTGGAGCTATGGGTCAACGACGGCTTGATGGCGATCTTCTTTCTGATGGTCGGCCTGGAAATCAAACGCGAAGTGCTCGCCGGCGGCCTCGCCAGTTGGGGTCAGCGCGCCCTGCCCGGCTTTGCCGCGGCTGGCGGCATGCTGGTGCCGGCGCTGATCTATGTCGCGATCAACGCAGGTAACGCCGAGACCCTGAGCGGCTGGGCGATCCCGGCGGCCACCGATATCGCCTTCGCCCTGGGCGTGCTGTCGCTGCTGGGCAAACGCGTACCGACGTCACTCAAGGTATTCCTTGCCGCACTGGCGATCCTCGACGACCTGGGCGCAGTGACCATCATCGCTCTGTTCTACAGCAGCGGACTGAACCTGCCGATGCTCGGCGCCTCCTTCGCCACCCTCGCCGTGCTGGTCGTCATGAACCGCATGGGCGTGCAGCGCCTGCTGCCGTATCTGGCGCTGGGCTTGTTGCTGTGGTTCTTCGTCCTGCAATCAGGCGTGCACGCGACCCTGGCGGGCGTGGCACTGGCACTGTGCATTCCACTGGGCACCCGTCAGGAAGAGGCCCGCTCGCCACTCCTGTTGCTGGAAGAAAAACTCCACTACTGGGTCGCGTTCGCCGTGGTGCCAGCGTTCGGCTTTGCCAACGCAGGCGTCTCGCTGTCCGGCATCACACTGGGCAATCTGGTGGACCCTGTCCCGTTGGGCGTGGCGCTGGGGCTGTTCGTCGGCAAACAGATCGGCGTATTTCTTGCCGCCACACTGGCAATCCGCTCGGGCTTGGCGACCCTGCCCGAAGGCAGCAACTGGGTGCAGTTGTATGGCGTCGCGCTGCTCTGCGGAATCGGTTTCACCATGAGCCTGTTCATCGGCAACCTGGCGTTCCCCGGCGCGGCGCACCTGATCGACGAGGTGAAGGTCGGCGTGCTGATGGGCTCGATTCTGTCGGCGATCGTTGGAGTCATTCTGTTGCGTAACCGGTTGGCGCACCGCTGAATGCTTTTGTGGGAGCCGGCTTGCTGGCGAATGCGGTGTGTCATTCAACGTTGTCGTGTCTGACCTGACGCATTCGCCAGCAAGCCGGCTCCCACAAGGACTTACGCAGGCGCATGCCGCCCAATGACCTCCCGCGCGTCGTATCCAGGTGTTTCATCCTTGTACGGCCAGCTATTCTCATTTCCAGACAGCACAAAACCGTGCGCCTTCGAGTGTGCGGATCAAGCGCGGCACAGCTGCGCTCTGGGGATGTAGCGCATGAACAAGAAATCAGACATCACGCCCGAACACGACGTGCAGATCCTGGCGGGTGAATACGTACTGGGCACGCTTTCGCCCGAACGCCGCGCCGAGGTACAGCAGCGCATGGCCCAGGATCCGGCCCTGCGTCGGGCGATCCAGGGCTGGGAGGCGCGCCTGCTGGCGATGACCAATGTGGCCGAACCTGACGAGCCGGCGCCTTCGCCCTGGCAGCGGCTGGGCAATTTCACCCGCGCCCGACGCGCCGCCGGCAAGCGCCGCAAAGGTGTTCGCTGGCAGAACAGTATCGGCTTCTGGCGCAAGCTGGCGGTCTGCAGTGTCATCGCCGCGCTGCTGTTCGGCACGCAGTTGCTGACCCAAGTGGCGCCCACCGCCAAGCCGGCTTGGGTCGCGCTGCTGTCCACACCTGAGGACAAAACGCCGGGCTGGGTGATTCAGATCAGCGATGCCCGCGAGGTGCAGCTCATTCCTCTGGGTACAGCGCAGATTCCCGACGACAAACTGCTGCAATTCTGGACCGACTCCGGTGACACCCGCGGGCTGGTCTCGCTGGGCCGGGTCAGGCCTGGCGAGGTGCTGCGGGTCAAACTCAACAATCTGCCGGCACTGCATGCCGACCAGCTGTTCGAACTGACGCTTGAGAACGCCACCGGCCCGATCGCCGGCAAACCCGCCGGGCCGATCCAGTTCATCGGCCGCACGGTAAAAGTGATCTGAGTCCCTCCAGGCCGATGGATCTGCATCGGCCTTCTCCCGCATCTGTTACCGATTGCACCTTCGCGGGGCGCACGCACCGAAAAGTAACAATTGGTGGCGGCACGTAACGCCTCCCACAGCCTGATCCAATTTCCTCAATCTCTGCCCAACGCCGGGCCCGCAAGGGCTTGCAGGTTTTTGCCTGACCGATGCGACGAGTTGGCCCCTTGGTTGCATATGCTTGTATGTACAAGTAAATATGAGTATGCAAGAGTATGGTCAGTGCCCCGTTTCGATTCATGGATTACGGCGCCTGATCTGCCACACCCATATTCCGCCTGTTCGACACAGGCACGTCAGCCCAGTGCCTGGGCCGGATTGATCATCGAGGATTGTTACGTGACTACTGACAACAAAACCCCAGCTCAGCAATGGACCAAACGCCGCGACGTGGAAATCCGCGCCGCCCGCGGCACCCAACTGACCGCCAAGAGCTGGCTGACCGAAGCGCCGCTGCGCATGCTGATGAACAACCTGGACCCGGAAGTCGCGGAAAACCCGAACGAGCTGGTGGTGTACGGCGGCATCGGTCGCGCGGCGCGTAACTGGGAGTGCTACGACAAGATCGTCGAGAGCCTGACCAACCTGAACGAAGACGAAACCCTGCTGGTGCAATCCGGCAAACCGGTCGGCGTGTTCAAGACCCACAGCAACGCGCCACGGGTGCTGATCGCCAACTCCAACCTGGTGCCGCACTGGGGCAACTGGGAGCACTTCAACGAACTGGACGCCAAGGGCCTGGCGATGTACGGCCAGATGACCGCCGGCAGCTGGATCTACATCGGCAGCCAGGGCATCGTCCAGGGCACCTACGAAACCTTCGTCGAAGCCGGTCGCCAGCATTACGACGGCAACCTCAAAGGCCGCTGGGTGCTGACCGCAGGCCTGGGCGGCATGGGTGGCGCGCAGCCTCTGGCCGCAACCCTGGCCGGCGCCTGCTCGCTGAACATCGAGTGCCAGCAGAGTCGCATCGATTTCCGCCTGAAGAGCCGCTACGTCGACGAGCAGGCCACTGATCTGGACGACGCCCTGGCGCGCATCGCCAAGTACACCGCCGAAGGCAAGGCGATCTCCATCGCGCTGCTGGGCAACGCCGCTGAAATCCTGCCGGAACTGGTGCGCCGTGGCGTGCGCCCGGACATGGTCACCGACCAGACCAGCGCCCACGACCCGCTCAACGGTTACCTGCCGGAAGGCTGGACTTGGGAGCAGTACCGCGACCGCGCCATCACCGAGCCTGCCGCCGTGGTCAAGGCCGCCAAGCAGTCGATGGCCAAGCACGTCGAAGCCATGCTGGCCTTCCAGAAACAAGGCATCCCGACTTTCGACTACGGCAACAACATCCGCCAGATGGCCAAGGAAGAAGGCGTGAGCAACGCGTTCGACTTCCCCGGCTTCGTACCGGCCTACATCCGTCCCCTGTTCTGCCGCGGCATCGGCCCGTTCCGCTGGGCGGCGCTGTCGGGCAACGCCGAAGACATCTACAAGACCGACGCCAAGGTCAAGGAACTGATTCCGGACGACGCTCACCTGCACAACTGGCTGGACATGGCTCGCGAGCGCATCAGCTTCCAAGGCCTGCCGGCGCGTATCTGCTGGGTCGGCCTGGGCCAGCGCGCCAAGCTGGGCCTGGCGTTCAACGAAATGGTCCGTCGCGGCGAGCTGTCGGCACCGATCGTGATCGGTCGTGACCACCTGGATTCGGGCTCGGTCTCCAGCCCGAACCGCGAAACCGAATCGATGAAAGACGGCTCCGACGCCGTGTCCGACTGGCCGCTGCTCAACGCCCTGCTCAACACCGCCAGCGGCGCGACCTGGGTTTCGTTGCACCACGGCGGCGGTGTGGGCATGGGCTTCTCGCAGCATTCGGGGATGGTCATCGTCTGCGACGGCACCGACGAAGCCGCCGAACGCATCGCCCGCGTCCTGCACAACGACCCGGCCACCGGAGTGATGCGTCATGCCGACGCGGGTTACCAGATCGCTATCGATTGCGCCAAGGAGCAGGGGCTGAACCTGCCGATGATCAAGTAACGAATAGAAAAACGCAGACCTGTGGGAGCGAGCTTGCTCGCGAAGACGTCAGCACCTTCACCATCATCGGTGACTGACACGACGCATTCGTGAGCAAGCTCACTCCCACAAGGGTCCAGGCGTGACCCAACACTCGCTCCAGGGGAATGTTTGAAATGGCTGTTCCAGATGATCGTGTTGCACAAGCTTCCGTGATCGAAAGGCGTTCGATCGATTACATTCCTGACGCGGAAAGACATGGTCGTCTGTTCAGTCAATTCACCCTGTGGCTGGGTGCCAACCTGCAGATCACGGCGATCGTCACCGGCGCCCTGGCCGTGGTGCTGGGCGGCGATGTGTTCTGGTCGCTGATCGGCCTGTTCGTCGGCCAGTTGCTGGGCGGCGGGGTCATGGCGCTGCATGCCGCGCAAGGTCCGAAACTGGGCCTGCCGCAGATGATTTCCAGCCGGGTGCAGTTCGGCGTCTACGGGGCGGTGATCCCGTTGGTGCTGGTGTGCCTGATGTACATCGGCTTTTCCGCCAGCGGCTCGTTGCTGGCAGGGCAAGCCGTCGCGCAACTGATTCAGGTCCCGGACTGGCAAGGCATCGTGCTGTTCGCCGCCGCCATCGTGATCCTGACCATCTTCGGCTACCGGGTCATCCACATGATCGGCCGGGTCGCCAGCCTCATCGGCGTGGTCGCCTTCATCTACCTGTTCGGCGCACTGCTGGCGGGTAACGACGTCGGCGCGCTGCTGGGCAACAAACACTTTTCGCTGAGCAGCTTCCTGCTGGCGATATCCCTGTCGGCATCCTGGCAGATCGCGTTCGGCCCGTATGTGGCGGACTATTCGCGCTACCTGCCGCGCAACACCTCGGCTCGCAGCACCTTCTGGGCCGTGGGCCTGGGTGCGGTGATCGGTGCGCAGGTGTCGATGGTCTTCGGCGTGTTCGCCGCCGCGCTGGCGGGCAAGAACTTCGCTCACCATGAGGTGCAGTTCATCGTCAGCCTGGGCGGCACCGGCGTCATCGCCGCCCTGCTGTATTTCAGCATTGCCTTCGGCAAAGTCACCGTAACCACGCTCAACGCCTACGGCAGCTTCATGTCGATCGCCACCATCGTCAGCGGTTTCAAGGGCAACCGACACATTTCCAGCGCCCTGCGCCTGACCTACATCTTCGCCATGGTCGGCATCGCCACCGTGCTGGCACTGGCGGGCAAGGACTCGTTCCTCAAGGATTTCTCCGCGTTCATCCTGTTCCTGCTGGCGTTCTTCACGCCATGGAGCGCGATCAACCTGGTGGATTTCTACTGCATCACCAAGGAGCGCTATGACATCCCTGCCCTGTCCAACCCGGACGGCCGTTATGGCCGCTGGAACTGGATCGGCATCGTGATCTACGTCATCGGCGTGCTGATTCAGATGCCGTTCATCTCCACCCACTTCTACACTGGCCCGTTGGTGGGCGCGCTGGACGATACCGACATCTCGTGGATCATCGGCCTGGTGGTGCCTGCCGCGCTGTATTACTTCGCGGCGAAGAAATGGCCCGGCCAGATCGCCGACCGCCTGATTCTGCCGACCGAGCACAACCCGGCAGAACACAAGAACGACGCGGTGCCCTCGCGAGCGGTGGTGAACTGACCCGCCGCAACGCACGTCTGTTTAAGCTGGAGTGAAGCGGGACGAGGCCGCAAAGCGCCTCGCCCATTGGCCGGATGCCACTTGCTTACGTACTGCCCAAGCAACACAGCCCAACTCAAGATCAGGAGCGTCACACAATGAAAATGAAAAAGACCCTGCTATCCACGTTGCTGACGGTCGGCGTGCTCGCCAGCGGCGCCAGCCAGGCAGCGGGATGGTGTGAGTCCGGCAAGCCGGTCAAATTCGCAGGGCTGAACTGGGAAAGCGCGATGCTGCTGACCGACATCCTGCAGGTGGTGCTGGACAAGGGTTACGGCTGCAAGACTGACAGCCTGCCGGGCAACTCCATCACCATGGAAAACGCCCTGAGCACCAACGATATCCAGGTCTTCTCCGAAGAGTGGGTGGGCCGCAGCGAAGTGTGGAACAAGGCCGAGAAGGCCGGGAAAGTGGTCGGTGTCGGCGCCCCGGTCAAGGGCGCGGTGGAAGGCTGGTACGTGCCACGCTACGTGATCGAGGGCGACGCCAAGCGCAAGCTGGAAGCCAAGGCACCGGATCTGAAATCCATCGCCGACCTGGGCAAATACTCGGCGCTGTTCAAGGACGCCGAAGAGCCGAGCAAGGGCCGCTTCTACAACTGCCCGGCCGGCTGGACCTGCGAGCTTGAAAACACCGAGATGCTGAAAAGCTACGGCCTGGAAGACAAGTTCACCAACTTCCGTCCGGGCACAGGCCCTGCGCTGGATGCCGCGATCCTCTCCAGCTACAAGCGTGGCGAGCCGATCCTGGCCTACTACTGGTCGCCTACCCCGCTGATGGGCCAGGTCGACATGGTGCGCCTGGAAGAGAAAGCCGGTGTGAACAAGACCATCGACATCAAGGTCGGCCTGTCCAAGACCTTCCACGACGAAGCCCCTGAACTGGTGGCGGTCATGGAAAAGGTCAACATCCCGATCGACCTGCTCAACCAGAACCTCGCGCGCATGACCAAGGACCGCATCGAATCGCCGAAGCTGGCGAAGATGTTCCTCAAGGAGCACCCTGAAGTCTGGCATCAGTGGGTCAGCGAAGAGGCGGCCAAGAAGGTTGATGCTTCGTTGTAACGATTGATCCGGGTGCCGCGCAACACCGGCGGCACACGCCCCTGTAGGAGTGAGCTTGCTCGCGAAAGCGTCGCGTCAGTCACCGATGATGTTGGATGTGCCGACGCATTCGCGAGCAAGCTCACTCCTACAGGGGTAAGGCTCCACTTATTAGACCGAGATAAACCTATGTTCCCCGAAAGCTTCACGTTCTCCATCGCCGACTGGGTCAACGACTGGGTCGACAAACTGGTCACCAACTACGGCGACGTGTTCCGGCACATCTCCGACACCCTGCTGTGGGCCATCGTCCAGCTCGAAGGCCTGCTGCGCGTCGCGCCGTGGTGGGTGTTGCTGGCCATCGTCGGTGGCATCGCCTGGCACTCGACCCGCAAGGTCGCCACCACCGCGGTGATCGTCGGCCTGCTGTTCCTGGTCGGCGCCGTGGGCCTGTGGGACAAACTCATGCAGACCCTGGCGCTGATGCTGGTCGCCACCTTCATTTCGGTGCTGATCGGCGTGCCGCTGGGCATTCTGTCGGCACGCAGCAATCGCCTGCGTTCGGTGCTGATGCCGCTGCTGGACATCATGCAGACCATGCCGAGCTTCGTTTACCTGATTCCGGTGCTGATGCTGTTCGGCCTGGGCAAGGTCCCGGCGATCTTCGCCACCGTGATCTACGCCGCGCCACCGCTGATTCGCCTGACTGACCTGGGCATTCGTCAGGTCGACGGCGAAGTCATGGAAGCGATCAACGCCTTTGGCGCCAACCGCTGGCAGCAACTGTTCGGCGTGCAACTGCCGCTGGCCCTGCCGAGCATCATGGCCGGGATCAACCAGACCACCATGATGGCCCTGTCGATGGTGGTGATCGCCTCGATGATCGGCGCCCGTGGCCTGGGCGAAGACGTGCTGGTCGGCATCCAGACCCTCAACGTCGGTCGCGGCCTGGAAGCGGGTCTGGCCATCGTCATTCTGGCGGTCGTGATCGACCGCATCACGCAGGCCTATGGCCGCCCACGGCATGAGGCGAGCAAATAATGAGCGTCGAATCGATTAAAAGCGCAGAGCCTCTCAAGGCCGCTGAAAACACCGTTGCCGACAAGATCGTGGTGAAGAACGTCTTCAAGATCTTCGGCAGCCGCTCCAAGGAAGCGCTGTCCATGGTCCAGCAGGGCCAGGGCAAGGAGCAGGTGCTGTCGCAGACCGGCTGCGTGGTCGGCGTGAACGACCTGTCGCTGTCGATCGGCAGCGGCGAGATCTTCGTGATCATGGGCCTGTCCGGTTCCGGCAAGTCGACCCTGGTGCGCCACTTCAACCGCCTGATCGACCCGACCAGCGGCGAGATTCTGGTCGACGGCGAAAACATCCTGGCCTACGACACCGATGCGCTGCGCGACTTCCGCCGGCGCAAAATCAGCATGGTGTTCCAGAGCTTCGGCCTGTTGCCGCACAAGACCGTGACCGAGAACGTCGCCTACGGCCTGGCGATTCGCGGCGAGAGCAAGGCGCAATGTGCCGAGCGCGCGCAGCACTGGATCACCACCGTGGGCCTGAAGGGCTACGAGAAAAAGTACCCGCACCAGCTCTCCGGCGGCATGCGCCAGCGGGTGGGCCTGGCCCGCGCACTGGCGGCGGACACCGACATCATCCTGATGGACGAGGCGTTCAGCGCCCTCGACCCGCTGATCCGCGCCGAGATGCAGGACCAGTTGCTGGAGCTGCAATCGACCCTGCACAAGACCATCGTGTTCATCACTCACGATCTGGACGAAGCCGTGCGCATCGGCAACCGCATCGCCATCCTCAAGGACGGCAGGCTGATCCAGGTCGGCACCCCGAAAGAAATCCTCTACCAGCCCGCCGATGAATACGTCGATCGTTTCGTCCAGCGGCGCACGGCGACCCTTTAAGGACGGCAGTACTCATGTCGCGAGCAGAACAGATCATCATCGGCGATGCCCCGGTCACCTGGCGGGACATCACAGCCGTGGCCCGTCACGGCGCCAGCCTGGCCCTGTCGGACGGCGCCTGGGCGCGCATCGACAATGCCCAGGCCATCGTCCAGCGCATCGTCACCAGCGGTGAGCGCGCCTATGGCGTGAACACCGGCCTGGGCGCGCTGTGCAACGTGTCGCTGGAGCGCGAGCAGTTGAGCCGCCTTTCGCGCAACACCCTGCTCAGCCATGCTTGCGGCGTGGGGCCTGTCCTGCCCGATGACCAGACGCGGGCGATCATCTGCGCCGCCATCGTCAACTACACCCAGGGCAAATCCGGCATTCACCGCCAGGTGGTGCAGGCATTGCTCAACCTGCTCAACCATCGCATCACGCCGCAAGTACCGTCCCAGGGCTCGGTGGGTTACCTGACCCACATGGCCCACGTCGGCGTCGCACTGCTGGGCGTCGGCCAGGTCAGTTACCGCGGCCAGGTGGTTTCGGCGTTGCAGGCACTGGGCGAAGAAGGCCTGTCGCCCGTGGAGCTGGGCGCCAAGGACGGGCTGTGCCTGGTCAACGGCACCCCATGCATGACCGGCCTGGGCTGTCTGGCCATCGCTGACGTGAACCGCCTGATGCAATGGGCCGACGTGATCAGCGCCATGACCTTCGAAGGCCAGCGCGGCCAGCTGGATGCGTTCGACGAGACCATCATCGCGCTCAAGCCCCATCCGGGCATGCAGCAGGTGGGCAAGAACCTGCGCGGCCTGCTGGCGGGCAGCGAGGTGCTGGCCAACAGTCAGGGCATTCGCACCCAGGACGCCCTGAGCATCCGCTCGATTCCGCAGGTGCATGGCGCCACCCGCGATCAGCTTTCCCACGCCACGCGGCAGATCGAGACCGAGCTCAATTCGGCCACCGACAACCCGCTGCTGCTGGGCACGCCGGACGCCTATCGGGTGGTCTCTCAGGCCAACCCCCACGGCCAGTCCGTGGCCATGGCCGCAGACTTGCTGGCGATTGCCATGGCCGAACTGGGCTCGATTGCCGAGCGTCGCCTGGACCGCCTGATCAACCCGACCGTCAGCGGCCTGCCGGCGTTTCTGGTCAGCCAGCCCGGGGTCAACTCCGGGATGATGATCGTGCAATACGTCGCCGCCTCCCTGTGCGCGGAAAACCGCCAGATGGCGCAACCGGCGGTCATCGACAACTACGTGACCTCGGGCCTGCAGGAAGATCATCTGAGCATGGGCACCAGCGCCGCGCTGAAGCTGCACAAGGTGTTGGAAAACGTCACGCAGATCCTCGCCATCGAGTACCTGCTCGCCGCCCAGGCGTTCGAGTTCTTCAAGGGCCCGCGCTTCGGCGTGGGCACCGAAGCGGCCTGGCGCCTGCTGCGCGAGCGGGTTCCGGCCTACGACGAAGACCGCTGGCTGGCCCCTGACATCGCCAGCAGCGTGACGCTGCTCAAGAACGAAGAATCGCTGGAAAGCATCTTCCAGGTTTGCCGCGACTACGCCGCCAACACACCACACAACAGCCATCACGGTCGCAGCTTGGGCGCCACAAGCGCCGGACAGGCAGGAGCCAGTCCAGAGCGCGCGACCGTTATCAACGAAGGAGTAGCAGCATCGTGACCGACACCCAAAAGGCAGTTTCGCTGAACCTGATCCCCGGCCAGTTGACCTTGGCGCAGCTGCGCGCGATCTATCAGCAACCGGTAAAACTCACGCTGGACGCCAGCGCCGATCAGCAGATCGAAAACAGCGTGGCCTGCGTCGAGCAGATCCTGGCCGAGAACCGCACCGCCTACGGCATCAACACCGGTTTCGGCCTGCTGGCATCGACCCGCATCGCCAGCGCCGATCTTGAAAACCTGCAGCGCTCGCTGGTGCTGTCCCACGCCGCCGGCGTCGGCGAGCCGATCAGCGACGCACTGGTGCGCCTGATCATGGTGCTCAAGGTCAACAGCCTGAGCCGCGGTTTCTCCGGCATCCGTCGCCAGGTCATCGACGGCCTGATCGCGCTGGTCAACGCCGAGGTCTACCCGCACATTCCGCTGAAGGGTTCGGTGGGTGCATCGGGCGACCTGGCGCCACTGGCGCACATGTCGCTGGTGCTGCTGGGCGAAGGCAAGGCACGTTACAAGGGCCAGTGGCTCAACGCCGTGGAAGCGCTGGCCGTGGCTGGTTTGAAACCACTGACCCTGGCCGCCAAGGAAGGTCTGGCGCTGCTCAACGGCACCCAGGTGTCCACCGCGTACGCCCTGCGCGGCCTGTTCGAAGGTGAAGACCTGTTCGCCGGTGCCCTGAGCTGCGGCGCGCTGACGGTCGAGGCAGTGCTGGGTTCGCGCTCGCCGTTCGACCCTCGCATCCACGCCGCTCGCGGCCAGCGCGGGCAGATCGATGCCGCTGCGGCCTTCCGCGATCTGCTCGGCGATGCCAGCCAGGTGTCCGAATCCCACCGCGACTGCGACAAGGTTCAGGACCCGTACTCCCTGCGCTGCCAGCCGCAAGTCATGGGCGCCTGCCTGACTCAACTGCGCCAGGCCGCCGAGGTGCTGGCGATCGAATCCAACGCGGTGTCCGACAACCCGCTGGTGTTCGCCGCCGAAGGCGAAGTGATTTCCGGTGGCAACTTCCACGCCGAGCCCGTGGCCATGGCCGCTGACAACATCGCCCTGGCCATCGCCGAAATCGGCTCGCTGAGCGAGCGCCGTATTTCGCTGATGATGGACAAGCACATGTCGCAGCTGCCGCCGTTCCTGGTGGCCAATGGCGGGGTCAACTCCGGTTTCATGATCGCCCAGGTGACCGCCGCAGCGCTGGCCAGCGAAAACAAGGCCCTGGCCCATCCGCACAGTGTCGACAGCTTGCCGACTTCGGCCAACCAGGAAGACCACGTGTCGATGGCACCGGCGGCCGGCAAGCGCCTCTGGGAAATGGCGGACAACACCCGTGGCGTGCTGGCAGTCGAGTGGCTGGCGGCCTGCCAGGGGCTGGATCTGCGCAATGGCCTCAAGACCTCCGAGAAACTGGAGATCGCCCGCACAGCGCTGCGCAGCCAGGTACCGTTTTACGAAAAAGACCGTTTCTTCGCGCCGGACATCGACGCCGCGACCGCACTGCTGGCATCCAATTGCCTGAGCGAACTGGTTGCCGCCGATCTGCTGCCCAGCTTCTGACGCATACACGCCATGGAAGGCAAAACTGCGCAAGCGCATGAAACGTATGGACTTCT
This sequence comes from Pseudomonas sp. 2, assembly GCF_056627435.1. Lineage (NCBI taxonomy): Bacteria > Pseudomonadati > Pseudomonadota > Gammaproteobacteria > Pseudomonadales > Pseudomonadaceae > Pseudomonas > Pseudomonas sp. 2. Next base: position 105,731 of record NZ_JBWXNG010000004.1, read on the forward strand.
TGTCGCAACAGACCGTGCGGCGACAAGAATTTCTGTACCATCCGCGCGCTTCGCTGCACACGAGATATCAGGAAAGCCAGATGACATCGCAAAACGCAACAGAGTTGAAACGCGGGCTGAGCGCCCGACACATTCGCTTCATGGCACTGGGGTCGGCGATCGGCACCGGGCTGTTCTATGGTTCGGCCTCGGCGATCAAGCTGGCCGGGCCTGCCGTTCTATTGGTTTACATCCTCGCAGGCGCGGCGGTGTACATGGTGATGCGCGCCCTGGGCGAAATGGCCGTGCGCAACCCGGTGGCCGGCTCCTTCAGTGAGTACGCCACGCAGTATCTGGGCCCGATGGCCGGCTTCGTGCTGGGCTGGACCTACGCTTTCGAGATGGTGATCGTGTGCTTGGCCGACGTCACGGCATTCGGCATCTACATGGGTTTCTGGTTTCCCGACGTGCCCCGCTGGACCTGGGTGCTGGGCATCGTGTTCGTGATCGGCGCGCTCAACCTGTGCAGCGTCAAGGTGTTCGGCGAAACCGAGTTCTGGCTGTCGCTGCTCAAGGTCGGGGCGATTATCGCGATGATTCTTGCCGGCTTCGGGATCATGCTGTTCGGCCTCGGCTCGTCCTCGGGCGAGACCGTCAGCCATGTGAGCAACCTCTGGACCCAGGGCGGCTTCATGCCCAACGGCGTGGGCGGCATGGTGGCCGCGCTGGCCGTGGTGATGTTCGCTTTCGGTGGCATCGAGATCATCGGCGTGGCCGCCGGTGAAGCGCGCAACCCCGAGCGGGTGATTCCGCGCGCGATCAACGCCGTGCCCCTGCGCATCCTGCTGTTTTACGTGCTGACCCTGTTCGTCCTGATGTCGCTGTACCCGTGGCAGCAGATCGGCAACGAGGGCAGCCCGTTCGTGCAGATTTTCGACCATCTGGGGATTTCCTCTGCGGCGATCATCCTCAACATTGTGGTGATCTCGGCGGCGGTTTCGGCGATCAACAGCGACATCTTCGGCGCTGGCCGCATGATGTTCGGCCTGGCGAAACAGGGCCAGGCACCGAAGAGCTTCGCCAAGCTTTCCGGCGCCGGCGTGCCGTGGATGACCGTGCTGGTGATGGGCGTCGCGCTGCTGATCGGCGTGGTGCTGAACTACCTGATTCCCGAAGACGTGTTCCTGCTGATCGCCTCGCTGGCGACCTTCGCCACGGTCTGGGTGTGGCTGATGATCCTGGTCACCCAGATCGCCATGCGCCGCTCGATGAGCAAGGATGAAGTCGCACAACTGAAATTCCCGGTGCCGCTGTGGCCCGCCGCGCCTATCGCCGCCACGGCGTTCATGGTGTTCGTGTTTGCCGTGCTGGGTTATTTCCCGGACAGCCAGCCGGCGCTGGTGGTGGGCGCGGTGTGGATTGTGTTGCTGGTGGTGGCTTATCGGGTTTGGGTTAAACCGAAAAAAGAGATGGCCGAAACCCGACCTGTTGGATGACACATAACCTGTGGGAGCCGGCTTGCTGGCGAATGCGGTGTGTCATTCAGCAAATCAGTGTCTGACCGGGCGCTTTCGCCAGCAAGCCGGCTCCCACAGGTCTTCCATTGTCCGGACGAGCACAGGCATCCAAAAAATCTTTATATGTTGTGGAGGTACTGATGAAAACGCTCTGGCATCACTGTCACGCGGCAAGCATGGCCAACGGCAAATACTCGATCATCGAGGACGCAGCCATTGTCACCGATGGCGCGCATATCGCCTGGATCGGCCCGCGCAGCGAGTTGCCAGAGCAGGGCGAAGTGCGCAAGGTCGACCTCAATGGCGCCTGGGTCACGCCCGGCCTGATCGACTGCCACACTCACACCGTGTTCGGCGGCAATCGCAGCGGTGAGTTCGAGCAGCGCCTGCAAGGCGTGAGCTACGCCGAAATCGCAGCAGCCGGTGGCGGCATCGCCAGCACCGTGCGGGCCACGCGCGCGGCCAGTGAGGAACAACTGTACGCCAGCGCCGAGCGCCGCTTGCTGCACCTGATGAAAGACGGCGTGACCACGGTGGAGATCAAATCCGGCTACGGCCTGGACCTGGAAAACGAGCGCAAGATGCTGCGGGTCGCTCGCCAGCTTGGGGAAAAACTCCCGGTCACCGTACGCAGCACCTGCCTGGCCGCCCACGCCTTGCCGCCGGAATACAAGGACCAGTCCGACGCCTACATCTCGCACATCTGCAGCCAGATGCTGCCTGCGCTGGCCGCCGAAGAGCTGGTGGACGCCGTCGACGCCTTCTGCGAATACCTGGCGTTTTCCCCGGCGCAGGTCGAGCAGGTGTTCATCACTGCGGGCGAGTTGGGCCTGCCGGTGAAACTGCACGCCGAGCAACTGTCGTCACTGCATGGTTCGAGCCTGGCGGCGCGGTATCAGGCGCTGTCAGCCGACCATCTGGAATTCATGACCGAAGAAGATGCGATCGCCATGGCCGCGTCCGGCACCGTCGCGGTGCTGCTGCCGGGGGCGTTCTACTTCCTGCGCGAGACTCAGCTGCCGCCGATGGATGCGCTGCGCAAGCACGGCGTGAAGATCGCCATCGCCACCGACCTCAATCCGGGCACCTCGCCGGGCCTGTCCCTGCGCCTGATGCTGAACATGGCCTGCACCCTGTTCCGCATGACGCCCGAAGAGGCCCTGGCCGGCGCCACGATTCACGCTGCGCAAGCGCTGGGCATGGCCGACACCCATGGCTCGCTGGAAGCGGGCAAGGTCGCGGATTTCGTCGCCTGGAACATCGAACGCCCGGCAGACCTGGCCTACTGGCTGGGCGGGGATCTGGACAAACGCGTCGTGCGTCACGGCGTCGAGAGCTCTTTCTAACGGCCACTTTCCAATCGGGAGAAATAACGTGGACAAGGTTCTGAGTTTCACTCGCGGTCGTGTACCGCTGCTGATCAGCATGCCGCATCCGGGGCTGAACCTGACGCCGGTGGTGCGCGAAGGTCTGGTGGATGAAGCGGTCAGCCTGCCGGACACCGACTGGCACATCCCGCGCCTGTACGACTTCGCCCATGACCTGGGCGCCAGCGTGCTGGCCGCTGAATACTCGCGTTTCGTCATCGACCTGAACCGCCCTTCCGACGACAAGCCGCTGTACGCGGGTGCGACCACCGGGCTGTATCCGTCGACGCTGTTCGAGGGCGACCCGCTGTTCAAGGCAGGTCAGGAGCCGAGCAAGGAAGAGCGCGCGAGCTACCTGGAAAAGATCTGGACCCCCTACCACGACACCCTGCGCAATGAACTCAATCGCCTGCGCGACGAGTTCGGCTATGCGCTGCTGTTCGACGCCCACTCGATTCGCGGCCACATTCCGCACTTGTTCGATGGCCGCCTGCCGGACTTCAACCTGGGCACCTTCAACGGCGCCAGTTGCGATCCTGAACTGGAAAAGCGCGTCGAAGCGGTCTGCGCCAGCGCCAGGAACTACAGCCATGTGCTCAACGGGCGCTTCAAGGGCGGCCACATCACCCGCCACTACGGCAACCCGGCCGAAAACATCCACGCCGTGCAGCTGGAACTGGCGCAAAGCACCTACATGGAAGAGTTCGTGCCGTTCCACTACCGCAGCGACCTGGCCGACCCGACGCGGGTGGTGCTCAAGCAGTTGCTAGAAAGCATGATCGCCTGGGGGCGGGAGAAGTACGGGAAATAATTTCCGGCCATCTCTCCGAAATCCCGGCTGAAACGCGGGTTCACTGTAGGAGCGAATTCATTCGCGAAAAATGGATCAGACGATAGAGATGTATCGCCTGAAACTTCCATTCGCGAATGAATTCGCTCCTACAGAGGGCCGCGCATCACCCGATCATTTACGCAACAACCGCAACCCGTTGAACACCACCAGCAAGCTCACGCCCATGTCGGCGAACACCGCCATCCACATGGTCGCCACCCCGGCGAAGGTCACCACCAGAAAGATCGCCTTGATCACCAGCGCCAGGGCGATGTTCTGCTTGAGCACCTCTGCGGTGTCGCGCGATAGGCGAATGAACGCCGGAATCTTGCGCAGATCATCGTCCATCAACGCCACGTCAGCGGTCTCGATCGCGGTGTCGGTGCCTGCCGCTGCCATGGCGAAGCCGATTTCGGCCCGGGCCAGTGCCGGGGCGTCGTTGATGCCGTCGCCCACCATGCCCACGCGATGCTGCTGCGCGTATAGCTCTTCGATGGCCTGCAACTTGTCAGCAGGCAGCAGGTTGCCCCGCGCCTGATCCACGCCCACCTGCGCCGCGATTGCTTTGGCGGTGTGCGGGTTGTCGCCGGTCAGCATCAGGGTTTTCACGCCCAGCGCGTGCAGCTGCTCTATCGCTTCACGACTGCTGTCCTTGACCGTGTCGGCCACGGCGAACAGCGCCAAGGGGCCGGTGGCGTCGAACAGCAGCACCACGGTTTTGCCCTGGCTTTCCAGGGCCTCGAGGCGTGCTTCGAGCTCTGGCGAACACCGCCCCGACTCATGCACCAACCGATGGTTGCCCAGATGATACAGGCGCCCGTCCACCTCGCCTTTCACACCCAGGCCTCCCAGCGCTTCGAAGGCGTCGACCGGCAGATGCGCATCCGCCCCGAACGCCTTGGCGATGGCCTGTGAAACCGGATGATCGGAACGCCCGGCCAGGCTCGCGGAAATCACCCGCGCGCTATCACCAAACGCCTCGGCGAGCAGCACGTAATCGGTCTGCACCGGCTTGCCGTGGGTGATGGTGCCGGTCTTGTCCAGGGCCAGATAATCGAGCTTGTGGCCCATTTCCAGGTACACGCCGCCCTTGACCAGAATGCCTTTGCGCGCCGCAGCCGCGAGGCCACTGACGATGCTCACCGGCGTCGAAATCACCAGCGCGCACGGGCACGCCACCACCAGCAACACCAGCGCGCGGTAGATCCAGTCGAACCATGCCGCACCCATGAACAGCGGCGGGATCACCGCCACGGCCAGCGCCAGCGCGAACACAACCGGGGTGTAGACCTTCGAGAAGCTGTCGACGAAGCGCTGAGTCGGCGCCCGCGCGCCCTGTGCCGCTTCCACGGCATGAATGATCCGCGCCAGCGTCGACTGGCCTGCCGCAGCGGTGACCCGGTATTCCAGCGAGCCGGCCTGATTGATGGTGCCGGCGAAAACCTTGTCGCCGACGCCCTTCTCCACCGGCAGGCTTTCGCCGGTGATCGGCGCCTGGTCGATGGTCGAATGCCCGGCGATCACTTCACCGTCCAGCCCGATGCGTTCGCCGGGTTTGACCCGCACCACGCTGCCCGGCGCGACGTCCTTGACCTCGACCTCCAGCCACTGCCCGTCGCGCTGCACCGTGACCATTTCCGGGGCCAGTTGCATGAGGCCGCTGATGGCGTTGCGTGCGCGATCCAGCGAACGCGCCTCGATCAGCTCGGCCACGGTGAACAGGAACATCACCATCGCCGCTTCCGGCCACTGCCCGATCAGCACCGCGCCGGTGACGGCAATGCTCATCAGCGCATTGATGTTCAGATTGCGGTTCTTCAGCGCGATCCAGCCCTTTTTGTAGGTGCCCAGGCCACCGCTGAAAATCGCCACCAGAGCGATCACCGCCACCACCCAATCGGGCGCAGCACGGGTGAAGTGGATGACTTCGGCCGCCACTGCCGCCACGCCGGACAACGCCAGCGGCCACCAAGGCTTCCTGGCGGCAGGCGCAGCAGCTTCTGCGCCTTGCTCGATGACCTCTGCCTGCATGCCCAGCGAGCTGATGGCCTGACGGATCGGCTCGGTGGACGGCAGCTCATGCCACACACCCAGCACCCGGTTGATCAGGTTGAACTCCAGCTTCTGGATGCCCGCCATCTTGCCCAGCTTGTTCTGGATCAGCGTCTGCTCGGTCGGGCAGTCCATGGCCTCGATGCGGAACTGGCTCAGGCGCGCGCTCTCGCTGGCCGTGCCAATGGTCACGCTGGCCGGTGCGCTGTCATGGGAGCAGCAGGAATGGGCGTGGTGCTCGTGCTTGCCCACAGGGGTGAACTTCACCGGGCCGGCGGCGTGGGCCGAATGGTCATGCCCTGCGTGATCGTGGGGTGAATGTTTGTGTACAGAGTCACTCATCGGTCGAGTCTCTAGGTGTGCGTGTTGCCAAGTGAACACCCTGTAGCCACTATAGGGTCAAGCTTCGAAACGAGATCGATGATCATGAAAGCGTCTTACAAGATCGGCGAGCTGGCCAGGCTCACTGACTGCGCCGTGGAAACCATCCGCTACTACGAGCGCGAGGGGCTTTTGCCTGAACCTGCGCGCAGCGAGGGCAATTACCGACTGTATTCCCAGGAGCATGTGGAGCGGCTGACCTTCATCCGCAACTGCCGCAGCCTGGACATGACCCTCGACGAAATCCGCAGCCTGCTGGCCCTGCGTGACAGCCCGCAGGACCAGTGCCAGAGCGTCAATTCGCTGATCGACGAACACATCCAGCACGTCAGCGCCCGGATCAAAAGCCTTCAGGCGTTGCAGGAGCAGCTGATCGACCTGCGCCAGCGCTGCAGCGAAGGGGCACCAGATCATTGCGGGATTCTGGATCGGCTGGAAGTCAGCGGCAGCGTGGCTGTGCCCGAGGTCGAGCATTCCCATGTGGGGCGCAGCCACGGGCATTGATAAACCTACAACCTTCCCGTTCGCCGTGAACCCTGTAGGAGTGAGCTTGCTCGCGAATGCGGAGTGTCATTGACGTATATGGCGTCTGACACACCGCATTCGCGAGCAAGCTCACTCCCACAGGGGTTTGCGTTGAATAAAAAAACCCCGACCAACAAGGTCAGGGTTTCGTACCGAGCGTCAATCAACCGTGATGAATCCGCTCCACCGCCTCGGTCACACCCGCGCCGTACGCAGGATCCGCCAGCCCGCAGTGCTTGATGTGCAGCGCGATCACCGGGGCTGACACCCCGCGCAAGGCCCGGGCGGTGTTGTCGAACAGCGACTGTTGCTCCTTCGCGCTCATCTTGCGGAACAGGTTGCCGGCCTGGGAGAAGTAGTCGTCATCCACCCGATGGTTCCAGTGCCCCGCCGCGCCTTCGATAGACAGTGGCGGCTCGCGGAAATCCGGCTGCTCCTGGAACGCGCCCTTGGTGTTGGGCTCGTAGGAGGTCATGCCGCCACGGTTGCCGTCGACGCGCATCAGGCCGTCGCGGTGGTAGCTGTTCACATGCAACGCGGCCTTGGGCGAGTTCACCGGAATCTGGTGGTAGTTGACGCTCAAGCGGTAGCGCTGGGCGTCGCCGTAGGAGAACAGCCGGCCCTGGAGCATCTTGTCCGGCGAGAAGCTGATGCCGGGCACCACGTTGGACGGCGCGAAAGCAGCCTGCTCGACGTCGGCGAAGTTGTTTTCCGGATTACGGTTGAGCTCGAACACACCGACCTCGATCAGCGGGTAATCCGCCTTCGGCCAGACCTTGGTCAGGTCGAACGGGTTGATGTGATAAGAACCTGCCTCTTTCTCCGGCATGATCTGCACGAACAGTTTCCAGCGCGGGAAGTTGCCCTTCTCGATGTTTTCGTACAGATCGCGGTGATGGGACTCACGGTCCCGGCCCACCAGATCCTGCGCCTCGGCGTCGGTCAGATTGGCGATGCCCTGCTGCGAGACGAAGTGGAACTTGACCCAGAAACGCTCGTGCTGGGCGCTGATGAAACTGTAGGTGTGGCTGCCGAAACCGTGCATTTCCCGGTAGCTGCGCGGAATGCCGCGTTCACTCATCACCACGGTCACCTGGTGGAACGACTCGGGCAGTTGGGTCCAGAAGTCCCAGTTGTTCTCGGCACTGCGCATGCCGGTGCGCGGGTCGCGCTTCACGGCGTGGTTCAGGTCGGGGAATTTCAGCGGATCACGCAGAAAGAACACCGGCGTGTTGTTGCCCACCAGGTCCCAGTTGCCTTCTTCGGTGTAGAACTTCAGGGCGAAGCCGCGAATGTCGCGCTCGGCATCCGCGGCGCCACGCTCACCGGCCACGGTGGAGAAGCGGGCGAACATTTCGGTCTGCTTGCCGATCTGCGAGAAGATTTTCGCCCGGGTGTAGCGGGTGATGTCGTGGGTCACGGTGAAGGTGCCGAACGCGCCCGAGCCTTTGGCGTGCATGCGGCGCTCCGGGATCACTTCCCGATCGAAGTGCGCCAGTTTTTCCAGGAACCAGACGTCTTGCAAGAGAGCGGGGCCGTTCGGACCTGCGGTTTGAATGTTCTGGTTATCGACGACGGGGGCGCCGAAGGCGGTGGTCAGTTTATTGCTCATGAATGTTCTCTCCACAGGTCACTGGTCTTGTCCGATGAGAAGAACGATAAGCAAATGCGGGGTTACGCGCTCATTGGTAGTCCGCACTGGGGGAATAGAGGAATTCAATTGACTATCGAATTCTCGATAACCAACGCCAATCAGTTGGAGGACAATGCACCTGTAGGAGCGCGCTTGCCCGCGATTGCGGTGTGTCAGACACAGATTTGTACCTGACACACCGCAATCGCGGGCAAGCGCGCTCCTACAAAAGCGTGTGCATTAAATCTGGCTGCGGTGGTATCCGTGAGGCACACCGCCCTTGGACAGCACCCATTGCCACAACTGGATGTCGCGGGCGCGGAAGGCACCGGCGCAGGACAACAGGTAATAACGCCACATGCGATAGAAACGCTGGCCCAATGTCGGCTCAAACTCTGGCCAGGCCTTCATGAAGTTGTCGTGCCAGGCCATCAGTGTCTTGTCGTAGTCGGCACCGAAGTTGTGCAAGTCTTCCACCACGAACAACCCGTCCATGGCATCGCCCATCTGGCCGATGGAGGGCAGGTCACCATTGGGGAATATATATTTGTCGATCCACGGATCCGGATAAGAGTTGCGCTGATTCTTGCCGATGGTGTGCAGCAGGAATAACCCGCCCGGTTTCAAACAGCGGTGCGCCAGTTCCATGTATTCACGATGGTTCTTGCGGCCCACGTGTTCGAACATGCCGACACTGGCAATGGCATCGAACTGTTCGTCCAACTCGCGGTAATCCTGGAAGCGGAACTCCAGCGGCAGGCCCTTGTAGCGCTCCTTGGCCCAGGCGATCTGCTCCTTGGAGATACTCACGCCGACCGCTTCGACGCCGTAATGCTCGGCGGCGTAGCTCATGAAGCTGCCCCAGCCACAGCCGATGTCCAGCACGCGCATCCCCGGTTTTAGCTGCAGTTTGCGGCAGATCAAATCCAGTTTGGCGGCCTGGGCCTCTTCCAGTGTGTTGGCGTTTTCCCAGTAACCGCAGGTGTAGGTCATGCGCGAATCGAGCATTTTCGAGTAGAACTCGTTACCCAAGTCGTAGTGCACTTCACCCACGGTTTTCGAGCGTTTGATGTTCTGCCGGTTCATGAATTTGGCCATGAGCGCGTAGAACACCAGCCGCAGCGGCTTCACATCGTCGGTCATGCCGGTCTTGAGCAGCCGGTGAAAGAATTCGTCGAGATGCTCGCTGTCCCACTGGCCATCCATGTAGGCCTCGCCCAACCCCAGATTCCCCTGCGCGAACGCCCTTTCGATCACCCCGGGGCCGTTGAAACGGATGTCCGAAGGGGCAGATCCGTTGATCTGGATGCCGGCTTCGTTGAGGATCCGTGCAGCGGTGCGATAGAGACCCGAGGTGTGGTCCGAATAGGTGTCAGTGCTGAAGTTCGTCGTGGTCATGGATAGTTATTTCCAAACGCGTGTCAGGCTAAAGACTTATAGGTAGGTAGACCCCGACTATATGCCAGACAAACCATGAAATTAAAATCAACCTCAGCAATATATAGATTGAAAATATCTATCGTGCCGATTTTGTGTACTGCGCTGCAAAACACTTATTACACATTTGCAACAATGGCCACAGTAATTAACCTTAGGCGAAACAAGGTTTAAAATTTCTAACCGGTTCGAACACTGAACAAAGCGGATTTGTATAAATAACGTATTCCCATGCAGAACCCGTGCAGGAGTGAGCTTGCTCGCGATTGCGCCGGTCCAGTCAACAATGCGTTGTCAGACCTGACGCATTCGCGAGCAAGCTCACTCCTACCGATTTCAGCGCATCATCAAACAGCCACAGGCGCCTTGATGTTCGGATCGGCATCGTAGCCCACGATTTCAAAGTCTTCGAAACGGTAGTCGTAGATGCTCTCCGGGCGGCGATTGATCTTCAGCGTCGGCAGTTTTTTCGGCGTGCGGCCCAGCTGCGTGGCGATCTGCTCTTCGTGGTTGGAGTAGGCATGGGTGTCGCCCAGGCTGACGATGATCTCGTGGGGGATCAGGTCGCACTGCTGCGCCAGCATGTGGGTTAGCAAGGCCAGCGCGGCGATGTTGTACGGCAGGCCCAGAAACACGTCGGAGCTGCGGATGTACAGCTGCATCGACAGCTTGCCGTCGGCGACGAACGCCTGATACAGCAAGTGGCAGACCGCCAGGGCCTGACGCCCGGCTTTCACGTTTTCCTGCGGCGAGAGTTTTTCGTCCGGCAGGTATTCGGTGTTCCAGCCGTGGAACAGGATCCGCCGGCTGTTGGGGTTGTTCTTCAGGCAGTCGACCATGTAGTCGATCTGGTTGATCTTGCCGCCGTCCTTGGTCGGCCAGCCGGTCCACTGCGCGCCGTAGACCGGGCCCAGGTCGCCTTCTTCGGTGGCCCACTCGTCCCAGATGGTCACGCCATTGTCGTTGAGCCATTTGGTGTTGGTGTTGCCGCTGAGCATCCAGATCAGTTCATTGGCGATGCTCTTGAAGTGCAGCTTCTTGGTGGTCAGCAGTGGGAAGCCGTCGGCCAGGTTGTGGCGGATCTGACGGCCGAACACGGCGGTGGTGCCAGTGCCGGTGCGGTCGCCCTTGCGGGTGCCGTTGGCGATGACGTCCTGTAACAGCTCAAGGTATTGCTTCATGCCCTAAGGCCCTCTGTATCGGTGAACCGGCCGGGCGCGCAGGCCTGGCGGCTCGAAATCAAACGGCTGCCTTGTCGGCAGCAGGCGCGCGGTGGTAGGCCAGCCAGATCAGCACCAGGCCCGCGACGATCATCGGCAGGCTGAGGATCTGGCCCATGGTGACCCAGCCCCAGGCCAGGTAACCCAGCTGGGCGTCCGGCACCCGCACGAACTCCACGACGAAGCGGAAGATGCCGTAGAACAGCGCGAACATCCCGGAAACGGCCATGGTCGGGCGCGGCTTGCGCGAGAAGAAGTAAAGAATGACGAACAGTGCCACACCTTCCAGGGCGAACTGATACAGCTGCGACGGATGGCGCGGCAGTTGCGCAGGGTCGCTGAACGGTGGGAAGACCATCGCCCACGGCAGATCGGTCGGCTTGCCCCACAGCTCGCCGTTGATGAAGTTGCCGATGCGCCCGGCGCCCAGGCCGATCGGCACCATCGGCGCGATGAAGTCCATGAGCTGGAAGAACGACTTGCCGTTGCGCTTGCCGAACCAGTACGTCGCGATCATCACGCCGATGAAACCGCCGTGGAACGCCATGCCGCCCTTCCACACTTCAAAAATCAGCAGCGGGTTGGCGATGTAGTTCGGCAGATCGTAGAACAACACGTAACCCAAACGCCCGCCGACGATCACCCCCATCGCGACCCAGAAGATCATGTCGGAGAGTTTTTCCTTGGTCCAGGTCGGGTCGAACTTGTTCAAGCGGTGCGAGGCGAGGAACCAGGCACTGCCGATACCGACCAGATACATCAGGCCGTACCAGTGAATTTGCAGCGGCCCGATGGCCACGGCTACCGGGTCAATCTGCGGGTAAGGCAGCATTGCGACTCCTTAAGAATGGTGCGCTCGGTGAGCGACGGATCAAATCAGAAAACTGGTACCTACGACCACCAGCAACAGGGCGAACAGTCGTTTCAGCAGCCTGGGTGACAGTTTGTGGGCCAGCTTCGCGCCGAAACGGGCGAAAAACATGCTGGTGACCGCAATGCCAATCAGGGCTGGCAGGTAAACAAAACCGAGACTATGCGGTGGCAACAGGGGATCGTGCCACCCAAGAATCATGAAACTTATCGCACTGGCCACCGCGATGGGGAAACCACAGGCCGATGACGTGGCCACGGCCTGCTGCATGGTGAGACTGCGCCAGGTCAGGAATGGCACCGTCAGCGAGCCGCCGCCGATGCCGAAAATCGCCGAGGCCCAGCCGATCACCACGCCCGCAGCGGTCAGGCCGCCCTTGCCGGGCACGCCGCGGCTGGCCTTGGGCTTGATGTCCAGCGCCATCTGGATGGCCACCAGAATCGCGAACACGCCGATGATTTTCTGCAGATTGGGCCCGGCGATGTAGCTGGCGGTCAGGGAACCGAGGCCCGCGCCAATCAGAATACCGACCGTCATCCACGCAAACACCGGCCACTGCACCGCGCCCATGCGATGGTGAGCGCGCACCGAGAGCATCGAGGTGAAGACGATGGTCGCCAGCGAAGTGCCGACGGCCAGATGGGTCAGCACCGAACTGTCGAAACCTTGCAGGGTGAAACTGAACACCAGCACCGGAACGATGATGATGCCGCCGCCGACGCCAAACAGCCCGGCCAGCACCCCAGCGCACGCGCCCAGGGCCAGATAGAGCAGAAATTCCATGCAGGTCTCCGAAAAATCAGTGCGGCATGTTACCGGAGCGAGCCATCGCGCTCTAGCAGTGAGCGATGGATGCCAATGGCGGGTATGCGTAAAGTGACCGAAAAAAGGAGGCCACATGTGCCTGATCGTCTTCGCCTGGCGCCCTGCCCACCCACAACCGTTGATTCTAGCGGCTAACCGCGACGAGTTTTATGCGCGCCCCACGTTGCCGCTGGCGCAATGGGAACACGCTCCCGGTGTCTTTGCCGGACGGGATCTGGAAGCGGGCGGCACCTGGCTTGGAGTCAATGCCGACGGACGGTTCGCAGCGTTGACCAACATCCGCGATCCGGGCAAACCGCCAGGACGTCGCTCTCGGGGCGAACTGGTTGCTCAATTTTTGAGCGGCTCAATGCCTATCGAGGATTATCTGCGGGAGGTCGCAGGGCGCTCGTCCGAGTACGGCGGGTTCAACCTGCTGGTGGGAAATCGTGAAGAACTGCACTTTCTCAATGCGGCGCAACCAGTGCCTCAGCGCCTCGAAGCCGGATTTTATGGGGTGTCCAATGCAGGGCTCGACACGCCCTGGCCCAAGCTGGTGAAGGCCAAGGCCGCGCTGGCGGAGCACGTGGATACAGCTGAGCCGGAAGCGCTGTTCAGATTTCTCGCCGATCCGCAGCCGGCCAACGAGGCCGAACTGCCCGACACCGGCGTGGGCCATGCCACGGAAAAGCTGCTGTCCAGCGTGTTCATCGCCAGCCCCAATTACGGAACGCGCGCCAGCACGGTGTTGATCGTCTCGGCCGATGGCGGGCGCCGGATGATCGAGCGCAGTTTCGGGCCGTATGGTGGGAGATTGGGGGAGGTCGAGCTACAGATCTGACTGACACGCCGCAGTCCCTTGTGGGAGCCAGCTTGCTGGCGAATGCGATGGGTCATTCACCATCGCAGCGTCTGACCTGACGCATTCGCCAGCAAGCCGGCTCCCACAGGGTCTGCATTCCGCCGATCAGTGCCCCTTGACCGGCGAAGGATTGATCATCCGCGACAGCCCGAGGTTTTTCAGCGCCAGCTGCAGCGAACTGCTGATGACCTGCGGGTTGTCGTTCTTCATCAACTGATCGAGCAATTCCCTGGCCTTGCTCAGGTTGATCTGGCGCAGCATCCACTTCACTTTCGGCAGGTTGGTGGCGTTCATCGACAGGCTGTCAAAGCCCATCGCCATCAACAGCACCGCTGCCGCCGGATCGCCCGCCATCTCGCCGCAGATGCTCACCGGCTTGCCTTCGGCATGGGCGTCGCGCACCACGGTCTGCAGGGCCTGCAACACCGCCGGGTGCAGGTAATCGTATAGATCGGCCACCCGCGGGTTGTTGCGGTCGACCGCCAGCAGGTATTGGGTCAGGTCGTTGGAGCCGACCGAGAGGAAGTCCACTTGCCGCGCCAGCTCGCGGGTCTGATAGACCGCCGCCGGAATTTCGATCATCACCCCCACCGGCGGCATCGGCACGTCGGTGCCTTCGTCGCGCACTTCACCCCAGGCGCGGTGGATCAGGTGCAGCGCCTCTTCGGTTTCGTGGGTGCCGGAGATCATCGGCAGCAGGATGCGCAGGTTGTTCAGGCCTTCGCTGGCCTTGAGCATCGCGCGGGTCTGCACCAGGAAGATTTCCGGGTGGTCGAGGGTCACGCGGATGCCGCGCCAACCCAGGAACGGGTTGTCTTCCTTGATCGGGAAGTACGAAAGCGCCTTGTCACCACCGATGTCCAGTGTACGCATGGTCACCGGCAGCGGATGGAAGGCGGCCAGTTGTTCGCGATAGATCGCCAGCTGCTCTTTCTCGCTCGGGAAGCGCTGGTTGATCATGAACGGCACTTCGGTGCGGTACAGCCCGACGCCTTCGGCACCGCGCTGCTGGGCGCGTGCCACGTCGGCCAGAAGGCCCGTGTTGACCCACAGCGGCATCCGGTGTCCGTCCAGAGTCACGCAAGGCAGCTCGCGGAGAGCGTCCAGCCCCTGGGACAGCTGGCGCTCCTCCTCGACCACCACCGAATACTGCTTGCGCAACACTTCGCCGGGGTTGGTGTAGACCTCGCCGTGGTAGCCGTCGACGATCAGGTCGATGCCATCGACTTTGGAATACGGCAGGTCGACCGCGCCCATGACCGTCGGAATGCCCATGGCCCGGGCCAGGATCGCGACGTGGGAGTTACCCGAACCCAGTACCGAAACCAGGCCCACCAGCTTGCCTTCCGGCACTTCGCCGAGCATGGCAGGGGTCAGCTCTTCACTGACCAGAATGGTGTTGTCGGGGTAGACCAGCGCCTGCTGACGCTCTTCCTGCAGGTAAGCCAGCAGGCGGCGGCCCAGGTCCTTGACGTCCGACGCCCGCTCGCGCAGGTAATCGTCGTCCATCAGCTCGAAACGGCTGACGTGCTCGTTGACCACCGAACGCAGCGCGCCTTGGGCCCACTGGCCGGTCTTGATGACGTTGGTGACTTCACTGCCCAGCGAGGCATCGTCGAGCATCATCAGGTAGACGTCGAACAGCGCGCGCTCTTCCGGGCGCAACTGTGTAGCCAACTTCGCCGAAAGCGCACGCATGTCGCTGCGAACGCCTTCAAGTGCATTCTTGAACAGCTTGAGTTCGGCATCGATGTCGGTGATGGCCTTGTCCGGCACCACTTCCAGATCGGCCGGGGGCAGCATGACCACCGCCGTGCCCACTGCTGCACCCGGCGAACCGGCCACGCCGACGAACTTGGCTTCCTGGATGCCCTTACCCTGACGGCCCAGGCCACGGATCGAGCCGGTGGCCTCAGCGTGGGCAATAACCCCGGCGAGCTGCGCGCTCATGGTCACCAGGAAGGCTTCTTCGCCCTCGTCGAACTGGCGGCGCTCCTTTTGCTGGATGACCAGCACGCCGACGACGCGCCGATGGTGAATGATCGGCGCGCCAAGGAAGGAGGCAAAACGTTCTTCGCCGGTTTCGGCAAAGTAGCGATAACGCGGGTGGTCGGCGGCGTTTTCCAGGTTCAGCGGCTCTTCGCGCGTACCCACAAGGCCGACCAGACCTTCGTTCGGGGCCATGCTGACCTTGCCGATGGAGCGCTTGTTCAAGCCCTCGGTGGCCATCAGCACGAAACGGTTGGTTTCGGGATCGAGCAAATAGACCGAGCAGACCTGGCTGCTCATGGCCTCTTTGACGCGTAACACAATAATCCCCAACGCCGCCTTGAGATCCTTGGCGGAGTTAACTTCCTGGACGATCTTGCGCAGCGTATTGAGCATGGCTCGGGGTCGAACTCCGTGTCAGTCGCGCGCCAACAGGCGCGGGGCAAGCTCTTTGAGTGCGCGGCGATAGACTTCGCGCTTGAATGTCACCACCTGGCCCAACGGGTACCAATAACTGACCCAGCGCCAGCCATCGAACTCCGGTTTACCGGTCAAATCCATCCGCACCCGCTGCTCGTTGGAGATCAGGCGCAGGAGAAACCACTTTTGCTTCTGGCCGATGCACAGCGGCTGGCTGTGGGTACGGACCAGACGTTGCGGCAGACGATAGCGCAACCAGCCTCGGGTGCAGGCAAGAATTTCCACATCGTGCCGTTCCAGCCCGACTTCTTCATTCAATTCACGGTAGAGCGCGTCTTCCGGCGTCTCCTGAGGGTTGATTCCCCCTTGCGGAAACTGCCAGGCATCTTGATTGATACGGCGAGCCCATAAGACCTGGCCAGCATCATTTGTCAGAATTATCCCGACATTAGGGCGGAAACCATCGGGGTCGATCACGGCTACAACCTCGCAAACGCATGTCGTCGCATTGTTCCACAAAGATCGTGAAGGCAGCAACGAGGCGGCGACAGCTTATCGCGACTCCGGCATTAATAGATGCAGTCTCTTGGAAAAACCTCGTATTCTTGTGCTCTTTTTCCAGTCATTTCAGCGAGTAACCCATGCGCCTGGCTTTATTCGACCTCGACAACACCCTTTTGGGCGGTGACAGCGATCACGCCTGGGGGGATTACCTGTGCGAACGCGGCATTCTGGACGGAGCCGCCTACAAGGCGCGCAATGACGCCTTCTACCAGGACTACCTGGCCGGCACCCTGAACCTGACCGACTACCTGAATTTCAGCCTGGAAATTCTCGGCCGCACCGACATGGCGCAACTCGACGAATGGCATCGTGACTTCATGCGTGACTGCATCGAGCCGCTGATGCTGCCTAAAGCCCTGGCCCTGATCGCCAAGCACCGCGACGCAGGCGACAAGCTGGTGGTGATTACCGCGACCAACCGTTTCGTGACCGCGCCTGTGGTCGAGCGCCTGGGCATCGACACCCTGCTGGCCACCGAATGCGAAGTAATCGATGGTCGCTACACCGGGCGCACCACCGACGTGCCGTGCTTCCGCGAAGGCAAGGTCACGCGACTCAATCGCTGGATCGAGGAAAACGGCTTCAACCTGGATGACAGCTACTTCTATAGCGACTCGATGAACGACCTGCCGCTGCTGGAGCAGGTGGCCAACCCGGTTGCGGTGGACCCGGACGAGAAGTTGCGCGCCGAGGCGACCCGTCGTGGCTGGCCGGTGATTTCGCTGCGCGATTGACGCTCAGACGGGCTTGGCGCCCATCAAACCCGCGATTGCCACGAAACAGACCATGCTGAAAATCGCCAGCCCCAGGGTGAACCTGGGGTTGCCGACGATCACCGGCCGGCGCAACCGGTTGACCCGCACCGCCAGCCACGCCCAGCTCAAGGCGCCGACGGTATAAAGGATGCTGCTGGCCAGAATCCACATCTGCCCCAGCGACCAGCCTGCGTAATGCACCAGCCACCAGCCGCTGATGGGCAGAGTCAGCAGGCACAGCCCCATCAACAGCCAGACGAACACCCAGGGCCGCTGCATCGCCCGATTCTGCACCGTCAGATCCCCCGCCCGCCGCGCGCGAACGATCCACATCACCAACGCCAACGCGCAGATGAACAGCAGCGCAGTGGTGGTCATGTGCAGGATTTTCAGAGCGGCGAAGTGTTCCATGGCGGTTCATTCCTTTATAGAAACCGTAATTTCAGCGTAGCAGCACGGCTTACCGGCGGGAGCGATCTTGCGGACGCCCCCCGCCGGCAAGCCGTGCTGCTACGGAGCGTTCAACTAGCCCAAAAAGAGTTTGTACGCCGGGTTATTGGTTTCATCCCAATACGGATACCCAATCTCCTCCAGCGCCTTCGGCACCAGATGCCGCTCCTCCTCCGGCACCACCAACCCCGCCACCACACGCCCATCGGCCGCGCCGTGGTTGCGGTAGTGGAACATCGAAATATTCCACTTCCCGCCCAGCTTATTCAGGAAGTTGAACAGCGCCCCCGGCCTCTCTGGAAACTCGAAGCGCAGCACCACTTCATCGCTGACCCGCTCCGAATGCCCGCCGACCATGTGTCGCAGGTGCAGTTTGGCCAGTTCGTTGTCGGTCAAATCCAGCACCGGGAAGCCCTGTGCCGTAAGGCTGGCGATCAGCGCCTTGCGCGGGTCGTTTTCCGGGTGGGTCTGCACGCCGACGAAGATGTGCGCCTCGCGGTCGGTGTGGTAGCGGTAGTTGAATTCGGTGATCTGGCGTTTGCCCACCGCCTCGCAGAACGCCTTGAAGCTGCCCGGCTGCTCGGGAATGGTCACGGCGATGATCGCCTCGCGGCCTTCGCCCAGCTCGGCGCGTTCGGCGACATGGCGCAGGCGGTCGAAGTTGACGTTGGCGCCGGACTCGATGGCGACGAACGTCTGGCCCTTGACCTCGTACTGCTCGACGTACTTCTTGATCCCCGCCGCGCCCAGGGCGCCGGCAGGTTCGGTGATCGAGCGGGTATCGTCGTAGATGTCCTTAATCGCCGCGCAGATTTCGTCAGTGCTGACCGTGATCACCTCATCGACGTAGTCCTTGCAGAGGTCGAAGGTGTGTTGGCCGATCTGCGCCACGGCCACGCCGTCGGCGAACAGCCCGACCTGCTGCAGCACCACGCGCTCGCCGTAGGCCATGGCCTGCTGCAGGCAGTTGGAATCATCCGGCTCGACGCCGATCACCTTGATCTCCGGGCGCAGGTATTTCACGTAGGCCGCGATACCCGCGATCAGCCCACCGCCGCCCACCGGCACGAAGATCGCGTCCAGTTGGCCCGGATGCTGACGCAGGATCTCCATGGCCACCGTGCCTTGACCGGCGATGGTGTCCGGGTCGTCGTAGGGGTGGATGTAGACGTAGCCCTTTTCCTCGACCAGCTTCAGAGAATGCGCCAGGGCCTCGGGGAAAGAATCCCCGTGCAGCACCACCTTGCCGCCCCGCGAACGCACGCCTTCGACCTTGATCTCAGGCGTCGTTTTGGGCATGACGATGGTCGCCTTGATCCCCAGCTTCTTCGCCGCCAACGCCAGGCCCTGGGCGTGGTTGCCTGCGGAGGCCGTGACCACGCCGCGCGCCAGTTCCTCGGCACTCAATTGCGCGAGCTTGTTGTAGGCGCCACGGATCTTGAAGGAGAACACCGGCTGCAGGTCTTCGCGCTTGAGCAGCACCTGGTTGCCGAGGCGTTCGGACAGCTGACGGGCGCCGTGCAGCGGAGTTTCCACGGCGACGTCGTAGACGCGGGAGGTGAGGATTTTCTTGACGTACTGTTCGAGCATCACAAAGGCATCACTGGCGAAAAGGGGCAAGGCCAAGGAGTCTACCCCGCGTCCCGACCGACGACCACACGAAGACTCGGGTTTTAACAGCGGCATATCGCTATAATGCCCGCCCTTTTTGCGCCCTTTGCCCGCCGTGGAGCCCCGCATGACCCAGGATCAACTCAAACAGGCCGTTGCCCAGGCCGCCGTCGACTTCATCCTTCCGAAACTCGACGACAAGAGCATCGTGGGCGTCGGCACCGGCTCCACCGCCAACTGCTTCATCGACGCCCTGGCCCAGCACAAGGCCGCTTTCGACGGCGCGGTCGCCAGTTCCGAAGCCACTGCCGCACGCCTCAAGGGCCACGGCATTCCGGTGTATGAGCTCAACACGGTCAGCGACCTGGAGTTCTACATCGATGGCGCCGACGAGAGCGACGAGCACCTGAACCTGATCAAGGGCGGCGGCGCAGCCCTGACCCGCGAGAAGATCGTCGCGGCCGTGGCCAAGACCTTCATCTGCATCGCTGACGGCAGCAAGCTGGTGCCGGTGCTGGGCGCCTTCCCGCTGCCGGTCGAAGTCATCCCGATGGCCCGCAGCCACGTGGCTCGCGAGCTGGTGAAACTGGGCGGCGACCCGGTCTACCGCGAAGGCGTGATTACCGATAATGGCAACATCATTCTCGACGTTCACAACATGAGCATCACCGACCCGGTGGCCCTGGAAGCGCAGATCAACGCCATCGTCGGTGTGGTCACCAACGGCCTGTTCGCCGCGCGTTCGGCGGATCTGTTGCTGTTGGGCACTGCTGAAGGCGTGAAAGCCCTCAAGCGTTGAGTAAGGCGCTGCGCAAACCCGGGCGCGCTTCCTAACCCTGTAGGAGCCGGCTTGCTGGCGAATGCATCAGGTCAGACAACACAATGTTGAATGACACACCGTATTCGCCAGCAAGCCGGCTCCCACAGTGGCAAATAACCAACACCTACTTAATTTTTCTTGAACGAATAAAACAGATTCGGCTCGCTGACCACATACAGCGTCCCGTCTGCGCCCATCGCAATGCCCTCGGCCTGCGGCACGCTCTTGTTCAGCCCCATGCTGCCCTTGCTCAGCGACACATTGCCGACCGGTCGCCCCGTCGTATCCAGCTCCAGGATCTGCCGCGACTCATCTGACAGCGCCAGCAGATGCCCGCTGCGCTCATCGAACTGCAAGCTTGAAAGATCACGCACGAACAACCCGGCGTTGCGCTGCTTGCTGGACGTCACTTCCAGAATCTTCGGCGTGTCGTGGCTGGCATTCGGGAAACCGCGCACTTCGATGATCTGCACCGGCTTGCGCTCCTTGGCCACGAACAGGCGCTGACCCTGGTTATCGTACGCCAGGCCTTCGAACCCGCTGTTGCCACCGGCATCCAGGCCCAGCGTCAGTTGCTCGGCATCGGCCGCATCGAGAAACAGGGTGTTGTCGTCCACATGCACCTTGATCAACCGCTGGCTGTGCTCGTCGCTGATCACGTAAACCCCGGGGCTGATGTATTCCACGGCTTCGGCATCACCAAAGCCGGTCAGCGGGATTCTGCGCAGAATGCGTCCTTCAAGGTTCAGTTCGACCAGCTCGGGGTCTTTGTTGGTGACGGTGAACAGCGTCTTGCGATCAGGATCGAAACTCAGCGCCGACACGTTGTCTTCAAGCCCCTCGATGACCCGGGCCTCGATCACCACTTCATAATCATCCAGGCCGAGCGCCTGCGCATCGCTGGCCTGCCAGTAAACATGCCAATTGAACACCAGCCGTTCGACGACCCGGTATTCGCGGGCGCCAAGATAAGCCAGCGCCAGCAACAGGAGAATCAGCACAAGCAGCAGAACGCGCTTGAGGAAGGTCAGGCCATGCATATATCAAGCTCGGGATCAGATAGGGGGCGTTTTAATATCACCCTAGTCTGAAACCAACCTGAAAACGTTGTTTCAAAACTGTAGGAGCCGGCTTGCTGGCGAAGGCGTCCTCGAAATCGCCCCGCCGGCAAGCCGTGCTGCTACGGATGGATCATCGCCGTTACCCGTTATTTCTTCTTGAACGAATAAAACAGGTTCGGCTCGCTGACCATATAAAGGGTGCCCTCATCATCCATGGTCATGCCCTCGGCGCGGGGAATCGTGCGATCCAGGCCGTTCAGGCCACGGATCAGCGCCATGAAGCTGACCTTGTTGCCCTTCTCGTCCAGCTCCAGCAACAGGTGCGACTCGGCCGACAGCGCCAGCAAATGCCCGGTTTTCTGATCGGCATGCAGCGCCGACAGGTTGCGCATGATCAGGTTGCCGGTATCCGGCAGCTTCTGCTTGTCGCCCTTCAACACGGCAGTACCATCGGACTTCCAGCTGAACAGCGCCGGCGGACGCTCCTCGCCCAACAGAATCTGCTGGTTGCGCGCATCCCAGGCCACGCCCTCGAACGCCTTGTTCTGGTCAGCCGACGGGCCCAGGTCGTATTTGGGGAAGTCGGCGATGTTCAGGGTCTTGGTTTCCGGCGTCACGGTGACGATGGTCAACAGGTGCTGACGTTCGTCGACGATGGCGATCAGGTCATTGCCCAGCACCGCCACGCCTTCGGGGTTGCTCCAGCCCACCAACGGAATCTTGCGCAGCACATCGCCGGTCACGCTCAGTTCGGCCAGGAAGGCGTTCTTGCCCATCACCGAGTAGAGGGTTTTGCTGGATGGATCGTAGGACAGATCCGACGCCTCATCCTTTTCCAGCCCCGCCAGCGGTTTGCCGTCGATGACGACCCGATAGTCCGGCAGCCAGATGCTCGCATCCTTCTGCGCCGCCGACGCCGTCTGCTCGCGCAGCCACAGCAGCCCGCGGTCGTCCCAGTGCCAGGCGTAGGACAAGCCCACCAGAATCACCACCAGGGCGAGCAGCAACCAGCCTCCAACGGAACGCAGCCTGCGCTTGGGTTTGTGCAACGACGGTGTGTCAACGGTCATCGAGACGATCCTGAAAAATCCATGGATACAGCGACAGGGCGCTAGGGTCGGCGGAGCATTATCCGGATCGCATGTGAAAAAAACGGCAATCCGTTCAACAAAAAAGCCGCCTGCAATCTCTCACAGGCGGCTTCCGGGCGATACGCCAATGATCAGCGCACGTCGCTTTCGAAGCGGCTTTGCCCCGGCAGTTCGAGCACGATCTGGTCGCCGACATTAAACGGCCCGACGCCCGCCGGCGTGCCGGTCATGATCAGGTCGCCCGCCTGCAGCGAGAACTGCGAAGCCATGTGCTGGATCATCGGCACGATCGGGTTGAGCATCTGGCTGCTGTTGCCGTCCTGGCGCACTTCGCCGTTGACGGTCAGGCGGATGGCGATGTCGGTCAGGTCCGGGTAGGCATCGGCCGAGACGAATGGGGCAATTACCGCCGCGCCGTCGAACGACTTGGCGATTTCCCACGGCAGGCCTTTTTCCTTGAGCTTGGACTGCACGTCGCGCAGGGTCAGGTCCAGGCCCGGGGCGAAACCGGAAATCGCATCCAGCACTTCTTCGCAGCTCGGGTTCTTGCTCAGGGACTTGCCGATCAGCACGACGATTTCAGCCTCGTAATGCACCGAACCACGGTCCTGCGGAATACTGAAGCCGCCTTCGATCTCGACCACGCAACTGCCCGGCTTGATGAACAGCAGCGGCTCGGTCGGCACCGGGTTGTCCAGTTCCTTGGCGTGTTCGGCGTAGTTGCGGCCGATGCAGACCACCTTGCCCAGTGGAAAATGGACCGTGGTCCCGTCGGTGTACTTGTGCTGATAGCTCATTGAGCGCTCCTGAATGCGTTTGGCGGCCGGTGCAGCTTACTTATAGCGTGAAGATCTTGCCCGGGTTCATGATGCCGTTCGGGTCGAAGACAGCCTTGAGGGCCTTCATGTAGTCGATTTCCACCTTTGAGCGGCTGTATTCCAGGTAATCGCGCTTGACCAGGCCTACGCCATGCTCGGCGGAAATCGAACCGTTGTACTTCTCGACGATCTCGAACACCCACTTATTGACCTTCGAACATCTGGCGAAGAACTCGGCCTTGTCGAGACTCTCGGGCTTGAGGATGTTCAGGTGCAGGTTGCCGTCGCCGATATGGCCGTACCAGACCACTTCGAAATCCGGGTAATGCTCGGTCATTATGGCGTCGATTTCATTAAGGAAGGCCGGCACTTTCGAGACGGTCACCGAAATGTCGTTCTTGTAGGGCGTGTAGTGCGAAATGGTTTCGGACAGGTATTCGCGCAACTTCCACAGGTTCTGCAACTGCTGCTGGCTCTGGCTCATCACCCCGTCGATCACCCAGCCCTGCTCCACGCAGTGCTCGAAGATTTCCAGCGCCTGATTGGAGATGTCCTCGTTGGCCGCCTCGAATTCCAGCAAGGCGTAGAACGGCGTGCGGGTGGCGAACGGCTCGGGCACATCACCACGGGCCATGATGTGGACCAGGCCCTTGTCGGAAAAGAACTCGAAGGCAGTCAGGTCGAGCTTGCCGTGGAAGGCGTGCAGCACCGGCATGATCGAGTCGAAATCCGGGGTGCCGAGCACCATGCAGGTCAGGTTTTTCGGCTCGCGGTCCAGGCGCATCGTGGCCTCGACCACGAACCCCAGGGTGCCTTCGGCGCCGATGAACAGCTGGCGCATGTCGTAGCCGGTGGCGTTCTTGGTCAAATCCTTGTTCAGCTCAAGGATGTCGCCCTTGCCAGTGACCACCTTCAAGCCGGCCACCCAGTTGCGGGTCATGCCGTAGCGAATGACCTTGATCCCGCCGGCATTGGTGCCGATGTTGCCGCCAATCTGGCTGGAACCCGACGAAGCAAAGTCCACCGGATAATACAGGCCGTTTTCTTCCGCGAAGTTCTGCAATTGCTTGGTGACGACGCCCGGCTGGCAGCGCACGGTGCGGTCGGTGGCGTTGAGTTCGAGAATTTGATTCATGTAATCGAAGGAAACGACCACCTCGCCGTTGGTCGCTACCGCGGCTGCCGAGAGCCCGGTGCGCCCGCCCGATGGCACCAGCGCGACCTTGCGCTCGTTGGCCCAGCGGACGATGGCCTGAACCTGCTCTACAGACTTGGGAAACACGATAGCACTGGGCGCCGGGGCGAATTGGCGGGTCCAGTCCTTGCCGTACGCTTCGAGGGATTCCGGGTCGGTCAGCACCTTGCCAGGCTCGACCAGGGTCTTCAGTTCGTCCATCGCGGCAACGTCGATCATCAGCAGAACTCTCGGAATATTCATGATTAT
Organism: Pseudomonas sp. 2; assembly: GCF_056627435.1. Lineage (NCBI taxonomy): Bacteria > Pseudomonadati > Pseudomonadota > Gammaproteobacteria > Pseudomonadales > Pseudomonadaceae > Pseudomonas > Pseudomonas sp. 2. The sequence goes on from NZ_JBWXNG010000004.1 coordinate 130,234, forward strand.
CCTGAGAACGCTTCACGTCGCAGGAACGGGTATTTAGCGGGGCACATATGCTAGCATACCGCCCCCGCAGAGACGTGCCTGAGGCCGACTCTCGGTGGCGCCGTTGCGCCGCGAGGCAGCTTGCGCTGTCCATTTCCTGCCATTTTCTCCGGGACACAGGTTTACGCAGATGAGCAAGACTTCCCTCGACAAGAGCAAGATCAAGTTCCTTCTTCTCGAAGGCGTCCACCAATCCGCCGTCGACGTCCTCAAGGCCGCCGGTTACACCAGCATCGAGTACCACACCAAGTCTCTGCCGGAAGCCGAGCTCAAGGAAAAGATCGCCGACGCCCACTTCATCGGCATTCGCTCCCGCACCCAACTGACCGAAGAGATGTTCGACTGCGCCAAGAAACTGGTCGCCGTCGGCTGCTTCTGCATCGGCACCAACCAGGTTGATCTGGACGCAGCCCGCGAGCGCGGTATCGCCGTGTTCAACGCGCCGTACTCCAACACCCGTTCGGTGGCCGAGCTGGTACTGGCCGAGGCCATCCTGCTGCTGCGCGGCATCCCGGAGAAGAACGCTTCCTGCCATCGCGGTGGCTGGATCAAGAGCGCGGCCAATTCCTTCGAGATCCGTGGCAAGAAGCTGGGCATCATCGGTTACGGCTCGATCGGCACTCAGCTGTCGGTTCTGGCTGAAAGTCTGGGCATGCAGGTGTTCTTCTTCGACCCGCTGACCAAGCTGCCACTTGGCAACGCCACTCAGGTCACTTCCCTGACCGAGCTGCTGGGCCTGGCTGACATCGTGTCCCTGCACGTGCCTGAGCTGCCGTCCACGCAGATGATGATCGGCGAGAAAGAAATCCGTGCCATGAAGAAAGGCGCGATCCTGATCAACGCCGCTCGCGGCACCGTGGTTGACCTGGACGCCTTGGCTTCTGCCATCAAAGACCAGCACCTGATCGGCGCCGCCATCGACGTGTTCCCGGTCGAGCCGCGCTCCAACGACGACATCTTCGAAAGCCCGCTGCGTGGCCTGGACAACGTGATCCTGACCCCGCACATCGGCGGCTCAACCGCCGAAGCCCAGGCCAACATCGGCCTGGAAGTGGCCGAGAAGCTGGTCAAGTACAGCGACAACGGTACGTCGGTGTCCTCGGTCAACTTCCCTGAAGTGGCCCTGCCGGCTCACCCGGGCAAGCACCGCCTGCTGCACATCCACGAAAACATCCCGGGCGTGCTGATGGAAATCAACAAGGTGTTCGCGGAAAACGGCATCAACATCTCCGGTCAGTTCCTGCAGACCAACGAGAAAGTCGGTTACGTGGTCATCGACGTCGACGCCGAGTACTCGGATCTGGCGCAAGAAAAACTGCAGCACATCAAAGGCACCATCCGCAGCCGCGTGTTGTTCTAAGCCCTTTGCTGCAACAAAAAAAGGAGACCTTTAGGTCTCCTTTTTTGTGGCTGCCATCAAAGCGATGCAATGACACGCTTTAACCGTGGGAGTGAGCTTGCTCACGAAAAGGCCAGCACATACCGTGGATGCGTGGTCTGAAAAAGCTTCGTGAGCAAGCTCACTCCCACAGGGAACTGCGAAGCCCGCTACTTCACGGTAATCGTGATCTTCTGCGACTCCACCGGTGGGTTCAACGGGATGTGGCTCTTGTCACCCATCAGCAGTTGCAGGGTGTGCTGGCCCGGGGTCAGGGTCAGTTCGGTTTCGGTCTGGCCCTTGCCGAAGTGGCGGATGTTGTCGGTGGTGGGCAGCGGCGCGTTCATGTCCGGCTGGTCCTTCACGTCGATCAGCAGGTGATGGTGGCCGGTTTCCGGCACGTCCACGCCCGCTGGCGCGACACCCATGCCCTTGAGGCCGAACTGCACCTTGAACGTGCCATTGACCGTGGCACCGTCCTTGGGCGAGATGATGTACACCTCGGCTCCGGCAGGTGACGGCGTGCGCGGCACATCGGCAGCCTGCGCCACCAAGGTCGCGCCCAGCAGCAGGCCGGCCAGGGCAGTTCTTGCGAATAGCGTCTTCATGATCTCTACCTTTTGATGAATCCTGAATGTCGGACCGCAATCGAGCAGGCCCGGTTCATGGCATTCACATTAGCCTGATCTGGTGCGTCAGCCCTTGGGAGAATGAGTTTGTGTCGAAGATTTCATGTTGACGATCAGAGATCGAACGGCTCATTGCCGCGTCGGCGGAACCAGCCGGTCAGCGACAGGCGTTCGCGGTGGGCGGGCAGCACTTCGTGGGGCATGTCGCCGGAGAGGAAAATCGCCAGGGTGCCGCCCACCGGCTGTACGTCGAACTCGGCAGCGTTGCTGGGGAACATGCGCAATTGCCCGCCGTGCTCGGGCTGCCAGTCTTCGTTGAGGTAGATCACCGCCGAAACCATGCGCTTGTCGTCATCGCGAAAACGGTCGACGTGCTTGCGGTAGAACGCGCCCGGCGGGTACAGCGCGAAATGGCACTCGAAGTCTTCCAGCCCCAGGTACAGCCCGCGATTGAGCGCCTGGCGCAGGCTGTCCATCAGCTCCAGATAGCGGTCGCAGGGCGCCGCCTGCCCGGCCTCGATCCACTGGATGTGATCGCCGCGAATCCCCTCGCGTACTTCCTGCGCGGCGCCGCGCCCGACAGCGGCAGGCGCAAGCTCGCCCTCGGCCGAACGCGTGCGGCACTCAAGGGCCAGCGCGCGAGTCAGCTCGGGCGTCAGGAACAGGTCCTGCTGCGACCAGCCGCGTTCCGCCAGGTCGTCGACGATGCGCAGCAGCAGTGGATCATCAGGGGATAGGGACATGCCGCGCATAGTATCCATACGCCGCCCGATCCAACAGATCCTGCGGTCTGTAAAACGCGGAATATTTTTCAGCGCGCAATGATCAAAGCGTGCTTTGCACGCCGGAGCGTCGAACCCGTCGGTTTTCCCGGGGTCTGGCAACTGTTAACTCGACAAATCACCGCCGCCCCGACGAAAATAGCGGCTTGCCGACAGGAGTCATAAATGCGCCGTCTGTTTTTCCTGCTGTTGATGTTCTGCACCACGCCTGTCTGGGCAGACGTCCACGACCAGCTCTACAAGACCGCTGGCTGGCCGGATCAACGCGCGCACTTCAACGACGCCCTCAAAGCCGCCCAACAGCGCTACAAGAACAGCCTGCCACCGGCGGTGTTCGATGCGCTGGTGAGCAACAGCAATCAGCGTTTCGCCCCGCAGGCCATGGACCAGCGCGCCGAACAGAAACTGCGCCAGACCCTGGCGGACCCCAACCCCGCGCTGCAATTCTTCCAGTCGCCCCTGGGGCGCAAGATCGTCAACGCCGAACTGACCGCCACCCGCCCCGACCAACTGGCCAAGAACGCCCAGGGCCTGCCAAAGATGCCCGCCGACGACAATCGCCTGCTGATCATCGGCCACCTGGCCAACGCCCTGCCAGCCAAGGAAGCCGGCGCCGAAGTAAGCCTGGCGATTGCCGGCGTGGCGGCAGATAGCCTGAGTTCGATGATTCCGGGGCTGATGGGCGGCGGCACCACCCAGGCCATGCTCGACGGCCAGCGCCAGCGCCTGATGGGCCAGATCGCCAACGACATGAGCAACACGCTGCTGTACGTCTATCGCGATCTGTCCGACGCCGAGCTGGACGAATTCGCGACCTTTGCAGAGTCCGCCGAGGGCAAGGCCTATTACCAGGCGGCGCTGGCTGCGATTCGCGCGGGGTTGGCGGTGGGGCAGCCGCTGAAATAAACGCCACCTACGCCTATGCCCGTAGGAGCGCGCTTGCCCGCGATTGCGGTGTGTCATTCAACATCACGAGTGGCTGACCCGACGCAATCGCGGGCAAGCGCGCTCCTACAGCCACAACGAAGCTCAAACCATCCGCTGGGTCAGAAACCTGAAAAACTGTTCCCGCAGCTCCGGCAATTCATTGGCCAGGTGATGCCGCGCCTCGTGCAGCATGAAGATCTGCGGATGATCGAACTTGTCGTTGAGCACCGCCAGGTTGTGGCTCCAGTCCACGGTCATGTCTGACTCGCCCTGCACGATCAGCGGGCTGCGGCGGCTGCGCGGGGCGTTTTCGATGCGTTCGATCCACTTGGCCAGCGCGCCGACCCACACCGTCGGCAGGCGCCGCGGTTGCAGCGGGTCGGCCATCAGAAACGGCAGGAAGGCCGGCGCATTGGAGTTTTCGCTGAAGCGCCGGTCGATGCCTTTGACGAACGCCCGCAGCAGGTAATAGCTGACTTTCGACCAGGTCCAGCCCCGCGGCCGCACCAACGGCGCCAGGAGGATCGACTGGCCTTGGATCGGGCTCTCGTCGCCATGATTGAGCAGATGGTCGATAACGATGGCGCCCCCGGTGCTCTGCCCGCACAGGTGCCAGGGTTTGGGCAGATCGAGCAGCTCGGCTTCGACGAACAGCCGGTCGAGCACCAGCTGATACTCGGCGAAATCGGTAATGCTCGCCCGGGTTCCGCTGGACAGGCCGTGGCCGGGCAGGTCACAGGAAATCACCGCGAACCCCAGCTCCAGCGCCCACTCGACGACGTGGCGATACAAGCCCATGTGGTCGTAGAACCCGTGCACCAGCACCAGCGTGGCGACCGGGTTTTCCGGCATCCACAACTGAGTGACGATTTCGTACCCGCCGATGTCGAAGCGCCCCAGGCGGCTGGTCACCGATCGATCACGCCCAAGCCCGGCCAGGCTGTAGAACCGCAGGTAAGCCTGGCCATCTTCGGACAGCGCGAGCTTTGCGCTCAAGGGCTGCAGGCTGGCACGCAAGCGGTCGGGGTCGAACGTGTTGGACATCGGTATTCCAGATCAGGCAGGTGAGATCAGAAGGAGCATAGCTGCGAGTTTCATCTGTCCGCCAAGGCGTGGCAAGCTACGGCACCCCAATTCAAGCCCTCCCCATGACTGCTCAATCACACACTCGACGTCGCACCATTCTTGTCGCGCTCATCGGCTGTCTCTGTGCCGCAGCCCTGTGGTGGGCGTATGGCTGGTTTGAGGGCCGATACGTGCGCGCGTTCAGTGATCGCACGGCTTTGTTCGCAGGTGACGTGCTGAGCCTGCCGCCAGAGCTCGCCGGGCCGGGGCGCATTCGCGTCGTGCACTTCTGGGACCCGGCCTGCCCCTGCAACGTCGGCAATCAGCAGCACCTGAGCGAGCTGGTGGCGCATTACGCAGGCGCCGGCGGCGTCGACTTCTACGCCGTGCAAAAGCCCGGCAGCCACGGCCAGTTGCCCGAGACACTGGCAGCGATCAAACCCCTGGACCATTTGCCGGGCGCCGAACGCATTACCTCAAGCCCGGCGGTGGCGATCTGGGACCGGCAAGGCCGCCTCGCCTATTTCGGCCCCTACAGCGAGGGGCTGGTGTGCAATGCAAACAACAGCTTCATCGAGCCGATCCTGCAGGCGCTCAAGGACGATCGGCCGGTCAGTGCTACGCATACCATGGCGGTGGGGTGTTATTGCCCGTGGAACGGGTGACACCTGCCCCGCTACCCACCCATGGGACAAATCTGTAGCCTTTCGGGCTTCTCAACGACCTTTCGGGCCTTCGGATGAAACGCAGTCTTTCCGTCATTGCCGTTGCCGTCGTGCTGATCGTCGGCGCAGGCGCCTGGTACATCCACGGCAAGCAACCGGTGCGCGATGGCGAGATCGCCATGGCCCATCTTCAGGCGCCGGTCAGCGTGCGCTTCGATGAACGCGGCGTGCCGCACATCAAGGCGCAAAATCAGGACGACCTGTACCGCGCGCTGGGCTATGTGCACGCCCAAGACCGGCTGTTCCAGATGGAAATCCTGCGGCGCCTAGCCCGTGGCGAGCTGGCCGAGGTGTTGGGGCCGAAATTGGTCAACACCGACAAGCTGTTTCGCAGCCTGCGCATCCGCGAGCATGCCGACGCCTACGTTGCCCGCATGGACAAGAACGCCCCTGCCTGGAAGGCGCTGCAAGCCTATCTGGACGGCGTGAACCAGTTTCAGGCCAGCCACCCCAAGCCGATCGAATTCGACGTACTGGGCATCGATAAACGCCCATTCACCGCAGAAGACACCCTGAGCATCGGCGGCTATCTGGCCTACAGCTTCGCCGCCGCGTTTCGCACCGAGCCGCTGCTGACCTACGTGCGCGACAAGCTGGGCCCGGACTATCTGAAAACCTTCGACCTGGACTGGCAGCCACAGGGCGCCCTGCACCCGACCCTGACCAGCAAGGACTGGAAAGGCCTGAGCGACCTGGCGCTGCTCAGCCAGCAAGCCCTTGAAGACGCCGGCCTGCCGCAATTCGAAGGCAGCAACGCCTGGGCGGTCTCGGGCAGCCGCACCCAGAGCGGCAAGCCGTTGCTGGCGGGCGATCCGCACATTCGCTTCTCGGTGCCGGCGGTGTGGTACGAGGCGCAACTGTCGGCGCCGGGCTTTGAGCTGTACGGCCATTTTCAGGCGCTCAACCCCTTCGCGCTGCTGGGCCACAACATGGATTTCGGCTGGAGCCTGACCATGTTCCAGAACGACGACGTGGACCTGATCGCCGAAAAGACCAACCCGGCCAACCCCAATCAGGTCTGGTACCACGGCGCTTGGGTCGACATGACCTCACGCACCGAGCAGATCAAGGTCAAGGGCCAGGACCCGATCAACTTCACCCTGCGCCAGTCGCCCCACGGCCCCATCGTCAACGACGTGCTGAGCGCCAGCGGGATTCAGGAACAGGCCGACACGCCGATTGCCATGTGGTGGTCGTTTCTGGAGTCGGAGAACCCGATCCTGCAGGGCTTCTTTGAGGCCAACCGCGCCGACACCCTGGACAAGATGCGCAGCGCCGCCGAGAAGATTCAGTCACCCGGCCTGAACGTGGTGTACGCCAACGCCCGTGGCGATATCGGCTGGTGGGCCGCCGCGCAGTTGCCCAAACGTGCGGATGGAGTGAACCCGGCGTTCATACTCGACGGCAGCAGCGATCAGGCCGACAAGCACGGCTTCTACCCTTTCAGCGCCAACCCGCAGGAAGAAAATCCGGCGCGCGGGTACATCGTCTCAGCCAACTTCCAGCCCGTCTCGCCCATGGGCATCGAGATCCCTGGCTACTACAACCTCGCCGAGCGCGGTCGCCAGTTGAACAAGCAACTGAGCGACGACAGCGTGAAATGGAATCTGCAGAACAGCCAGGCGCTGCAGCTGGGTACGCAGACCGATTACGCCGCGCAGATCCTCAAGCCCTTGATTCCCGTGCTGCGCCGCGTGGTCAGCGATCCCGAAGAGCACGACCTGCTCGAACGCCTCGCCGCCTGGAAAGGCGATTACTCGGTGGATTCGGTGGGCGCTACGCTGTTCAACCAGTTCCTGTTCAACCTGTGTGATCAGACCTTTCGCGATGAGCTGGGCGACGGCCTGTTCGCCACGCTGATCTCCACGCGAGTGATCGACCTGGCGCTGCCGAAGCTGGCCGCCGACGAGCACTCGCCATGGTGGAACAATCGCAATTCCAACGAGCCGGAAACCCGCGACAACACGGTCAAGGTCGCCTGGCACATGGCGGTGTCGCACCTGAAATCGCTGTACGGGCTCAACCCCGAGGAGTGGACATGGGGCAAGGCGCATACCCTGACCCACGAGCATCCGCTGGGCCGTCAGCCGCCGCTGGACAGGCTGTTCAACGTCGGGCCCTTCGCTGCACCGGGCACTCACGAAGTACCGAATAACCTTTCGGCCAGCATCACCACGGCGCCGTGGCCGGTGACCTACGGCCCGTCGACCCGCCGCCTGATCGACTTCGCCGACCCTGCTCATGCGCTAGGTATCAATCCGGTGGGCCAGAGCGGCGTGCTGTTCGACAAGCACTACGCCGATCAGGCACAGGCCTACATCAGCGGCCAGTACAAGCCGGAGCGGTTCAGTGAGGGGGATGTGGAGCAGAACAGCAAGGAAGAGTTGAGGTTGGTGCCGGCCAAATAACACCAACTGAACCGCAAGGGCCGAATCTCATGCCCGTTAGCAGCACCAAGCCAACGTGGGAGTGAGCTTGCTCACGAAGACTGACCCTCAGCCGCCACAGATGCGGTGAATGTACAGACATATTCGTGAGCAAGCTCACTCCCACGGGTCACGCGCGTTGCGCGGGATCAAACCGGCTCAACCACCTGCGGGCGGCGCACTTCAGGCTGTTTCCAGCCATCGGCCGCGGCTTCTTCGATGGCCTGCTGGATCGCCTTGCGACGCTTCTCTTCGGCACGACGGCTGAAGAACCACACCAGGAAGGTCGCCAGCGACACGGCCAGCAGAATCAAGCTGGCGATCGCGTTGATCTCAGGCTTCACGCCCAGACGTACCGCCGAGAACACTTCCATCGGCAGAGTCGTCGAACCCGGGCCGGACACGAAGCTGGCCAGCACCAGGTCGTCCAGCGACAGGGCGAAGGACATCATGCCGCCCGCTGCCAGCGAAGGCGCGATCATCGGGATGGTGATCAGGAAGAACACTTTCCATGGACGCGCACCCAGGTCCATCGCAGCCTCTTCGATCGACATGTCCAGCTCGCGCAGGCGAGCCGAGACCACGACGGCCACGTAAGCCGCACAGAACGTCGTGTGGGCGATCCAGATGGTGACGATGCCGCGCTCCTGCGGCCAGCCGATCATCTGCGCCATGGCCACGAACAGCAGCAGCAAGGACAGACCGGTGATCACCTCAGGCATCACCAATGGCGCCGTCACCAGGCCGCCGAAGAAGGTGCGGCCCTTGAAGCGCGTGACGCGGGTCAGCACGAAGGCGGCCATGGTGCCCAGCGCCACGGCGGCGATGGACGTGTAGCAGGCGATTTCCAGCGAGCGCGCCACGGCGGCCATCAGTTGGGTGTTGTCCAGAAGGCCCACGTACCACTTCACCGACCAGCCGCCCCAGACCGTTACCAGCTTGGAGGCGTTGAACGAGTAGATCACCAGGATGACCATGGGCGCGTAGATGAAGATCAGACCCAATACCAACATCAGGTTCGAGAATCGGAAGCCTCTCATGCCTTGCCCTCCAGTTCTTTGGCCTGGCTACGGTTGAACAGAATGATGGGCACGATGAGGATCAACAGCATCACCACCGCCAGCGAAGACGCCACCGGCCAGTCGCGGTTGTTGAAGAACTCTTGCCACAGGACCTTGCCGATCATCAGGGTTTCCGGGCCGCCGAGCAGCTCAGGAATGACGAACTCGCCCACCACCGGGATGAACACCAGCATGCAGCCGGCGATGATGCCGTTCTTGGACAGCGGCACGGTGATCTTCCAGAAGCTGTTGAAGGTGCTCGAACCCAGGTCCGAGGCGGCTTCCAGCAGGCTCTGATCGTGCTTAACCAGGTTGGCGTACAGCGGCAGGATCATGAACGGCAGGTACGAATAGACCACGCCGATATACACCGCCAGGTTGGTGTTGAGGATCTGCAGCGGCTCGCTGATCACGCCCAGCCACATCAGGAAGGCATTGAGCAGGCCGTTGTTGCTGAGAATGCCCATCCAGGCGTAGACGCGGATCAGGATCGCGGTCCAGGTCGGCATCATGATCAGCAGCAACAGCACCGTCTGCATCTCTTTACGGGCGATAGAGATGCCGTAGGCCATCGGGTAGCCGATCAACAGGCACAGCAGGGTGCTGAAGAAGGCCATTTTCAGCGAACCCAAGTACGCCGCAATGTACAGGTCGTCGCCGCTCAGCAACGCGTAGTTGGCAAAGTTGAGGACGATGTCGAGCTTCTGCTCGGCGTAGGAGAAGATCTCGGTGTAGGGCGGAATCGCGACGTCGGCTTCGGCGAAACTGATCTTGATGACGATCAGAAACGGCAGCGCGAAGAACAGGAACAGCCACAGGAACGGGACCCCGATGACCGCGGTGCGGCCGTTGGGCGTTATGCGTTGCAGCATGCGTTTGACTTTGCGAATTTTCATGAGCGCAGTACCACGCCGCTGTCGTCTTCCCACCACACGTAGACTTCGTCATCCCAGGTCGGACGCGCGCCGCGGCGTTCGGCGTTGGCGACGAAGGACTGCACCAGCTTGCCGCACGCCAGTTGCACGTAGAACACCGAGTGGCCGCCCAGGTAGGCGATATCGTGGACCTTGCCGCGCGACCAGTTGTATTGGTAGGTCGGTTGCTCGGTGGTAATGAGCAGCTTCTCGGGGCGAATCGCGTAGGTAATGTGCTTGTCTTCCACCGAGGTGCTGATGCCGTGGCCGACGTAGATTTCGCGCTCAAGCTCCGGGCTTCTGATCAGCGCGTGGCCTTCCATGTCCTCGATGACTTCACCGTCGAACAGGTTGACGTTGCCGATGAATTCGCAGACCAGACGGCTGGTCGGGGTCTCGTAGATGTCCACCGGGCTGCCGATCTGGGCGATCCAGCCCAGGTGCATGATCGCGATGCGCTGGGCCATGGTCATGGCCTCTTCCTGGTCGTGGGTCACCATCACGCAGGTCACGCCCACGCGCTCGATGATTTCCACCAGTTCCAGCTGCATCTGCGAACGCAGCTTCTTGTCCAGCGCGCCCATGGGTTCGTCGAGCAGCAGCAGTTTCGGCTTCTTGGCTAGCGAACGGGCCAGGGCCACACGCTGACGCTGACCGCCGGAGAGCTGATGCGGCTTGCGCTTGGCGTACTGGGTCATCTGCACCAGCTTGAGCATCTCGGCCACGCGGGCTTCGATTTCTTCCTTGGGCAGCTTGTCCTGCTGCAGGCCGAAGGCAATGTTCTGCGCCACGGTCATGTGCGGGAACAGCGCGTAGGACTGGAACATCATGTTGATCGGACGTTCGTACGGGGGCATGTCGGTGATGTCGACGCCGTCGAGGAAAATCCGCCCCTCGGTCGGCCGCTCGAAACCGGCGAGCATGCGCAGCAGCGTGGACTTGCCCGAACCAGAACCGCCAAGCAGGGCGAAGATCTCGCCCTTGTTGATCTGCAGAGACACATCGTCCACAGCAACCGTCTCGTCGAACTTTTTGGTGACCCGATCGATTTTGACCAGCACCTGTTTAGGTTGCTGACCACCCTCAAGGGCTTTTTTGTAGGCGCCGGAGGCAACTGCCATGGGTGAAACTCCCAACTGTTTTTGCGCCCGGCCACTACGGCCGGACGCCTGGTCTTATTTACCGGTTTTGATGGTGGTCCAGCTGCGTGTCATCACGCGCTGAATCTTGGGTGGCAACTCCGAGTTGACGTACAGCCGCTTCTGCACGTCGGCCGGTGGGTACACCGACTCGTCGTTACGGATTTCCTGATCCATGAGTTCGCCCGAAGCCGGGTTCGGGTTGGCGTATCCCACCTGGTCGCTGACTTTGGCGATCACGTCAGGCTTGAGGATGAAGTTGATGAAAGCGTGAGCAGCCTTGACGTCCGGCGCATCGGCGGGGATCGCCAGCATGTCGAACCACAGGTTGCCGCCTTCCTTGGGAATCGAATAGGCGATGTTCACGCCCTTGCCGGCTTCTTCAGCGCGGGCCTTGGCCTGGAACACGTCGCCGGAGAAACCGGCCGCGATGCAGATGTCGCCATTGGCCAGATCGGTGATGTATTTCGACGAGTTGAAGTAGGTCACGTACGGACGAACTTTGAGCAGTTTGTCGGTGGCCGCCTTGTAGTCTTTCTCGTCGGTGCTGTTGGGGTTCTTGCCCATGTAATTGAGCACCGCCGGGAGCATTTCATCTGCCGAGTCGAGGAACGCCACGCCGCACTTCTGCAGCTTCTTGATGTTCTCGGGTTCGAACAGCACGGCCCAGGAATCGATGGTATCGACGCCCAGCACTTGCTTGATCTTGTCGACGTTGTAGCCGATGCCGTTGGTGCCCCACAGATAAGGCACAGCATACTGATTGCCCGGATCGTTCTTCTCCAGGCGCTTCATCAGTTCGGGATCGAGGTTGGAATAGTTGAGGAGTTGCGACTTGTCGAGCTTCTGAAACGCACCGGCCTTGATCTGTTTGCCAAGGAAGTGGTTGGAGGGGACTACCACGTCATAACCAGTGTGACCGGCCAGCAGCTTGCCCTCCAGGGTTTCGTTGGAGTCGAAGACGTCGTACTTGGTCTTGATCCCGGTCGTGGACTCGAAGTCCGCCAGGGTCGTGGTCCCGATGTAGTCGGACCAGTTATAAATGCGGACGGTGGACTCTGCGTACGCACCGGCAGCGAGGGAAAGGCCGGCGCTGAGCAGCAAGCCTTTGGAAAATAAAGAGATAGACACGTCTGCAGTCCTTTTCAGTAGGTGGGCCTGTGCCCGTGCCGATGACAGCCGCGGCTGCCTGAAACCAATCCGGCGCGCAACTTACCTTCGATAAACCCTTCTCGCAAAAAAACTTTTTGTGACGCGTGCGTCACGCCGCAATCACGGAATCTCTTGTGGGAGTGAGCTTGCTCACGAATACAGCCGCCACAGATGTGGCGTTTGTACCGGCCGCTTCGCGAGCAAGCTCGCTCCCACAGGGACTAACGGCTTACTTGCCCGACTTGATGTTGGTCCAGCTACGAGTCATCAGGCGCTGGGTCGCGGCTGGCAAATCGGCGATGGCGTACAACTTGGCCAGAACGTCCGCTGGTGGGTAAACACCCGGGTCGGAAGTGATTTCCTTGTCGACGAACTCGGTGGCTGCCTTGTTGCCGTTCGGGAAGTGAACGGCGTTGGTGATTTCAGCCATCACCTTTGGTTGCAGCAGGAAGTTCATGAACTTGTAGGCGCCTTCGACGTTTTCGGCGTCTTTGGGAATGGCGACCATGTCGTAGAAGCTGCCAGCACCTTCTTTCGGAATGTTGTAGCTGACCTTGATCTTGCCACCGGCTTCTTCAGCGCGGGCCTTGGCCTGATACACGTCACCCGAATAACCCACGGCTACGCAGATGTTGCCGTTGGCCAGGTCCGAGATGTACTTGGACGAGTGGAAGTAGGTGACCGAAGGACGAATCTTCTTGAACAGTGCTTCGGCTTTCTCGATGTCTTCTTTCTTCTGGCTGTCGGTTGGCAGGCCCAGGTAATGCAGCGCCACTGGCAGCATTTCGGTTGGCGAATCGAGGAAGCTCACGCCGCAGGATTTCAGCTTGGCTGCGTTCTCAGGCTTGAACAGCAGATCCCACGAATTGACCGGGGCATCGGCGCCCAGTGCAGCCTTGACCTTCTCGGCGTTGTAACCGATACCGATCGAACCCCACATGTACGGGAAGGCGTGTTTGTTGTCCGGGTCGCTGACCGACACCGCTTTCAACAGCGCAGGGTCGAGGTTCTTGTAGTTAGGCAGCTTGGACTTGTCCAGCTCCTGATAAACACCGGCCTTGATCTGTTTGGCCAGGAAGTTGTTGGACGGTACGACGATGTCGTAGCCCGACTTGCCCGCCAGCAGTTTGGCTTCCAGGGTCTCGTTGCTGTCGAAGACGTCGTACACCACTTTGATGCCCGACTCTTTCTCGAAGTCGGCGATGGTGTTCGGTGCGATGTAATCGGACCAGTTGTAGACGTGCAGAACTTTGTCATCCGCGTGAGCAGCCGAAGCCACTGCGCCCATCAGGGACAACGCGAGGAGGGTTTTGCCAAATTTCTTCATTCGTACAGCTCCAGTGTTTTTATGTTAGCGGCGACTAAAACAACCGTTAGTCTGGCAATTTCCTGGGCGGGCTTACAAGCCGACTGACCCGCCGTGTTGCTTAACTTTCAAAGATTTCATCTGCACGCCAACACATTGAACCTCTGTAGGAGCGCGCTTGCCCGCGATTGCGATCTGTCTGTGCCCAATTCTGCGACTAACATCCCGTTATCGCGGGCAAGGTGGAACGCCACCCCGGTCGCTCCTACAACGTGGCCGTCATTTCTGCAATTCGGCCAACGTCAGATCCAGGCATTTGCGTGCCTTTTCCACCAACTCATCGATCTCGGCGAAACTGATCACCAGCGGCGGCGAAATAATCATGGTGTCTCCCACCGCTCGCATGATCAGCCCATTATTGAAGCAGAAGTTGCGGCAGATCATGCCCACACCCAGCCCCGTGTAACGCTCGCGAGTCGTCTTGTCTTTCACAAGCTCAATGGCGCCGAGCATGCCGACACCACGCACTTCACCCACCAGCGGATGATCGTTCAACTCACGCAAACGCTTTTGCAAGTATGGTGCCGTTTCTGCCTTGACCCGCTCGACGATCTTTTCTTCGCGCAGGATGCGGATGTTTTCCAGGCCCACCGCCGCTGCCACCGGGTGCCCCGAATAGGTGAAGCCGTGGTTGAAGTCGCCGCCCTCGTTCAGCACTTTCACCACTTCATCGCGCACGATGACACCGCCCATGGGGATGTAGCCGGAGGTCAGGCCCTTGGCGATGGTCATCAGATCAGGTTTGAGGCCGAAGAAATCGCTACCGAACCACTCACCGGTCCGGCCGAAACCGCAGATCACTTCGTCAGCCACGAACAGGATGTCGTACTTGGCCAGGATCTCCTTGATCTTCGGCCAGTAGGTTGCAGGTGGAACGATGACGCCGCCTGCGCCCTGGATAGGCTCGGCGATGAACGCGCCGACGTTGTCTTCGCCCAGCTCGAGGATTTTCTTTTCCAGCTGCTCGGCCGCCCAGACGCCGAACTCGTCAGGGCTCATGTCGCCGCCCTCGCCGAACCAGTAAGGCTGCGGAATGTGGGCGATGCCCGGAATCGGCAGGTCGCCCTGCTCGTGCATGTAAGTCATGCCGCCCAGGCTTGCGCCCGCCACGGTAGAGCCGTGGTAGCCGTTCATGCGGCTGATGATGGTCTTCTTCGCCGGCTTGCCCTTCAGCGCCCAGTAGTGACGCACCATGCGCAGCACAGTGTCGTTGCCTTCGGAGCCGGAGCCGGTGAAGAACACATGGTTCATGCCCTCTGGTGCAACGTCGGCAATTGCCTTGGCCAGTTGCAACGCAGGCGGGTGGGCGGTCTGGAAGAACAGGTTGTAATACGGCAGCTCGCGCATCTGTTTGCTGGCAGCCTCGGCCAGTTCCTCACGACCGTAACCGACCGCCACGCACCACAGACCGGCCATGCCGTCGAGAATCTTGTTGCCTTCGCTGTCCCACAGGTAAACGCCCTTGGCGTTGGTGATGATGCGCGGGCCTTTCTCTTTGAGCTGTTTGAAGTCGCTGAACGGCGCCAGGTGATGATCGTTGCTCAGGGCTTGCCATTCACGGGTTTGCGGGTTGTTGGAACTCATGAACCACTCCATTGACTGGGTATCGCGTGTCAGGTGCCGCAGGCCTGCGAGGCCCTGCGGCACCGGCAGTCTTCAGACGGCAAAGAGCAGGAATTCCCGCTCCCACGAACTGATCACACGCTTGAAGTTTTCGTGCTCGGCGCGCTTGACCGCCACGTAGCCGGTCACGAAGGTCTTGCCGAGGTATTTCTCGATGGTCTTGCTGTTTTCCATGCGCTCCAGCGCGTCCTCGATGGTCAGCGGCAGGCGCAGGTTGCGGCGCTCGTAGCCGCGGCCGACCACGGGCGCGCTGGGGTTGAGGCCCTCGACCATGCCGATGTAGCCGCACAACAGGCTCGCGGCGATGGCCAGATACGGGTTGGCATCGGCGCCCGGCAGGCGGTTTTCCACACGACGGTTCTGCGGGCCGGCATCCGGCACGCGCAGGCCGACGGTGCGGTTTTCCTCGCCCCACTCCACGTTCACCGGCGCCGAGGTATCGGGCAGGAAGCGGCGGAACGAGTTGACGTTGGGCGCGAACAGCGGCAACAGCTCGGGGATGAGTTTCTGCAGGCCACCAATGTGGTGCAGGAACAACTGGCTCATGGTCCCGTCTTCGTTGGAGAAGATGTTCTTGCCAGTCTCGATGTCGATGATGCTCTGGTGCAGGTGCATGGCGCTGCCAGGCTCACCGGTCATGGGTTTGGCCATGAAGGTGGCGGCCACGTCGTGCTTGAGCGCGGCTTCGCGCATGGTGCGCTTGAACACCAGAATCTGGTCGGCCAGCGACAGCGCGTCGCCATGACGGAAGTTGATTTCCATCTGCGCGGTGCCGTCTTCGTGGATCAGCGTGTCCAGGTCCAGGTGCTGCAGTTCGCACCAGTCGTAGACGTCTTCGAACAGCGGGTCGAATTCGTTGGCCGCCTCGATGGAGAACGACTGGCGCCCGGTTTCCGGACGACCCGAACGGCCCACCGGTGGCTGCAACGGATAATCCGGATCTTCGCTGCGCTTGGTCAGGTAGAACTCCATCTCGGGCGCGACGATCGGCTTCCAGCCGCGATCTGCATACAGCTGCAGGACTTTCTTCAATACGTTGCGCGGCGACAGCTCGATGGGGTTGCCTTGCTTGTCGTAGGTGTCGTGAATCACCTGCGCGGTGGGCTCGATGGCCCAGGGCACCAGATACACCGCGTTCTGGTCAGGACGGCAGAACATGTCGATGTCCGCGGCGTCCAGCAATTCGTAATAGATGTCGTCTTCGACGTAGTCCCCGGTCACGGTCTGCAGCAATACGCTTTCCGGCAAGCGCATGCCCTTTTCGGCAATGAACTTGTTGGTCGGTGCGATCTTGCCCCGCGTGATACCGGTGAGGTCGGCGATCAGACACTCGACTTCGGTAATCCTGTGTTCTTTCAACCAATCGGTGAGCTGGTCGAGGTTGGTACTCATAAATACCTCAGGGTTTTGGTGTCCTGAAAACCATCATGGATTCAGGCGTGTTTGCGCGCTTGCGCGTCGCGTTGTGTTGCCCGTTTTCTGCAGGCATCGCCAAATGCCTGGAAGATTGAAAGATAGTCGGGGTTGTGCGTGACCTGCCACTCCGGATGCCATTGAACGCCGAGTGCAAACACGTCAAATGAAGCAAAAGGCGCGCCCGCAGGTACCGAGATCGCTTCGATCAGGCCATCCGGCGCTGTCGCTTCAACACGCAAACCGGGCGCAAGGCGCTCGACGCCCTGCCCGTGAATTGAATTGACACGAATTTCTTCACCCAGCCCCAGACCCGCCAACACGCCGCCCGCCTCGATGTGCATCGGATGGCTCGCAGCGTACTGAATTTCAACGGGTTCGTTGTCTGGCTCACGATGATCCATAAAGGTTCCAGTCTCGTGAACCTTCTGGTGAAGAGTGCCACCAAACGCCACATTCAGCTCCTGAAAACCGCGGCAAATGCCCAGAACAGGCACACCAGCGGCCACAGCGGCACGAATCAGGGGTAAGGTAGTGCGGTCGCGCGCAGGATCATGGAGAGTCCCCGGCGCGCTGGCAGGACCACTATAGTGATAGGGTTCGACGTTGGATGGAGAACCGGTGAAGAGCAGGCCATCGACCGTTGCGAGGATGTCGGCAGGGTCGAGCAGTTCGGCCAGTGACGGCAGGATCATCGGCAGGCCCTTGGCAGCGACGGCCACGGCGCGGACGTACTTGTCGCCGCTGATGTGATAGACGTGCGAACCGATTTGCTGAGTGCAGGCGGTGACGCCGATCAGCGGAAGGCGAGACATGTGACCCCCGGTATTATTGCTGTTATGGGTTGCGACCGAGCTTAGCCTTGTTCATTTTTTTACACAACAGCCCCGTAAAAAATAAAACACGCCCCGCTCAAGATCGCAGTTCCCAAGCGCCCCAGCGTCGATTTACCGCCCTAAAGTGCGGCAAAAATGGCCTCAAGGCGCCGTTTTAGGGCAAAACAGGGCTCTCTTGACTTCAATCGGGCTTTCGGATTGACTGAACCCCGTAATGCTCGATGATTGATATTTTCAACAACAAAGGTGTTGCATCATGTCGGTACCCCCGCGTGCCGTTCAGCTCAACGAAGCGAACGCGTTCCTTAAGGAACATCCTGAGGTTCTATACGTTGACCTTCTGATTGCAGATATGAATGGCGTGGTGCGCGGCAAGCGCATTGAACGCACCAGCCTTCATAAGGTTTACGAGAAAGGCATCAACCTCCCGGCTTCTCTTTTCGCACTGGATATCAACGGCTCGACGGTGGAAAGCACCGGTCTTGGCCTGGACATCGGTGACGCAGACCGAATCTGTTATCCCATTCCCGACACTCTCTGCAACGAGCCCTGGCAGAAGCGTCCGACCGCACAACTCTTGATGACCATGCACGAGCTGGAAGGCGAGCCATTCTTCGCTGATCCGCGTGAAGTGCTGCGTCAGGTGGTGACCAAGTTCGACGAACTGGGCCTGACCATCTGCGCCGCATTTGAGCTCGAGTTCTACCTGATCGACCAGGAGAACGTGAACGGCCGTCCGCAGCCGCCGCGCTCGCCGATCTCCGGCAAGCGTCCGCATTCGACACAGGTCTACCTGATCGACGACCTGGACGAATACGTCGACTGCCTCCAGGACATCCTGGAAGGTGCCAAGGAGCAAGGCATTCCTGCCGACGCCATCGTCAAGGAAAGCGCCCCGGCACAGTTCGAAGTGAACCTGCACCACACCGCCGACGCCCTCAAGGCGTGTGACTACGCGGTGCTGCTCAAGCGCCTGATCAAGAACATCGCCTACGACCATGAAATGGACTCCACCTTCATGGCCAAGCCGTACCCAGGCCAGGCGGGCAACGGATTGCACGTGCACATCTCGATCCTGGATCGCGATGGCAAGAACATCTTCACCAGCGAGGATCCCGAGCAGAACGCCGCATTACGTCATGCGATCGGCGGTGTGCTCGAGACCCTGCCGGCGCAGATGGCGTTCCTCTGCCCGAACGTCAACTCGTATCGCCGGTTCGGTGCTCAGTTCTACGTGCCAAACTCGCCGACCTGGGGCCTGGACAACCGTACCGTGGCCGTACGCGTGCCGACCGGAACCCCGGACGCCGTGCGTATCGAACACCGCGTGGCCGGTGCAGATGCCAACCCGTACCTGCTGATGGCTTCGGTGCTGGCCGGTATCCACCATGGCCTGACCAACAAGGTCGAGCCGACTGCCCCCGTGGAAGGCAACTCCTACGAGCAGTTCGAGCAGAGCCTGCCGAACAACTTGCGCGATGCCCTGCGCGAGCTGGACGACAGCGAGATCATGGCCAAGTACATCGATCCGAAGTACATCGACATCTTCGTCGCGTGCAAGGAAAGCGAGCTGGAGGAGTTCGAGCACTCCATCTCCGACCTTGAGTACAACTGGTACCTGCACACGGTGTGACAACTGTGTGAAATAAAAAGAACGCCCCCGACCGGATGGTCAGGGGCGTTTTTTATTTTAGACGGCACCTGTCAGACCGATGCTGACCGCCCCGGCGCCTTCGTGAGCAAGCTCACTCCCACGGGCGCAGAGCGTACGGAGGTGAGCTTGCTCACCCCTACAGACCTCATACGCCTGGCGTACTGCGTGTGGGAGCGAGCTTGCTCACGAAAGCAATCTCTCACTCGCCACGGTAGAATGCTCCGCGCCCCGATCAAGAGAACACGCGATGACCCGCCCCGCCACACCCCGCAAACCCCGTGCACGCAGCCAGGCCCGAATCGATTCGATCCTCGATGCCGCGCGTACCCTGCTGGCGTCCGATGGCGTGGCGAGCCTGTCGATCTACAGCGTGGCCGAGCGCGCAGAAATCCCGCCTTCCTCGGTGTATCACTTCTTCGCCAGCGTCCCGGCCCTGCTCGAAGCCCTGACTGCCGACGTCCACGCGGCCTTCCGTGAAAGCCTGCAGCAGCCCATCGATCACGCACAGCTCAACACTTGGCACGACCTGTCGCGGCTGGTGGAAACACGCATGCTGCACATCTACAGCGATGACGCCGGCGCCCGCCAGTTGATCCTCGCCCAGCATGGTCTGACCGAAGTGACCCAGGCCGACCGCCAGCACGACGTCGAACTGGGCAACCTGATGCACGAGCTGTTCGCCCGGCACTTCCAGCTGCCCGCGCTGCCGGAGGATGTGGAGATCTTCGCCCTGGCGCTGGAACTGGCCGACCGCGTCTACGCCCGCTCCGTGCAGCTGCACGACACCATCACCCCGCGCATGGCTGAAGAAGGCCAGCGAGTGTTCGATGCGTATCTGGGGTTGTATCTGCCGCCATTCCTGCCCAAACGCACGCCAACGACCTGACATACATCCCCCGTAGCAGCACGGCTTGCCGGCGGGGCGGTCTATCTGAAACGAATGCATTCGTCTGACACACCGCCCCGCCGGCAAGCCGTGCTGCTACGGGTACGATATCGAATGCAAAAACCCCGAAGGGCTCGCACCCTTCGGGGTTGTTCACAACGCATCGATCACAACTTGGCGATCGACACCTCGGTGGATTTCACGAAGGCGATCACTTCGCTGCCCACGGCCAGTTCCAGCTCCTTGACCGAGCGGGTGGTGATCACGGAGGTGACGATGCCCGAGGCGGTCTGTACGTCGATTTCGGACAGGACGTCGCCGGTGACGATTTCCTTGATGGTGCCTTTGAACTGGTTACGGACGTTGATGGCTTTGATAGTCATGGTAGCGCTTCCTTTTTTGAGATCAGTGCCCGGCGCGACAGTGCGCCGGGTTTCAGTTGGCCCAACGCAGCTGCGTGGGCAGGGGTGAAGTCGGTTCAGGTTCGGGCGGGCTGCCGGGCAGCGACAGCACGCGGTTCAGTACTTCGGTTTCCAGCGTCGCCAGGCGGTGCGACCCACGAGCCCGAGGGCGCGGCAGATCGACCTGCAGGTCCAGGCCGATGCGGCCTTCCTCGATCAACAGCACGCGGTCGGCAATCGCCACCGCTTCGCTGACGTCGTGGGTCACCAGCAGCACGGTGAAGCCATGCTTCTGCCACAGGCGCTCGATCAACTGCTGCATCTCGATGCGGGTCAGGGCATCCAGCGCGCCGAGCGGCTCGTCCAGCAGCAACAGGCGCGGCTGGTGAATCAGGGCGCGGGCCAGGGCCACACGCTGCTTCTGGCCGCCGGACAAGGCAGCGGGCCACTCCTCGGCGCGCTCGGCCAGGCCCACGGCGTCCAGCGCCTCAAGAGCCTTGCCGCGCCAGTCGCCGGAAAGACCCAGGCCGACGTTGTCGATGATCTTTTTCCAGGGCAGCAAGCGCGCTTCCTGGAACATCAGTCGTGTGTCTTCCCGGGCATCGGCCAGCGCCGCCGAGCCTGCCAGCAGTTGCCCCGCCGAAGGCTTGTCGAGCCCGGCCAGCAGGCGCAGCAAGGTGCTCTTGCCGCAACCACTGCGCCCGACCACGGCGACGAACTGGCCGGCCGGGATGTGCAGATCGATGTCCTTGAGCACTTCTCGCGAACCGAAGGTTTTCTTCAGCTTGCGCACTTGCAACGGAATCCCGCGCAACAGGTTTGCCGGTTGTTGGAGATTGCTCATCGGGCACCACCTTTGGCCACTTGATACGCCGGGTGCCAACGCAGGCAGACCCGCTCCAGACCGCGCGCTGCGAGGTCTGCCAGTTTGCCGAGTACGGCGTACAGAACGATGGCCAGTACCACCACGTCGGTCTGCAGGAATTCACGGGCGTTCATCGCAAGGTAACCGATGCCGGAGCTGGCCGAGATGGTTTCAGCCACGATCAGCGTCAGCCACATGAAGCCCAGGGCAAAGCGCACGCCGACCAGAATCGATGGCATCGCCCCTGGCAGAATTACGTGGCGAAACAGCGCGAAACCGGACAGCCCATAGCTGCGCGACATCTCCACCAGCGCCGGATCGATGTTGCGGATGCCGTGGTAGGTGTTCAGGTAAATCGGGAACAGCGTGCCCAGCGCCACCAGGAAAATCTTCGCGCTCTCGTCGATGCCGAACCACAGGATCACCAGCGGAATCAGCGCCAAGTGCGGCACGTTCCGGATCATCTGCACCGAGCTGTCGAGCAGGCGCTCACCCCACTTCGACAGGCCGGTGATAAAGCCCAGGGTCAAGCCGATGCCGCCGCCGATGGCGAACCCAATCGCCGCGCGCCAGCCGCTGATTGCCAGGTGGTTCCAGATCTCGCCACTGCGCACCAGCGTCACACCGGCTTCGATCACCGCGCTGGGCGCGGGCAGGATGCGGGTCGACAGCCAGCCGGCGCTCACCGCCAGTTGCCAGATTGCCAACAACAGGACCGGTAGCAGCCAGGGCGCCAGCCTATGGGTGATTTTTTCCACACTCATGGAGTTGTCTCCTCTCTTGGGCCCGCGCTTACTGCGCCTTGGCAACGGCAGCGGGTGGCGTCCAGATCACGTCGGCGATGCTGAGCGGTTTGGGGATCAACTTCAGTTGATAGAAGGTGTCGGCGATCTTCTGTTGCGCGGCGATGGTTTCAGGGGTGATGAACAGCGCCCCGTAGCCTTGGCGTTTGACCGAGATTTTGGTGATGTCTTCTGGCAGGCCGAGCAGCGGCGCGACCTGCTTGGTGACGTCGTCAGGGTTGGCCTTGGACCATTCGCCCACGGCGCGCACTTCCTCGACCAGCGTCTGAATCACTTTCGGATGCTGCTGCGCATAGGGCTTGGTCGCCAGGTAGAACTGGTTGTTGTCGACGATGCCTTTGCCGTCGCGCAGGGTCTTGGCGTGCAGTTGTTGTTCGGCGGCGGCCTGGTACGGGTCCCAGATCACCCAGGCATCGACGCTGCCGCGCTCGAACGCCGCGCGGGCATCGGCCGGTGGCAGGAATACGGTCTGGATGTCGCTGTATTTCAGGCCTGCCTCTTCCAGCGCGCGCACCAGCAGGTAGTGCACGTTGGAGCCTTTGTTGAGGGCAACTTTCTTGCCTTTGAGGTCCTTGACCGAGGTGATCGGCGAATCCTTGGGCACCAGAATCGCTTCGCTGGTCGGCGCTGGCGGCTCGGATGCCACGTACAGCAGATCCGCACCGGCAGCCTGGGCGAACACCGGCGGGGTTTCGCCGGTCACGCCGAAATCGATGGAGCCGACGTTCAGGCCTTCGAGCAGTTGCGGGCCGCCGGGAAACTCAGTCCACTGCACCTGCACGCCCTGCTCGGCGAGTTTCTTCTCCAGCGAGCCCTTGGCCTTGAGCAGCACCAGGGTGCCGTATTTCTGATAACCGATGCGCAGGGTATCCGCCTGGGCCTGACTCAGAACGCCGAAAGACACCGCCGCAGCAAACAGAGCGACCAGGCTTCGACGCAAAATGACTGTGCGCATGGCACGCTCCTTTGCTGTAGCTATTGTGGTTGCACCTGCTTGCCCGATGGCGGGCGAAGTAAGGTGGTGAGGGGATTCATGACCGGCGATCTCGCCAGGACGGAGAGACCATAACAGGGGCTTTTTATTCTTTAAAATCATATTTATTCATTTGGTTAGCACCGAAATGAATATGTAAGTTTCTCGTATTGTTCGCCGTACCACGGTTCGCCTCTGGCCGAAGGCCGTGGGAGCCGGCTTGCTGGCGAATGCGTCGGATCAGACGCTGCGATGTTGAATGACACACCGCATTCGCCAGCAAGCCGGCTCCCACAAGGGTTTTGCGGCGGGCAAAAAAAGGGCCGATCAATCGGCCCGAATGTCGTGGTTGAAAGCGGGTGTATCAGCGGTTGGGCTGCGGCGTCAGGCGCAGGTACGGCGTGACGGCCTTGTAGCCCTTGGGAAAGCGTTCCTTGATCTCGGCCTCGTCTTTGATCGACGGCACGATCACCACATCCTCACCGTCCTTCCAGTTCGCGGGCGTGGCGACCTTATAGTTGTCGGTCAGCTGCAGCGAATCGATCACCCGCAGGATCTCGTGGAAGTTGCGGCCGGTGCTGGCCGGGTAGGTGATGGTCAGGCGCACTTTCTTGTTCGGGTCGATCACGAACAGCGAGCGCACGGTCAGGGTTTCGCTGGCATTGGGGTGGATCAGGTCGTACAGCTCGGAGACCTTGCGGTCGGCGTCGGCCAGGATCGGGAAATTCACGATCGTGTTCTGGGTGGTATTGATGTCGTCGATCCACTTGATGTGGGAGTCGACCGGGTCAACCGACAGGGCAATGGCCTTCACATTGCGCTTTTCGAATTCGTCCTTGAGTTTGGCGGTGAAGCCAAGCTCGGTGGTGCAAACCGGTGTGAAATCGGCAGGATGCGAAAACAGCACCGCCCACTTGCCGCCCAGCCACTCGTGGAATTTGATCCGTCCTTCGCTGGAATCCTGTTCGAAGTCCGGGGCGATATCGCCGAGCTTCAGTCCCATACAAGCGTGCTCCTTTGGCTGTGATTTATCGGGTTACTGTGCCTGTGCGGCAACTGAAAAGAAAAGACCGAAAAACCATGGCGTCAAATCATTCGGGCATAAAAAAACCCCGCCGAAGCGGGGTTTCTTTCAACTGACCTGGGCTTATTTGAAAGCGTAGGTGTAGTTGAAGATCACGCGGGTCTGGTCCTGATCAGCAATACCGGTGGCATCGCCACGGTAGTTTGCACGACGCACGGTAGCGCCGAAGCCTTTCAGAGGGCCGTCCTGGAACACGTAGTCGATACGCATGTCACGTTCCCACTCGGACGAATCGCCACCGATACCGTTGGTAGCCTTGATGTCGGTACCGTGCAGGTAAGCGAAGGCAGCTTTCAGGCCTGGGATACCAACGCGGGCGAAGTCGTACGAGTATTGACCGAAGGTGGTGTTCTCACCGGCACGGGCAAACTGGTTGATCATCGAGTCAGTGAACAGGTAGAAGCTCGAACCAGCCTCGCCTTCCGGACGGTTGTTGCCGTCACGTACCGATCCCTGGTTCAGCCAGACGAAACCGCCGTCGTCGTTCACACGCTGGTGACCGAGCATGAGCGCGTGGCCGCCCAGAGAGTAGGTGAACATCGCCGACCAGGTTTTGTTGTCAACTTCGCCAGCGTGCTTGGCGTAGCCGCCGTTGTTGTTGAAGCCATAACCGGTAGCGCCCTGGCCGTTCTTGCCGTCGGAGCTGCTGTCGAAGTAACGCAGGTCAGTCTTGAACGACTGGTCTTCGCCGATTGGCAGAACGTGTACCAGACCCAGGAAGTGCTGCTTGTAGAAGTCTTCCAGGTTCGAGTAGTAATACTGCAGGGTCAGGTCTTTGGTGACTTTGTAATCAACACCGCCGAACACGAAGTTGTTCGAGTCGCGGGTTGCACCGTTGACCGAAAGGCCGGAGTAGTTGCTCGAAGCACGAGCCGCTTGGTGCTCCAGCTTGCCGCCGTTGAAGGTCAGGCCGTCGATTTCTTTCGACTGGATGGTGCCACCGGTGAAGGTTTGTGGCAGCAGGCGGCCGTCGTTCGCTACCAGGATCGGCAGGTTAGGCTGCAGAGCGGTACCGATTTTCAGCTCGGTCTTGGAGAACTTGGCCTTGGCGTTAGCACCGCCGCGAGCCCAGTCAGCAACGGCCGAACCATCGCTGTCGCTTGGGAAGAAGCTGTTGCTGTCCGGGTGGCGACCCTTACCACCGTCCAGGTGCAGGCCGTACATGCCTTGCACGTCCAGACCGAAGCCAACGGTGCCCGGGGTGTAGCCGGAGATGAAGTTGAACAGCAGGCCTTCCGCCGCTTCGCGCTGGTCGGCACCGCCATCACGGTTGTCGCTTTCGAACCACATGGTACGGGAACTGATCGATGCCTTGCTGTCTTCCAGGAAACCAGCTGCACCAGCCTGAGTGGCCATGAACCCTACAGAGATGGCCAGAGCCAGGGTGGACTTCTTCATTGTGTTTCGCTCCTCTTGAATCTAATTTTTGTAGTTCGTTGGTCATGGCCATTTGGCTTCAGACCGCGGATGCGCGATTAGCACTGGCCACGACTCGCGGAGTCAATGGGCCTTCGACTAATTGACTAGACCGCTCTAAACAGCTGGCTGCACGGTAAGGGAAATCCTTTAAACCTAAAAAGACTTTGTGGGTCTGCTTTTATGCTAAGCAGTTATATGTCACAAGCCGTTTCAGCCGTCCGTTGCGGAGTGTATCGGCGTCTTAACCTAATTCCCAAAAAATATTTCATGTCCATTCGTCAGATCGATTGGTTTCGGCACATCGTACGACCTGAACTCGACCGCTCAGTCACTGTCGAGCTGCGAAACGACTTGAGAATTCAAGACATAACCTATTGAAAAATATGATATCGCTGAGCAGGTAGACGCGATTGTTACAGTTGTCATCCTGCTGTTCGTCATTTTTTTCGAGGAGAGCGGAATTAACTCATCAGTTAACTGGCAGAACCGGCTACGCTGATTGACCGCTGAAAATCCATGATGGCCACCGCTGCCATCATCCCCGTTTCGGGTTGACGCACGCAGGGCAAAAGCATCCCTTTTGGGCAAGCGCGCCGATCTTATTTGCAAAATGTGACAGATCGATGAATCGTCATCCTGTTGTCGCAATTCCCTGATCCACGGGCCGAGCGCCCCGGATCCCCGCGCTTTTTCCTCTCTAAGCTCATGCAAAAAAGTTATTTATTTTGTGTTTCTTAGATCATTTACGCTCCGCATCATCAGCCACGGCCTGCCTTGATTCGGAGCCCCATCATGAAACTGCGCAACCCACTTCGCCTGCTCGCGGCCCTGTCGCTGGCAGGTTCTGCACTCATCGCCCAGGCCGCCGACTTCACCGTCGCCTACCAGACCACCGTGGACCCGGCCAAAGTCGCCCAGGCCGACGGTGCCTATGAAAAGGCCACCGGCTCGAAGATCAACTGGCGCAAGTTCGAAAACGGCGCGGACGTCATCACCGCCATCGCGTCTGGCGACGTGCAGATCGGCTATCTGGGCTCGAGCCCGTTGACCGCAGCGGCTACGCGCAAATTGCCGGTGGAAACCTTCCTGATCGCCACTCAGATCGGCGCTGCAGAAGCGCTGGTCGCGCGCAACGGCGCCGGCATCAACAGCCCGCAGGATCTGGTCGGCAAGAAAATCGCCGTGCCGTTCGTGTCCACCGGGCACTACAGCCTGCTGGCGGCGCTGAAACACTGGAACATCGACCCGGCCAAAGTGACCATCCTCAACCTCGCGCCACCGGCCATCGCGGCGGCCTGGCAGCGCGGCGACATCGACGCCACTTACGTCTGGGACCCGGCGCTGGGTGTGGCCAAGGAAACCGGCAAGGTGCTGATTACCTCCGGCGAGCTGGCCAAGCTCGGCGCGCCGACCTTCGACGCCTGGATCGTGCGCAAGGACTTCGCCGACAAGCACCCCGATCTGGTCAAGGCCTTCGCCAAGACCACCCTCGACGCCTACGCCGACTACCGCAAGGATCCTGCCGCGTGGCTGGCCAACAGCAAGAACGTCGACAAGCTGGTGACCCTTTCCGGCGCCAAGGCGGCTGACATTCCGGGCCTGCTGCAGGGCAACGTGTACCCGCTGGCCAGTGATCAGGTCAAAGAGCTGGGCGCGCCGACCACCGAAGCCATCGGCAAGACGGCGGCCTTCCTCAAGGAGCAGGGCAAGGTGGATGCGGTGTTGGCGGATTACACGCCTTATGTCAGCTCGAAATTCGTTACTCAGTAAGAAATGAGAGTCGGCGTTCTGATTTAAAGAACGAAGACCTGTGGGAGCCGGCTTGCTGGCGAATGCGTCAGGTCAGACGCCGCAAAGCTGAACGACAGATCGCATTCGCCAGCAAGCCGGCTCCCACAATGTGGATGTTCATTACCTTTGGGACCAGCGGAGTCATTGCCATGGCCTTGTTGAAACTCGAGCGCATCAGCGCACAGTACCCCGGTGCGGCCACTCCCGTGCTGGCGGATATTTCCTTGAGCCTGGGCCCGCAGCAACTGCTGGTGGCCCTCGGCCCGTCGGGCAGCGGCAAGACTTCGCTGTTGAACCTGATCGCAGGTTTCGTCTCGCCCAGCGCCGGGCGGATCACCCTGGACGGCGCGCCAGTCAGCGGCCCCAGCGCCGAGCGCGGCGTGGTGTTTCAGGACGACGCGCTGCTGCCCTGGCAAGACGTCCTCGCCAACGTCGCCTTCGGCCTCGAACTCGCCGGCGTACCTCGCGAGCAGCGGGAAGCCAAGGCTCGCGAAATGCTGGCGCTGGTGGACCTGGCCGGTTTCGAGAAGCGCCGCATCTGGCAGCTGTCCGGCGGGCAACGGCAACGCGTGGGCCTGGCCCGGGCGCTGGCGGCCGATCCGCGGGTGCTGCTAATGGATGAGCCCTTCGGCGCGCTGGACGCCTTCACCCGCGAACAGATGCAGGAGTTGCTGCTGCAGGTCTGGCAGCGCAGCGCCAAGCCCGTGTTCCTGATCACCCACGACATCGAAGAGGCCGTGTTTCTGGCCACCGACCTGATTCTGCTGGCGCCCAATCCCGGGCAGATCGTCGAGCACCTGAAACTGGACTTCGGCCAGCGCTACAGCGCAGGCGAGTCGGCGCGATCGATCAAGTCCGACCG
Organism: Pseudomonas sp. 2; assembly: GCF_056627435.1. Taxonomy (NCBI): domain Bacteria; kingdom Pseudomonadati; phylum Pseudomonadota; class Gammaproteobacteria; order Pseudomonadales; family Pseudomonadaceae; genus Pseudomonas; species Pseudomonas sp. 2. The sequence goes on from NZ_JBWXNG010000004.1 coordinate 158,447, forward strand.
CCAATTCATCGAAACCCGCGAGCACGTGCTGGCGCGGGTGTTTTCCCAACGTCAAGCCACCGTGGAGCAACGCGCATGAGCCAGTTTCCCTCGTCGCCTGCCAACGACATTCTGGCAAAGCCTTCATCGAACAAAGCGGCCACGCCACGCCTGGCCTTGAGCACCCGCGCCATTAGCGTTTTGACGCTGCTGGTGCTGCTGGGCAGTTGGTGGCTGGTCACAGCGTTCGAATGGGTCGAGCCGCTGTTTCTGCCGCCGCCCTCGGCCGTGCTGCAGAAAGCCTGGCTGCTGATGACCCAGGGCTACATGGATTCGACGCTCTGGCAGCACCTGGGCGCCAGCCTGCAACGCATCGGCCTGGCGCTGGGCGCTGCGGTGCTGACGGCGATTCCGGTGGGCATCGCCATTGGCCACAACCGCATCGCCCGGGGCATTTTCGACCCGCTGATCGAGTTCTATCGCCCGATTCCGCCTCTGGCCTATCTGCCGCTGATCGTGATCTGGTGCGGCATCGGCGAGTTCTCCAAGGTGCTGCTGATTTACCTGGCGATCTTCGCGCCGATCGCCATCGCCACTGCCACCGGCGTGCGCACGGTCGACAGCGCCAAGCTGCGCGCCGCGCAATCGCTGGGCGCCACGCGCTGGCAGCTGATTCGCCATGTGATCCTGCCCAGCGCCCTGCCCGACATTCTCACCGGGGTGCGCATCGGCCTGGGCGTCGGCTGGTCGACCTTGGTGGCCGCCGAGCTGATCGCCGCCACCAGCGGCCTGGGTTTCATGGTGCAGTCGGCGGCGCAGTTTCTGGTCACCGACGTGGTGGTGCTGGGAATCCTGGTCATCGCGCTGATCGCCTTTGCGCTGGAAATGGGCCTGCGCGCCCTGCAACGCAAACTGGTGCCCTGGCACGGCCAGAACCACTGACTGCCTTTATTTACCGACACTGACTACGCCGACATTTCGGCGCATTGCGAGAACACCATGAGCCTTCACATCACCCCGATCAGCGCTGCGCTCGGCGCAGTCATCAGTGGCGTAGACCTCGCCCGGGACCTGAGCGCCGAACAGCGCAACGCCATCGAACAGGCCCTGCTCGTCCATCAAGTGCTGTTCTTTCGCCAGCAGCCTGTCATGCCGCAGCAGCAAGCGCGCTTTGCCGCCCAGTTCGGCGACCTGCACGTGCACCCGATCTACCCCAACGTCGCCGAGCAGCCCGAGATCATGGTGCTCGACACCGCCCTGACCGACGTGCGCGACAACGCCATCTGGCACACCGACGTGACCTTCCTGCCGACCCCGGCGATGGGCGCGGTGTTGAGTGCCAAGCAGTTGCCAGCTTTCGGCGGCGACACCTTGTGGGCCAGTGGCATCGCTGCCTTCGAAGCACTGTCCCGACCGTTGCAGACGCTGCTCGACGGCCTGACCGCGACCCACGATTTCACCCGCTCCTTCCCGCTGGAGCGCTTCGGGAGTACCGCTGAAGATTTGGCGCGCTGGGAAGAAACCCGGCGCAAGAACCCGCCGCTGTCCCATCCGGTGATCCGCACCCACCCGGTGAGCGGGCGCAAGGCGCTGTTCGTCAATGATGGCTTCACCACCCGCATCAACGAACTGGAACCGGCCGAGAGCGAGGCCATCCTGAAGTTGCTCTTCGCCCATGCCACGCGCCCCGAATTCACCATTCGCTGGCGCTGGCAGGAAAACGATGTGGCGATGTGGGACAACCGCGTCACCCAGCATTACGCAGTGGACGATTACCGGCCCAACCGGCGGGTGATGCATCGGGCGACCATTCTGGGCGACGTGCCGTTTTAGATCAGTCGGTACAGACCGAGGCTTCGTGGCCGTGCATCACTTTGGCCCCATGCCTCTGAAAAATGCGCGAATAACGTGCAAAACCGATCAGAAAATAGCCAAATTCGAAAACCGATTCGAATGCCGGAAACCGTCCACTCCTGTAAACACTCGCTCAAATGCCCTTGATCCGGGCCCTTGCGAGATTTTTTGAAGTTTTTCCAAGGTCTTCTCCAAAACTGGCACGCACGCTGCAATAGGTTAAGCATCACCAGTTTTGGGGACCTTGGTACAGGCAGGCCGGGGAATCCCCTCTTTTATTCCTCCCGGAGACTCACTTGGAGTCTCCAGCGCCCGTCCTGAGTTGCGCCGTGCCACTCACCGCGCAACGGACGGGCCGCCAGCAGGTTCAGCAACAATCCCTTATCGCTTTTACGTACCCGCCAGCGCACATCCCGGCCGTTGAGCTTGAGTTCGCCATGCTGCGCCTGACCTTGCGCGTTGAACAGCAGCGCCACGGCGCCGTCGACGATCTCGCCATGCAGTTGCGGCTCGCGGTTGAACCACACCGCCACGCCATCGGGCAGCGCCTCGATCTGTTGCAGCTCGATCGGGTCCGGCGCCGTGAGCCGACCGATCATCAGGCCGACCATCACGCCGAAAATCGCGATAGACCCCAAAAACCGCCGCCATAGCTTCGGTCTCGGGTCCTCATCAGGGGTAGAATGCATCCCGTCCTTATGTTCGGAGCCGTGCATGTTTCACGTGATCCTTTTTCAACCAGAAATTCCGCCGAATACCGGCAACATCATCAGGCTCTGCGCCAACAGCGGCTGCAGCCTGCATCTGATCGAGCCGCTGGGCTTCGAGCTCGATGACAAGCGCCTGCGCCGCGCAGGCCTTGACTATCACGAATACGCCACGCTGCACCGCCACGCCGACCTGGCCAGTTGCCTGGAAAGCATCGGCCCTGCGCGCCTGTTCGCTTTTACCACAAAGGGTTCCAGGCCCTTCCACGATGTGGCGTTCCAGGAAGGCGACGCCTTTCTCTTCGGCCCGGAAAGCCGCGGCCTGCCGCCCGAGGTGCTCGACCCGCTGTCCAGCGAGCAACGCCTGCGCCTGCCCATGCGCGAAGGCTGCCGCAGCCTGAACCTGTCCAACACCGTGGCCGTGGCGGTTTATGAGGGGTGGCGGCAGCTCGGGTTCAAGTAATTGTTCTTGGCTTGGGATTCTTACTTTGATGCCCTTCGGGCCTATTCGCCAGCAAGCTGGCTCCCACATTTGCTGCAACGTGCCATGGCCTGACACACCCCATTGTTAGCCTTTGGCGTCAGGCTTGAAATCATGGGGTGACCCTGTTGCTTAAAAGCTTGGCGATTTGGAGTCGATCACCAAAGGCGGTCAAGGCGATCTGTCAGATGGCGGCACGTTGCAAAAAATGTGGGAGCCAGCTTGCTGGCGAATAGGCCCGCAGGGCAACAGAGTAAGAATCTCAAGCCAACACCCCACCCAAAAAAAAGCGCCCACAAAAGGCGCTTTTTTTTCATCCATCCAGCAAACCTTACTGAACAGTCGGAGCCGGGGTTTCGCCCGCTTCCTGCATGCGCTGCAGTTCTTGCGCGTACAGGGCGTCGAAGTTGACCGGAGCCAGCATCAGCGCAGGGAACGAACCGCGCACGACCAGGCTGTCGATGGTTTCGCGGGCGTACGGGAACAGGATGTTCGGGCAGAAGGCACCCAGGGTGTGGCTCATGGAAGCCGCGTCCAGGCCCTTGATCAGGAAGATACCGGCTTGCTGGACTTCAGCGATGAACGCGATTTCTTCGCCGTTCTTCACTTCCACCGACAGGGTCAACACCACTTCGAAGAAGTCGCCTTCGAGCTGCTTCTGACGGGTGTTCAGGTCCAGGCTGACGCTTGGGGTCCACTCCTGACGGAAGATCGCCGGGCTTTTCGGCGCTTCGAACGACAGGTCACGCACGTAGATGCGCTGCAGGGAAAACTGTGGAGCTTCTTCGTTGGAAGTGGCGCCGTTGTTCTGTTGATCGGTCATCTCAGATCCTTCTCTATATAGGGTCTTGTACGTATGGGATTCAGGCGCTCAGCAGCGCATCGAGTTTGCCTGCGCGTTCCAGCGCGAACAGATCGTCGCAACCGCCGACGTGGACCGAGCCGATCCAGATCTGCGGCACCGACGTGCGCCCGGCCTTTTGGGTCATTTCTGCGCGAATCTGTGGCTTGCCGTCGACCTTGATCTCTTCGAAGTCGACATTCTTGCTCTCGAGCAGGTACTTGGCGCGCGAGCAATAAGGGCAATAATCGCTGGAGTAGACGACGACCTGAGCCATTTACTTCACCAGTGGCAGGTTGTCGCCGCGCCACGACGAGACGCCGCCCGACAGCTTGGCGGCAGTGAAACCGGCCTTGAGCAGCTCGCGGGCTACGTGGCCGGCGTGCTGGCCAGCGGCGTCGACGATGATCAGGGTCTTGGACTTGTACTTCTCCAGCTCCGAAGTACGGGTCATGATCTTGTCCTGAGGGAAGCTCAGCGCGCCGACGATATGCCCGGTGGCGTATTCCTTCTTGGCGCGCACGTCGATGACGACGGCTTCGTCGCGGTTGACCAGTGCGGTCAACTCGCCGGTAGAGAGGCTCTTGCCGCCCTTGTTCAACTCGGTGGCGATCAGCAGCGCCAGCAGGATGACGAAAGCGCCAGCGATCAAATAGTGGTTAGTGGCAAATGCAATCAGGTGCTCGACCATCATCGGGTTCCAGGGCGTTAAAATGCCGGCCAGTATACACAGCCCCCAAGGTGCGCCAAAGCCCGTACAGCGGTCGCCGCTTTTGAACCCGCTGGCGGGTGCGCTGTCCTTTCAACACGGCCACTCGCACTGGGAAGGCAACAGCCCCTAGAATGTCGATCTTTTTCCTCCATCACCTTTTAGCCAAGAGTGGGATTCATGACTACCACGCCTAAACCTCTGGTTCTGATCATCCTGGACGGCTTCGGTCACAGCGACAGCCACGAAGGCAACGCTGTCTACACCGCGACTGCCAACAAGAAGACGCCGGTGTTCGATCGCCTGTACAAGACCATGCCCAACGGCCTGATCTCCGGGTCCGGGATGGACGTCGGCCTGCCAGACGGCCAGATGGGCAACTCCGAAGTCGGCCACATGAACCTGGGCGCTGGCCGCGTGGTGTATCAGGATTTCACGCGCGTGACCAAGGCGATCCGCGACGGCGAGTTCTTCGAGAACCCGACCATTTGCGCCGCCGTGGACAAGGCTGTGGCTGCCGGCAAGGCCGTTCACGTCATGGGCCTGCTCTCGGACGGTGGCGTGCACAGCCACGAAGACCACCTGGTGGCGATGGTCGAACTGGCCGTCAAGCGTGGCGCCGACAAGATCTACCTGCACGCCTTCCTCGACGGCCGCGACACGCCGCCGCGCAGCGCGCACCAGTACTTGGAAACCATGGAGACGGCCTACAAGCGTCTGGGCAAGGGCCGTACCGCCACCATCATCGGCCGCTACTTCGCCATGGACCGCGACAACCGCTGGGAGCGCGTTGAGTCTGCCTACAACCTGATCGTCGACGGTAAGTCGGAATTCCAGGCCGAGACCGCCAAAGCCGGGCTGGACGCCGCCTACGAGCGTGGCGAGAACGACGAATTCGTCAAAGCCACCCGCATCGGCGAGCAAGTGAAGGTCGAAGACGGCGACGCCGTGGTGTTCATGAACTTCCGCGCCGACCGCGCTCGCGAGCTGTCTCGCGTGTTCGTCGAAGATGACTTCAAGGACTTCGCCCGCGCCCGTCAGCCGAAGCTGGCTGGCTACGTCGGGTTGACCGAATATTCTGCCTCTATTCCGGCACCCGCCGCGTTCACCAAAGGCAGCCTGGAAAACGTGCTGGGCGAATACCTGGCCAAGAACGGCAAGACCCAGCTGCGCATCGCCGAGACCGAGAAGTACGCCCACGTGACCTTCTTCTTCTCCGGTGGCCGCGAAGAGCCGTTCGAAGGCGAAGAGCGCATCCTGATTCCATCGCCGAAAGTCGCGACCTACGACCTGCAGCCTGAAATGAGCGCGCCGGAAGTCACCGACAAGATCGTCGACGCCATCGAAAACCAGCGTTACGACGTGATCGTGGTCAACTACGCCAACGGCGACATGGTCGGCCACAGCGGCATCATGGAAGCGGCGGTCAAGGCGGTCGAATGCCTGGACGTCTGCGTGGGCCGCATCACCGAGGCGCTGGAAAAGGTCGGCGGCGAAGCGCTGATCACCGCAGACCACGGCAACGTCGAGCAGATGACCGACGACACCACAGGCCAGGCGCACACCGCGCACACCACGGAACCGGTGCCGTTCGTCTACGTCGGCAAGCGTGACCTGAAGGTACGCGAAGGCGGCGTGCTGGCTGACGTTGCGCCGACCATGCTGATGCTGATGGGCCTGGAAATCCCGAAAGAAATGACCGGCACCTCGATTCTGGTCGCCAAGTAAGACCCGATAACCGGCCTGGCATCGCGTCCAGGCCGGTTATTTGTATGAAATGTCTGAAAGCCGCGCTCCCGGAGCGTTTTTTTTGCAGCCATCGGCGGGCATACTAGGCCCGTCTTCACCTCTGGTAATGCCCAACCCCATGCTCCGCGCCCTGATCGCCCTAGCCTTGATTTGTCTGCTCAATCCGGCCTTTGCCGACGATGAGCGCGCACAAACCCAGAAACAGCTCGATGCCACGCGTCAGGACATCGCTGAGCTGAAGAAAGTGCTGGGCCAGTTGCAGGAAGAAAAATCCGGGGTCCAGAAGGACCTGCGCGCCACCGAAACCGAAATGGGCAAGCTGGAAAAGCAGGTGGAGGCCCTGCAAAAGGAACTAAAAAAGAGTGAAACCGAGCTGCAAAGGCTCGATGGGGAGAAAAAAAAACTCCAGAGCGCACGCGTTGAACAACAACGCCTGATCGCGATACAGGCCCGCGCCGCCTACCAGAATGGTCGCCAGGAATACCTCAAGCTGCTGCTCAACCAGCAGAACCCGGAAAAATTCGCCCGCACCCTCACCTATTACGACTACCTGAGCCAGGCCCGTCTGGCGCAGTTGCGCACCTTCAACGAAACCCTGCGCCAACTGGCCGAAGTCGAAAAAGACATCGACATGCAGCAGGCCCAGTTGCTGGTGCAAAAAAGCACGCTGGACGACCAGAAGGCCCAGCTCGACACCGTGCGCCAGGAACGTCAGGTGGCGCTGGCCAAGCTCAATCAGGACTACAAGGCCCGCGATCAGAAACTGCAGGCGCGCCAGCAGGATCAGGCAGACCTGACTAAAGTCCTCAAGACCATCGAAGAAACCCTCGCCCGGCAAGCCCGCGAAGCCGAAGAGGCGCGGCAGAAAGCGCTGCTGGCCCAGCAGGAGGCCGAGAAGCGCCAGCGCGAGCAGGAAGCGCTGGCCAAAAGCCGTGGCAAGGACGACAGCGACGAAGCCCCGCGCCGCCCCACCAAGGCGCCGGGCGCACTGGTTTCCAGCGCGGGTCAATCCTTTGGTGGCGCATTTGAAGCCGCAAAGGGAAAACTTCCCTGGCCTGTCGATGGTCGATTGTTGGCGCGCTTCGGGGAAACCCGCGGCGATGACGACCGCACCAAGTGGGACGGCGTGATGATCAGCGCCAGCGCCGGCAGCCAGGTACACGCCGTACATGGTGGCCGTGTGGTGTTCGCCGACTGGTTGCGCGGGGCCGGGCTTCTGGTCATTCTCGACCATGGCAACGGTTATTTGAGTCTGTACGGTCACAACCAGAGTCTGTTGAAAGAAGCTGGGGACGTTGTAAAAGCCGGGGAAGCGATCGCCACTGTGGGCAACAGTGGTGGTGGTCAGGACACGCCGGCGCTGTATTTCGCTATTCGTCAGCAGGGTCGCCCTAGTGATCCGGCCCAATGGTGTCGCTCTCAAGGATAAGTCGACGCCTCACTCAGGAGTTCGTAAGAGATGCCGTTTTCGTCCCGCCTCACCTCGCTGGCCCTGACCATCGCCGTGGTTCTCGGTGCTCCGCAGGCCATGGCCGCCGGTGCCGCCCCTGCTGCGACGCCTGCCGCCTTGGCCTCCGCGCCCGCCAATGCGGCGAACCTCAAGGCGCCGCTGCCGCTCGACGAGCTGCGCACCTTCGCCGAGGTGATGGACCGGATCAAGGCCGCGTACGTCGAGCCGGTGGATGACAAGACCCTGCTGGAAAACGCCATCAAGGGCATGCTCAGCAACCTCGACCCGCACTCTGCCTACCTGGGCCCGGAAGACTTCCAGGAGCTGCAGGAAAGCACCAGCGGCGAATTCGGCGGGCTGGGCATCGAAGTGGGCGTCGAGGACGGCTTCATCAAGGTGGTCTCGCCGATCGACGACACCCCGGCTTCCAAGGCTGGCATCGAGGCAGGCGACCTGATCGTCAAGATCAACGGCGCGCCGACCCAGGGTCAGACCATGCAGGAAGCGGTCGACAAGATGCGCGGCAAGATCGGCGAGAAAATCACCCTCACCCTGGTGCGCGACGGCGGCAACCCGTTCGACGTGACGCTGGCCCGCGCGACCATTCAGGTCAAGAGCGTGAAGTCGCAGATGCTCGAGCCGGGCTACGGCTACATCCGCATCACCCAGTTCCAGGTCAAGACCGGCGAGGAAGTCGGCAAGGCGCTGGCCAAACTGCGCAAGGACAACGGCAAGAAGATGAACGGCCTGATCCTGGACCTGCGCAACAACCCCGGCGGCGTGCTGCAGGCGGCAGTTGAAGTGGCCGACCATTTCCTGACCAAGGGCCTGATCGTCTACACCAAGGGCCGCATCGCCAACTCCGAACTGCGCTTCTCGGCAGACCCGGCCGACGCCAGCGAAGGCGCGCCGCTGGTGGTGCTGATCAACGGCGGCAGTGCCTCGGCCTCCGAGATCGTCGCCGGCGCCCTGCAAGACCAGAAACGCGGCATCCTGATGGGCACCGACACCTTCGGCAAAGGCTCGGTGCAGACCGTTCTGCCACTGGCCAACGACCGCGCGCTGAAGATCACCACGGCGCTGTACTTCACGCCCAACGGCCGCTCGATCCAGGCACAGGGCATCAACCCGGACATCGAAGTCAAACGCGGCAAGCTCACCACCGAAGCCGATGGCGAGAACTACAAGGAAGCCGACCTGCTCGGCCACCTGGGCAACGGCAATGGCGGCGCGGACAAGCCGACCACCAAATCCAAGGCTGCCAAGGCGCGTCCGCAGGACGACGACTATCAGCTGAACCAGGCCCTGAGCCTGCTCAAGGGATTGAGTGTGACACGCGGCAATTGATATGCGATTTCGTTTGAAGGGGCTCGCCAGAGCCCTCGCAGTGCTTACAGTCGCTCTGACCGGTGCCGCCCACGCGGCGGCATCCGCCGAGCCTTCCGCCAACGGCCAGAAGCCGAAAGCGGCCTACATCAGCCTGATCATCGACGACCTGGGGCAAAGTACCGAAAAGGACAGCCGCGTGCTGGCCCTGCCCGGCCCCGTGACGCTGGCGATCATGCCTGACACCCCACACGCCACCGACTTCGCCCGCCAGGCCCACAAGGCCGGCCGCACGGTCATGCTGCACATGCCAATGGACCCCGCCACCGGGCCTTACGCCTGGCGCCCCGATCTGCCATTGCCCGAACTTGAGTCGCGCCTCAACGCCGCGCTGCTGAAAGTGCCGTACGCCGCCGGGATCAACAACCACGAAGGCAGCCGCATGACCGCAGAACCAGTGGCCATGGCCTGGTTGGCTGGCGAGTTGCAGCGCCGTCATCTGTTCCTGGTCGACAGCCGCACCAGCGCCAAGACGGTTGCGGCGGCAGAAGCGCAGAAGATCGGGCTGGCGAGCCTGTCACGGGATGTGTTTCTGGACGATGAGCGCACCGCCGAAGCCATCTACGGCCAGCTGCAGACCGCGATCAAGCTGGCCCACAAGCAGGGTTCTGCGGTGATGATCGGCCATCCGTATCCGGTGACCATGGAGGTGCTGGAGCGCGAGTTGCCCAAGCTCAAGTCACAAGGCATCGAGTGGATCGAGCTGCGCCACATGATCAGCCTGCGCGGCAATCAGGCGATGGCCGGGCATGGGAAGGATGGGGTTTATCGCTGACCCGTGACGCAATCGCGCTTTTGATTCTGGCCGGAGGCCGTGGGAGCCCGGCTTGCCGGCGATCTGTTGCGAAGCGACAGTGAATTCCACGACGCGATGTATCTGACACGGCCAAGCTGCCTGATTTTACTGCCGCTTCGCGGCAGATCGCTGGCAAGGTGGAGCGCCACCCCGGCAGCTCCCACGCCCTCCGGGCAGAAGCCTCCGATCATCAGAGGTATTTGCCTAAAATCCCATCCACCGCCCCTTCCTTGCGCAACTGATCCAACGCCGTCTGCAGCTTCTTGACCACCTCATCCGGCGTGTCCTTGTTCAGCGCCAGATACAGTTCGGCGCTGTTGAAGCGCAGCACCGTCTTGAGCCCCGTCACGCCTTCCTGACGCGCCAGATAGCGCCCTGCCGGGTCGCCCGTCGCCCACAGATCGATCTGCCCCTCGACCAGCCTTCTGGCGTTGTCCTTGTCACTGAGCACGGTCAGCGGCTTCATGCCCTGGCGCCCCAGTTCCTCGGCGATGACATCGCCCTTGTAGGCGCCGATCCGGTAATGCCTGGCGTCTTCAAGAGAGTTCAGCTCGATCGGGCTGTCAGCGCGGGCGAGCATGATCCAGTCGTCCGGACCGATGGGGCCGACCCACTTGAACAGTTTCTCGCGCTCGGCCACACGCGCCATGACGAACACGCCATAGCCGGGCTTTTCCAGTGCGAGTTTGTAGATGCGCTCCCAGGGAAAACGCAGGGTCATGCTGTAGCCGATACCGGCGCGCTTGAAGGTCTCGCGCACGATCTCCACGGCGATGCCCTGGATATTGCTCTCCTGGGCAAAGTTCTTGCCGTCGTTGGCCATGTTGTAAGGCGGGAAATTCTCGGTCAGGAGCACCATCGAATAAGCCGCCTTCCCACCGTCACCAGCGTTTACGGGCAAATCTTGCGCATATGCGCCCACGCCTGACATCAAACCGAACAGTGCAAGAAAAAACGCCACCGGTTTCAACATACAACACTTTCCTTATCCATGGCTGCGCACAGAGTGAGGATCCCGGGCCGCCTTGTCCAGAGCCTTGAGCAGCTTCGCAGACGCTCAATATATATGTATGGATTTCAGGCTCGCCGTTTCTGGCTAGCTGCTGGTTTCCCCCATGAACTCAGACCTTGAACGGGGGCCAACAGGTTAGAAAGGTATCGCATGAAACATCGAAAAGCTGCTCCCTCCACTGCAATGGCTGTAATGGTCGTGCTCATTTCAGCCGGGCCGACACAGGCTCGGGATTATGGCCAAGGCCTGGTGAATCATTCGGCCTCCGTGGCCCTCGACAATGCACAGGGGCGTCACGATCACTGGCGAGCGGTGGGTCGCCTGCAGGTCAATCAGGCCACACAAAAGTCTCGCTGCACCGGGGCCCTGATCGATTCTCGCAACGAAGGCGCGCCAGCCTCGGGCCCTGCGTACATTCTCACCAGCGGCCACTGCGCGACCCGCCAGAGCCTCAATTTCGTACAGGATGTTCCCGTGACGGGCCACATCGATTTCGACTACTTCACCGGCAACATGCACCAGATTCAGCGCTACCCGTTGAAGCAGATCGTCAGAGCGACCCTGCGCGGTGCGGACCTGGCAATCATTGAACTGCACGCACCGCTGCAGGCCCTGCTCGATAAGGGCATCGAACCGCTGACATTGAGCGCCGACTCGCCCACTGCAGGCACGGACCTGATGATCGTTGGGGTACCTTCGGGCCATGAAGATACACCGGGACTGAGGCTGTCGACGTGCCCGTACGAGAGCGCCGAGGATCTGGTCGAGGAGATCTATGTCTTCCGCCGATTCCACAAACATCGCTGCGCAGGTCTCGCGCCCGGCAGCTCGGGAAGTCCCGTAATGGATCGGCAGTCAAACCGGATAATGGCCGTGCTGAGCACTTCGACGAACCGCGCAAAGGAGGAAAACCGCTGCAGGACCGACGCCCCCTGCGAGATCAAAGAAGGCCAGCCAGTGTGGTCGCCAGACACTCAGTACTCCAGCCCGACAATAGGTTTGCGGACGTGTTTCGCCAACGGCCTGTTCAACCCGGACGACCTTGACTGCGAGTTGTTCCCGACACTGGAAATGACCCTGAGCGATGCCTACTCACCCAAGACCTACAGCAGGATCACACTGGATGAGCACGGCGGGTTAGTGCTGCCGACATGGGCCTGGCCGTTCTCGCTGGACACGCAGATGTATCGCTACAAGAGCACCCGTAACGCATCGGATTGCGAGAGCCCGCATTATTACAAGGACGCCAGCCCTGCAAACGGGGCGTTGATTGCCGACACCGTTGGCCCTGAGCCAGGCATGCACTTTCTGTGCATCATTGGCGTGGCCTCGCAGGATCAGCGCCCTGAACCTGAGGTTATGAACAAGCCGGTGATCGTGGCGATGGAGTTGGCGCCACCAGGCCCTACTCGCGCACCGGAGTTGACGATCGATCGACTGGCCGATGGCGGCTACCGCGTAACGCCTTACTTCTCCGACCCGTCGTTGTTCGCCTACCAGTTCAAATCCGGCGCGCCCAACGCGGTGCAGTGCGATGCGCCGCAGGGCTACACGCCCTATATGTTTGAGGGCGTGATGACCTTCTCCGCGTCCGAACTGCCCCTCAAGCTGTGCTCGAAGGCGTTTGAGCGGTCCAGGCAAGCGTCGCTGCCACGTACCGACCTGCTGTTCCCTTGATCAGCGAACGACAATGCCCTGCCTGGCCATGAACGCCTTGGCCTCAGGCACGGTGTATTCACCGAAATGGAAAATACTCGCCGCCAGCACCGCGCTGGCGTGGCCTTCAAGCACGCCGTCGGCCAGGTGCTGCAGGTTGCCCACACCACCGGACGCGATCACCGGAATGCCCAGCGCATCGCTGATGGCGCGGGTCACGCCCAGGTCGAAGCCGTTTTTCATGCCGTCCTGATCCATGCTGGTGAGCAGGATCTCACCAGCCCCCAGGCCTTCCATCTTCTTCGCCCACTCGACGGCGTCCAGCCCCGTCGGCTTGCGCCCGCCGTGGGTGAAGATTTCCCAGCGTGGGGTTTCGCCCGGGCCGGAGACCTTCTTGGCGTCGATGGCGACGACGATGCACTGCGAGCCGAAACGCGCAGCCGCCTCGCCGACGAACTCGGGGTTGAATACCGCAGCGGTGTTGATCGAGACCTTGTCGGCACCGGCGTTGAGCAGGTTGCGGATGTCCTGCACGGTACGCACGCCACCACCCACGGTCAGCGGGATGAACACCTGGCTGGCCATGCGCTCGACGGTATGCAACGTGGTGTCGCGGCCATCGACGCTGGCGGTGATGTCGAGAAAGGTAATCTCGTCGGCACCCTGCTCGTCGTAACGACGGGCGATCTCGACCGGGTCACCGGCATCGCGGATGTTCTCGAACTTCACACCCTTGACCACGCGACCGTTGTCGACGTCCAGGCAAGGGATGATGCGTTTAGCCAGGGCCATGGGCTATGTCTCCAAAATTCTGTAGATCAACTGTAGGAGCGCGCTTGCTCTGGGCGGCAATCCGACGATTGCGTCTCTTCACTCAACATTTCTGTTGCTGACACACCGCAATCGCGGGCAAGCGCGCTCCTACGAATCAGACCGCGTACTGATCGCAGAAGGCTTGGGCTTCGGCCACATCCAGCGTGCCTTCGTAAATCGCGCGGCCGGTAATGGCGCCGATGATGCCCGGTGCCTTGGCATCCAGCAGCGCCTTGATGTCGCCCAGGTTGTGGATACCGCCGGAAGCGATGACCGGGATCTTGGTCGCAGCGGCCAGCGCAGCGGTGAACGGCACGTTGCAGCCCTGCATCATGCCGTCTTTGGCGATGTCGGTATAAACGATGGCCGAGACGCCGTCGGCTTCGAAACGCTTGGCGAGGTCAATCACCTGCACCGAGCTGACTTCAGCCCAGCCGTCGGTGGCGACGAAACCGTCCTTCGCATCCAGGCCCACGATCACTTTGCCCGGGAACGCGCGGCAGGCTTCGGCGACGAACTCAGGCTCCTTGACCGCCTTGGTGCCGATGATCACGTAGCTCACGCCCGCCTTGACGTAGTGCTCGATGGTTTCCAGCGAGCGAATGCCGCCGCCGATCTGGATCGGCAGGTTCGGATAGCGCTTGGCGATGGCAGTGACCACTTCGCCATTGACCGGCTGGCCTTCGAACGCGCCGTTCAGGTCGACCAGATGCAGACGGCGGCAACCGCCTTCAACCCACTTGGCGGCCATGCTCACCGGATCATCGGAGAACACTGTGGAATCTTCCATGCGACCCTGGCGCAGGCGCACGCAGGCACCGTCTTTGAGGTCGATAGCGGGAATAATCAGCATCTGGAAACCTACTTAATCGGAAATTAGTTTTTCTCGAGCGCCCAAACATCGCTTTCGATGCTTTCGAAACGCTCCTTCAAGAGCGCCTGCGCGTCGAAGATCGCCCGGTTGTAATAGTGCGGGGCAATTTCGCGGCTGAACAATTCAAGGATTTCAGCCGCCTCGAACGAACCCAGGTCCAGTTCGAAGCGGTCTTCCATGAACCGCTTGATCTTGTGACACGCCTCGCTCTCCTGCTCGGGAGTGAGGGTCATGATCGGCGGCTTGTTCTTGCGGCTCATTACCAGCGACCGTCCCACGCAGCGAAGTTCTGCAGCAATTGCAGGCCATGGGTATGGCTCTTCTCGGGGTGGAACTGCACGGCGAAGCGCGAACCGTCAGCCAGTGCGGCGGCGAAGTCGCGGCCATAGTGGCCACGGCCGACGATCTGCCGCGGGTTCGGCGATTCGATGTAATAGCTGTGTACGAAATAGAACCGCGCCTTGTCGGGAATGCCGTGCCACAGCGGGTGATCCACCGCCTGCGCCACTTCGTTCCAGCCCATGTGCGGGACTTTCAGGTGCTGGCCGTCTTCGTGCAGATCCTTGCCGAAGAAACGCACCTGGCCGGGAAACACGCCGATGCAACCAACGCCGTCGTTCTCTTCGCTGCGGTCCATCAGCGCCTGCATGCCGACACAGATGCCGAGGAACGGACGATCCTGGCTGACTTCGCGCACCAGCGCGTCGAAGCCCAGGCGACGGATTTCAGCCATGCAATCGCGAATCGCGCCCACACCCGGAAACACGATGCGGTCGGCTTCGCGGATCACCTCGGCGTCGCTGGTGATCAGCACTCGGCCGGCGCCTACGTGCTCCAGCGCCTTGGCTACCGAATGCAGGTTGCCCATGCCGTAGTCGATAACTGCAACCGTCTGCATTACAGCACGCCCTTGGTCGACGGCATTTGCCCTGCCATGCGGTCATCGAGCTCGACGGCCATGCGCAGCGCGCGGCCGAAAGCCTTGAACACGGTTTCGATCTGGTGATGGGTGTTGTGACCGCGCAGGTTGTCGATGTGCAGGGTGACGTTGGCGTGGTTGACGAAGCCCTGGAAGAACTCCTGGAACAGGTCAACGTCGAAGCCGCCCACAGTGGCGCGGGTGTACGGCACGTGCATCTGCAGGCCCGGACGGCCGGAGAAGTCGATGACCACGCGCGACAGCGCTTCGTCCAGCGGCACATAGGCGTGGCCGTAGCGGCGGATGCCTTTCTTGTCGCCGATGGCCTTGCTGAACGCCTGGCCCAGAGTGATACCGACGTCTTCCACGGTGTGGTGGTCGTCGATTTCCAGGTCACCTTTGCAATCGAGTTCGATGTCGATCAGCCCGTGACGGGCGATCTGGTCGAGCATGTGTTCAAGAAAAGGCACACCGATATTGAATCGAGCCTTTCCGGTGCCATCCAGGTTGATCGAGGCTTTGACCTGGGTTTCCAGGGTGTCGCGCTCGACGAACGCCTTACGTTCGGCCATCACCAGCTCCGCAAATCATTGGGCGAAAAAGGCAGACATTATAGGCGTGTGGCGGGGAAACAGAAACACGAAGCGTGTTATGGCAGACGGAGGGAGTCAGGCGTCATCGGGAGCAGACATGTCTGTACAAGCTCACAATAAACGATTGTGGGAGCGAGCTTGCTCGCGAAGAGGGCTTAACATCCAACATCTCTGTCGGCTGTCCGACCGCTTTCGCGAGCAAGCTCGCTCCCACAGGTTCTGCGTCGGCCTGAAAAACGCTCAGGCCGATTCCAACAGCGGTTTAGTGAAACAACACCGCAGTCTTCTGCAGGGTGATCCACACACCCCACGCCAGCGGAATGCCCACGGCCAGCCAGGCCAGAATTGCCAATGGCTTGGTGCTCGGGTCGGCTTTCCACTCCAGCGAAGTGGTGTGGTCCGCGCCAGCGTCGTGACCGATCGCCTGCTCGGCCTTCAATTCTTCTTCGGTCATGAAGTACTTGTCGGCCACCGGGCGCACCAGCATGTTGCAGATGAAACCCAGCACCAGCAGGCCTGCGAGGATGTACAGGGTGATGTCGTAGGCATCGGCACGCGCCACGCCGTGGCTCAGCTGATACTCGCGCAAGTAGTTCACCAGCACCGGACCCAGCACGCCAGCGGCGGCCCAGGCAGTCAGCAGACGACCGTGGATCGCACCGACCATTTGCGTACCGAACAGGTCAGCCAGGTAGGCCGGAACGGTGGCAAAACCGCCGCCGTACATCGACAGCACCACGCAGAACGCCGCCACGAACAGCGCAACGCTGCCCAAGTGGCCCAGGGTCGGAACCGACGAATACAGCAGGAAGCCCAGCGCGAAGAACACGAAGTAGGTGGTCTTGCGGCCGATGTAGTCGGAGAACGAGGCCCAGAAGAAACGACCGCCGATGTTGAACAGGCTCAGCAGGCCGGTGAAGCCTGCAGCGATGGCCGCGATGGCCGCCAGTTGCGAGGCGTCCAGCTGGCCGAAGGCCTGATCGGTGCCCAGCAGCTTGCCGCCGAACACTTCCTGCAGCAGTGGCGAGGCCATGCCCAGAATGCCGATACCCGCCGAGACGTTCAGGCACAGCACCAGCCAGACCAGACGGAATTGCGGGGTTTTCCAGGCCACGCTCACGTGTACGTGGCGGCTGGTGACCATTGCGTTGTTGGCTTTCTTGACCGGAGCGGTCCAGCCTTCAGGCTTCCAGCCAGTAGGCGGAACGCGGTACAGCAGGGCACCGCCGATCATGAAGACGAAGTAGATCACGGCCATGGCCACGAAGCTCTGCCAGACGCCGACGCTGTCAGGCGTGGCGAAGTGGCTCATCAGCGCGGTCGCCAGTGGAGCACCCACCATCGCACCGCCGCCGAAGCCCATGATCGCCATGCCGGTGGCCATGCCGCGCTTGTCCGGGAACCACTTGATCAGGGTCGAGACCGGCGAGATGTAACCCAGGCCCAGACCGATACCGCCGATCACGCCCGAGCCAATCCACATCATCCAGATCTGATGGGTATAAACGCCGAGCGCGGAAATCAGCAGACCGCCACACCAGCACAGTGCCGAAACGACACCCGCCTTGCGTGGGCCTGCGTGTTCCAGCCAGCCACCCCAGATGGCAGCCGAGCAGCCCAGGAAGATGAAGAACAGGGTGTAGATCCAGCCGAGCATCGAAATCGGCCAGTCACAGCTGGACGAGAAGATCTGCTCGAAGAAGCCCATGTCGGGCGCGCAGGCGACGGCGGTCTTGATACCGATTGCCTTGGACAGCGGCAACCAGAACACCGAGAAGCCATAGGCCATGCCGATACACAGGTGAATGGCCAGCGCAGCTGGCGGAACCATCCAGCGGTTGAAACCGCGTTTGGCGATGATGCGTTCCTTGGACAGGAACGCAGGCTGAGCGACGGAATCGCCCAGAGCAGCAGTAGAACTCATTGTAGTGCCCCCATTTATAGTGGTGCCGCGCATGAACTCCGGCATTACCTCCGCCACTTCTCTTAACGCCGCAAGCATCGGAAGTTTTATCGGCAGAAAGCCTCATTACGTGACAATTGGACGCAGGCTGGCTGCGACCGGCGAGAGATTACCACTTGACGCGTGACTTAAATCAATCTGCCATTACCTTTTTTATGCCATCTGTCATTGCATGAACCTTGCGCGCCATCTATAGGATCACTCGGAATAACCTCGTTTTCGTGCTGTCCCAGCTGTGCAAACATCCGCTAAACATTGGTCAGACACCGCGCAAGGCCGACCGGGGCCCGGCGCCTGCGTGAGAACGCTATACTCGCGGGCTAAATTTTGAACGACTCGATTACAAGGACTCGCCCATGAAAGCGTTCGGCAAAATCCTGGGACTATTCATTCTCGGGCTGTTGCTGATCATCGTGGCTCTCGGCTTTGCCTTGACCCATCTGTTTGATCCCAACGACTACAAAGACGAGATTCGTAAACTGGTCCGCGAGCGGGCTCACGTCGAACTGACCCTCAACGGCGACATCGGCTGGAGCCTGTTCCCCTGGCTGGGCCTTGAGCTGCACGACGCCAGCATCGCCACGCTGAACGAGCCGACCAAGCCTTTCGCCGACCTGCAAATGCTCGGGCTTTCGGTGCGCGTGCTGCCGCTGCTGCGCAAGGAAGTGCAGATGAGCGACGTGCGGGTTGAAGGCCTGAACCTGACCCTGACCCGTGACGAAACCGGCCATGGCAACTGGGAAGACATCGGCAAGGTGCCGCCCAAGCCGGCCGATCCGGCGCAACCGGCTGCGCCTGCTCCTGCGCCTGAAAGCACGGCCGACAGCGCCAAACCGGAAAGAACATGGCAACCGCTCAAACTGGACATCGACAGCCTGACCGTGAACAACGCGCGGGTCGATTTCAACGACATGCAGAAAGCCCGGCAATTCACCGCCGAGAGCATTCAGCTGAGCACCGGCCCCGTGCACAACGCCACCGACATCCCGGTAAAACTCACCGCGTTCCTCAGCACCAACCAGCCGGTGGTCCGCACCAAGACCGAGCTGACCGGCAAGCTGCGCTTTGACCGCGCCCTCAAGCGCTACCAGTTCGATGACATGCGCTTCTCCGGCGAAGCGGCGGGCGACCCGCTGCAAGGCAAAACCGTGACGTTCTCCGCCCAGGGCCAGTTGCTGGCAGACATGTCGGCCAACGTCGCCGAATGGACCAACCTCAAACTCTCAGCCAACCAGCTGCGCGCCATCGGCGAGCTGCATGTGCGTGATCTGGACAAGAGCCCGCAACTGAGTGGCGGCCTGTCCATCGCCCAGTTCAACTTGCGCGACTTCCTCGACAGCATCGGCCAACCCGCGCCGGCACTGGGCGAAGGCAGCCTGACCAGGCTGGAGATGGTCACCCGCATCGCCGCCACCCAGAGCAGCGTGTCGCTGGATGACCTGACGCTCAAACTCGACGACAGCACCTTCACCGGTCACGTGGCGGTGGAAGACTTCGCCAAACAGTCGCTGCGCCTGCAACTGAAAGCCGACACCTTCGATGCCGACCGCTATCGTCCGCCGCAAAGCGAGCAAGCCAAGGCCGCCGGTGCCGCACGCAAAACCGAGGTTCAAAGTGGCGAAGCCGAGGCCATGGTGCCGTCCGGCGCCTCACCGCTGCCCAACCAGCCCACCCAGGTGGCCTGGAGTGACGCGCGCCTGCTGCCGCTTGAGCGCATGCGCAAGCTGGATGTCGACGCCGACCTGAGCTTCGGCAAGCTGACCGTGGAAAAACTGCCGATCCAGAACGCCGCGCTGAAAACCTCGGCGCTTGACGGCGTGGTCACAGTCGACAGCCTGCGCGGCGATCTCTACAACGGCAATTTCGAAGTCAAAGGCAACCTCGATGTGCGCCCCGAAGTGCCGCTGGCCAGCGTGCAGACGCGCATCGCCAAGGTGCCGGTGGAGCACTTTATCCAGAGCCAGGGCACCACGCCTCCGTTGCGCGGCCTGATGAACCTCAACAGCGACGTCACCGCCAAGGGCAACAGCCAGAAGGCGCTGGTCGAAAGCCTCAACGGCACCGCCAGCTTCGCGCTGAATGACGGCGTGTTGGTCAACGCCAACCTCGAACAGCAGCTGTGCCGTGGCATCTCCACGCTCAATCGCAAGACCCTGAGCGGCGAGCCGCGGGGCAAGGACACGCCCTTCCAGCAGCTCAACGGCAATCTGGTGTTCCGCAATGGCGTGGCCAGCAACCCTGACCTGAAAGTCCGCACCCCGGGCCTGACCGTCAACGGCGATGGCGACATCGACCTGCGCGTGATGGGCATGAACTACCGCGTGGGCGTGATCATCGAAGGCGACAAGAGCGACATGCCGGACCCGGCCTGCGAGGTGAACCCGCGCTTCGTCGGCATCGAATGGCCGATCCTCTGCCGCGGCCCGCTGGAACTGGGCGCCAAGGCCTGCCGCCTGGACAACGAAGGCCTGGGCAAGGTCGCCGCGAAACTGGCGACTGATCGCCTGGGTGAAAAGCTCAACGACAAGATCGACGAAAAGCTCGGGGACAAGGTCAGTCCCGAGCTCAAGGATGCGCTCAAGGGATTGTTCAAACGCTGATCTGATACAACGCAGCCCTCTGTAGGAGCGAATTCATTCGCGAAAAATCGCCCAGCCGATGCATTTACGTCGACTGATCGATCTTCGCGAATGAATTCGCTCCTACAAGGATCGGCGCAACCCACCTACACATATCCCTGAACACCGGAACCCCCGATGCAACCCGAGCAGTTCTCCTCCGCCGTCCTCGACTGGTACGACCGTCACGGCCGCCATGACCTTCCCTGGCAACGCAACATCACGCCCTACCGCGTCTGGGTGTCGGAAATCATGCTGCAGCAGACCCAGGTCAGCACCGTGCTGGGTTACTTCGACCGCTTCATGGACGCCCTGCCCACCGTCCAGGCCCTGGCCGACGCGCCGGAAGACGAAGTGCTGCACCTGTGGACGGGCCTGGGCTACTACACCCGCGCACGCAACCTGCAGAAGGCGGCGAAGATCGTCGTCAGCGAACACGGTGGCGAATTCCCCCGCGACGTCGAGAAACTCACCGAGCTGCCCGGCATCGGCCAGTCCACCGCAGGCGCCATCGCCAGCATCAGCATGGGCCTGCGCGCGCCAATCCTGGACGGCAACGTCAAACGCGTTCTGGCGCGCTTCACCGCCCAGGAAGGCTATCCGGGCGAACCGAAGGTAGCCAAGCAGATGTGGGCCACCGCAGAGCGTTTCACGCCCCACAGCCGGGTCAATCACTACACTCAAGCAATGATGGACCTGGGCGCCACGCTCTGCACCCGCAGCAAACCCATCTGCCTGCTCTGCCCGCTGGAACGCGGCTGCGAAGCGCATATGCTCGGCCAGGAAACCCGCTACCCGGTGCCCAAACCGCGCAAGGCCGTGCCGCAGAAGCGCACGCTGATGCCGATCTTCGCCAACGACGCGGGGGAAATCCTGCTCTATCGCCGCCCGTCGACCGGCCTCTGGGGCGGGCTCTGGAGCCTGCCCGAGCTGGATGACTTCAGCGACGTGCAGCACCTGGCCGATCAGCACGCACTCAACGTTGGCGAACACCAGGCGATGCCGGGTCTGGTGCACACCTTCAGCCACTTCCAGCTGACCATCGAGCCCTGGCTGGTGCGCGTCCAGGAGACCGCCCATCACGTGGCCGAGGACGACTGGCTCTGGTATAACCTCGCCACCCCGCCGCGCCTGGGCCTGGCCGCCCCGGTGAAAAAGCTGCTGAAAAACGCAGCCGACGTATTGAATGCAGGAGAGTCGCCATGACCCGCACCGTAATGTGCCGCAAGTACAAAGAAGAACTGCCAGGCCTGGAACGCCCACCGTACCCGGGCGCCAAGGGCGAAGACATCTTCAACCACGTCTCGCAGAAAGCTTGGGCCGACTGGCAGAAACACCAGACCCTGCTGATCAACGAGCGTCGCCTGAACATGATGAACGCCGAAGACCGCAAGTTCCTCCAGACCGAGATGGACAAGTACCTCTCCGGCGAGGAATACGCCAAGGCCGAAGGCTACGTTCCACCGTCCGAATAAGCCTTTGCAGCAGGGGGCGGACGTAAGCGAAGGAAATAATTCGATTTTTTTTAAAAACTTTCTTGACGACCCCCTGAAAAAGACGTTTAATGCGCCCCGTTGCCCAGATAGCTCAGTCGGTAGAGCAGGGGATTGAAAATCCCCGTGTCGGCGGTTCGATTCCGTCTCTGGGCACCAAATACCGAAACCCCTGAATCGAAAGGTTCAGGGGTTTTTTATTGCGCGCGATTCGGTGCCCTTCCCCAGCCCTCCTGAACCGGCCTGAAATGCAGAATCTGTAGGACATCGCGAAGCACCGCCGTCGGCAATTCTGAACCACCTCTCAGACTCGTCTTTTTTCGCCCAACCAGACCGCTTAGCCGATCACAACCGCATCCGCCGCACCTATAGTGGACCCATGCAACCCGGTTACCGGGTATCGATTCTGGACACAGGGCGGTTTGACATCCGATGCAGGCAGAACCTAACGTCGCGCCATCCCAACCAAGGAAATCATTCATGGCCGCCAGCACAGCAAATGGCGTCGCAGACTATTTTTTGTGGTTTGCCAGAGAGCACGGCGATCTCGTCACGCCCCTCAAGCTGCAGAAACTGATGTTTTATGCGGACGCCTGGCACATGGTCATGCACGATGGCGAGCAACTGATCGACGAGCCTTTCGAGGCCTGGGTACACGGGCCGGTTCACCGGGAAACCTACGTCAGGTTCAGCGCACACAAGTGGCACCCTATCCCGGGCGATGCCGAAAAACCTGCCGTGGCGGAACACGTCGAAAAATTTCTCGCTGATGTCTACCGGGTCTTTGGCGGCTTCTCGGCTTACGAGCTGGAGCAAATGACTCATCAGGAAGCGCCATGGCAGGCCGCCCGCGGCGATCTTGCGCTCGATGCAGCCTGTACCGCGCCAATCGACAAGTCATTGACCCGGGCCTTCTACACCGAGATGTCTCACACTGAGCAGTGAGGAACGGCGATGAAAGCAAGACGCCTCCCCAAGAGCCACACACTGATCAGGGCCAGCGCGCCAGATGGCAGACAACGAATCAGCTTCTCATTTCGGCACGTCGATCAGGCCCACGCAAAATTCAGCTATTCACGGCGCGACTCGACTTACTTCTGCAAAGTCATCGAACGCCTGAGCGCGCTAAGCCATTACTCGGCGCAGGAGTTTCACGCGGACCGCTCATCCGCCATGCGCGCGCACCCCATCGACTGGGAAGGCACCTCGGAACCCGACGGCTTCGCCCACCTGAACGAGCAATTGCGCAGCAGCACCCCATTTCAGTTTGCCGTGAGCGCCAACCTGCACGGGCGCATTCACGGTTTCTTCGTAGATCACGTATTTTTCGTGGTGTGGCTCGATCCCGATCACAGTCTCTATCCAGGCAAAAAGTGAATACAATGAGCGCCCGATGATCCCGGGCCATGCGAATGGCTGCACCACACAAGGAAACTGCCGTCATGGCCTCCCCCGACAAACAGCAAAAACGCGCCCAGCGGGCCAAAGCCAAGGCCAAGCAGAACCGTTCCGGCAAGGGCAAGCCGAGCGTCGTGCATCCGGTGCTCAATCATGCACACGTCAACGAGCCTTTCGATGACGTGGCGATCGACCTGAGTACGTTCGATTTCAAGGACATCGAAGAAAACGGCTTCGACCCGGCCGACTTCGATGACCTGTTCGAGGCCATGAAAGCCGGCGAGGCGATCAGCCTGCTGGCCCTGTGCGTGGTGTTCCTGCAGTACCCGGTGCTGGAACTGGTGATCGCCGAAGAAGCCGAAGAACCGGCCACCGACTTCATGATGGGCCTGCTCATCACCTATCGCGGGATCTTCCACGATGAAGACGAAGACACCGCCATCGAATGGATCGGCAGCGACAGCTTCCAGAAGGCCTATGCCGAAGCCTCGCAGATCATCGAGAAGAAAAACGCGCGCGACGCAGGCCGCCGCTGAAACAATTCCCGTTTGCATGACCCGGATCAAGACGGTAGCTTTGCGCCATTACGAGAATGCAATTCCTTCTCACCAAGGCTGCCGTTTTGACTGATCCACATTCCCCATCGCCTACAGCGCAACACGCAATCCCCTACTCCAAGCCGAGAATCTTCCTGCACTGGCTGTCGGCCGCGATCATCCTCTGGGCGACCTTCAGCGGCTTCGGCGTCGTACTGCTGGATGCCAACGACCCGTTCCGCCAGTGGGTCGAATCCTTCAATCCGCAGATCACCAGCTTGTTCATCCCTTTTTTCGCCGGGCGATTGTGGCTGGCCCTGCGTGCCGCCCCGCGCCATCGCACCGGCTCGCAAGAACGCCTGGCGAGCGCAGCCCATACCGCGATCTACGCAGCGGTGTCAGGCGTACTGATCACGGGCGTGCTTATGATGAGCCACCCGATCACTCTGCTCGCGCTTGTGCCGCTGCCTCAGCTGATTCATTCGAAGATCGCGCTCGTAGAGCTGCATGAACTGCATCACGTGCTGTGCGCAATCCTGGCGGGTTTGGTGGCGCTGCATCTGGCGGCGGTGGTGATGCATCAGGTGCGAGGGAAGTCGGTTTTGGGAAGGATGATCAACCGCTAGAGCATTCGAGCCTTTGCACAATCCCCGTAGCAGTCCGGCTTGCCGGCGACAGCGATCTCACGGGCGCTGTCGCCGGCAAGCCGGACTGCTACGACAGCCAGTAACAACCCAACTTCAAAAAAAAACGGCCACCCTCATCCCTGAAGGCAGCCGTTCTTTCTCACCTGCAAAGCCGGCTCAATCAACCCTCAATTGAGCACGACTTTCCCCGCTTTCACTGCCTTGCGGCGGTTCGAAACGATCAGGCCCGCGGCCACGACCAGAATGCTCAGCAGGCCGGTGGCGATGATTTCCATGCGGTGGGCGTCCTGGAACAGCATAATGGTCAGGACCGCAACGATGAACACGATCACCGCCCAGGTCAGGCCCGGGAACAGCCACATGCTGAACGCGATGGTCTGGCCTTCGGCTTCGCGCTTGCGGCGCATGCGCAGTTGCGAGACGGCGATCACCAGGTACACCAGCAGGGCAATGGCGCCGGAGCTGGCAAGCAGGAAGTCGAACACCGCAGCCGGTGCAACGTAGTTGGCGAACACGGCAGCGAAGGCCGCTGCAGTGGACAGCAGCACCGCCCAGTACGGCGTACCGGCCTTGCTGGTGCGCTGGGAGACTGCAGGCGCATCGCCGCGCTTGCCCAGGGAGAACAGCATGCGCGAAGCGGTGTACAGCGCCGAGTTCAGGCAGCTGGTGACGGCGACCAGGACCACGATGTCGACGATCAGCTTGGCGTTCGGGATGCCCATCAGGTCGAGCACGGTCTGGTAGGAGCCGACCTGGGCCAAACGACTGTCATTCCACGGCACCAGCGCCACAACCAGGAAGATCGACACCAGATAGAACAGGCAGATCCGCCAGATCACCGAGTTGGTGGCCTTGGTGATTTGCTGGCCAGGGTTCTTCGATTCCGCCGCCGCGATGGTGACGATCTCGGTACCCATGAACGAGAACATGGTGGTCAGCATCGCTGCCAGCACCGCGCCCATGCCGTTAGGCATGAAGCCATTGGTGTCGAACAGATGGCTCACGCCGCTGACCTGGCTGCTTGGCAGCAGGCCGAACACCGCGGCAACGCCCAGAATCACGAAGCCGATGATCGCCAGCACCTTGATCAGCGCGAACCAGAACTCGAACTCGCCGTAGTTCTTCACGCTGAACAGGTTGGTCGCGGTCAGCAGCAGGGTGATCACCAGGGTGAAGACCCAGATCGCCACGTTCGGGAACCAGGCGTGCAGGATCGTCGCGGCAGCGTTGGCCTCCAGCGGGATCACCAGCACCCAGAACCACCAGTACAGCCAGCCGATGGTGAAACCGGCCCAGTGGCCGATTGCGCGGTCTGCATAAGTCGAGAACGAGCCGGTGTCCGGGGACGCAACGGCCATCTCTGCCAGCATGCGCATCACCAATACCACCAGCGTGCCCGCCGCCGCGTAAGCCAGCAGAACAGCCGGGCCTGCTTCAGCGATGGCATGGCCGGAACCCACGAAAAGACCGGCACCGATCACACCTGCAATGGACAGCATGGTGATGTGCCGCGATTTGAGCCCCTGATCGAGGTTCGAAGAGTTTGGGGTACTGCTCATGGAAGCAACCTTTAAGAATTTTTATACGGATCAGAGCGGTTTGTGATCCCTCGTAAAAAGATCACAACAGTCCTGTTATTTATTTTTTACGCAAGAATTACGCCAAAATATTTCACTAGCGACGTCGCTCGCGGATATGCCCGTGGCAGAGGCGTTCGGTAAGTATCTGAGAGAGCTAGCATTTCGCCATTTCTGTAGGAAACGTTACCGAGCGCCACACGAAGAAGACGATTACCCGCACCGAAAATACACACCATCGGACGAAAAGCACCAAACCAGGGCAAGGTTTCATGAAGTGTTCATGCCGTTGGCCGAAATACCCTTTCCCGCGGCGGGTAAAGCTGGCAACATCGCGCCCTTTTTGCGCAAGGCGAGCCCGCTTGTCGTGCGCGGCAACACACCGAACACACGAGGTCCCTCAATGGCCCAGGCCACGCCCGCCCTGGAAATCCGCGATCTGCACAAGCGTTACGGCCAACTGGAAGTGCTCAAGGGCATTTCGCTGAGCGCGCGCGATGGCGACGTGATTTCGATCCTGGGCTCCTCCGGCTCCGGCAAATCCACCCTGCTGCGCTGCATCAACCTGCTGGAAAATCCGCACAAGGGTGAAATCCTCGTCGCAGGCGAGTCGCTCAAGCTCAAGGCCACGCGCAAGGGTGAACTGATCGCTGCCGACAACCGTCAGATCAACCGCCTGCGCAGCGAAATCGGTTTCGTCTTCCAGAACTTCAACCTGTGGCCGCACATGACCGTGCTCGACAACATCATCGAGGCACCGCGCCGCGTGCTTGGCCAGAGCAAGGCAGAAGCGATCGAGGCGGCCGAGGCGTTGCTGGCCAAGGTCGGTATCGCCGACAAGCGCCACGCCTACCCGAATCAGCTCTCGGGCGGCCAGCAACAACGCGCAGCAATTGCCCGCACCCTGGCGATGCAGCCGAAGGTTATCCTCTTCGACGAGCCGACCTCCGCGCTGGACCCCGAGATGGTGCAGGAAGTGCTGAACGTGATTCGTGGCCTGGCCGAAGAAGGCCGGACCATGCTGATGGTGACCCACGAAATGAATTTTGCCCGGCAGGTGTCCAGTGAAGTGGTCTTCCTGCACCAAGGGCTGGTAGAAGAACAAGGATCGCCGCAACAGGTCTTCGACGACCCGCAGTCGGCGCGCTGCAAACAATTCATGTCCAGCAATCGCTAACGGAGCAACATCGATGCAGACCCTGAAACACCTCCTGCTGGCCGCTGCCGCCACCCTGGCCATGGCAAGCAACGCTTTTGCTGCAGAAACTCTCAAGATGGGCATCGAAGGTGCCTACCCGCCGTTCAACAACAAGGACGCCAGCGGCCAGGTCGTGGGCTTCGACGTGGAAATCGGCAACGCCCTGTGCGCCAAGATGAAAGTCACCTGCGAAGTCGTCACCTCCGACTGGGACGGCATCATCCCGGCCCTGAACGCGCAGAAGTTCGACTTCCTGATCTCCTCGATGTCGATCACCGAAGAGCGCAAGCAGGCGGTGGACTTCACCAACCCGTACTACTCCAACAAGCTGCAGTTCATCGCACCGAAGTCGACCAACCTGGGCGCCGACAACGACGCCATCAAGGCAGCCCTCAAAGGCAAGACCATCGGCGCCCAGCGCGCGACCCTGTCCGGCACCTGGCTGGAAGACAACTGGGGCGACGACGTCACCGTCAAACTCTATGACTCGCAGGAAAACGCCTTCCTGGACCTGTCCTCGGGCCGCCTGGACGCCCTGCTCGGCGACAAGTACGCCAGCTACGAGTGGCTGAAAAGCGACGCCGGCAAGAACTACGAGTTCAAGGGCGAGCCCATGTTCGGCGACGACAAGATCGGCATCGCCGTGCGCAAGGGCGATGCCCTGCGTGAGCGCCTGAACACCGCGCTGAAAGAAATCATCGAAGACGGCACCTACAAGAAGATCAACGACAAGTACTTCCCGTTCAGCATTCTCTGATTCGCCCGAGCGACGCCGCCGCTTCCCTGTGAGCGGCGGCGGGCGTTCTCCTGCCAAGAAGCGTTATGAACCTCGATCTCCACGGATTCGGCCCGGCCCTGGCGGCTGGCATGCTGATGACCATTCAACTCGCGCTGTCAGCCCTGTGCCTGGGGCTGATCCTGGGCCTGCTCGGCGCGCTGGCGAAAACCTCGTCCAATCGCGCCCTGCAATGGATCGGCGGCACCTACTCGACGCTGGTGCGCGGCATTCCAGAGCTGCTGTGGGTGCTGCTGATCTACTTCGGCACCGTCAACGCCATGCGCGCCATCGGCCAGGTGTTTGGGCTGGTCAACTTCTCCCTCAGCGCCTTCGCCGCCGGCGTGATCGCCCTGGGCCTGTGCTTCGGCGCCTACGCCACCGAAGTGTTTCGCGGCGCCATGCTGTCGATCCCCAAGGGCCACCGCGAAGCCGGGCTGGCGTTGGGCCTGTCGCGCTCGCGCATTTTCATCAAGCTGGTGATGCCGCAGATGTGGCGCATCGCGCTGCCCGGGCTGGGCAACCTGTTCATGATTCTGATGAAAGACACCGCGCTGGTGTCGGTGATCGGCCTTGAAGAAGTCATGCGCCACGCGCAGATCGCGGTGACCAGCACTAAGGAGCCATTCACCTTCTATATGGTCGCGGCCCTGATGTACCTGGCGATGACCGCGCTGTCGATGGTCGGCCTGGCGTGGCTGGAAAAACGCGCATCGATCGGCTTTGTGAGGAGCGCGTCATGACCTGGGAATTCACCCTCAAATGGCTGCCCAAGCTGCTGCATGGGGCGACGGTAACGCTGGAGCTGGTGGCCATCGCCGTAGTCGCCGGGCTGATCCTGGCAATCCCCATGGGCATCGCCCGCGCATCGCGTAACCGTTACGTCAGCGCCCTGCCCTACGCCTACATCTTCTTCTTTCGCGGCACGCCGCTGCTGGTGCAGCTGTTTCTGGTCTACTACGGGCTGGCGCAGTTCGACGTCATCACCCAGGGCCCGCTGTGGCCCTACCTGCGTGACCCGTTCTTCTGCGCCGCGCTGACCATGACCCTGCACACCACCGCCTACATCGCCGAAATCCTGCGCGGCGCCATCCAGGCCGTGCCGGTGGGCGAAGTCGAGGCCGCTCGCGCCCTGGGCATGTCCCGCGCCAAGGCGATGCTCTACATCATCCTGCCCCGCGCCGCCCGCATCGGCCTGCCCGCGTACAGCAACGAAGTCATCCTGATGCTCAAGGCCAGCGCCCTGGCCAGCACCGTGACCCTGCTCGACATCACCGGCATGGCCCGCACCATCAACGCCCGCACCTACATGCCCGAACAGAGCTTCTTCCTGGCCGGGATGATCTACCTGCTGATCTCCTTCGTGCTGGTGCAAGGTTTCAAGTTGCTGGAACGCAAACTGCGGGTGAATGCGCTGCAAGGGCGCTGACAGCGAAAGCGCGCCCACACGGCGCGCTTTTGATTCTGCCCGGAGGGCGTGGGAGCTGGCTTGCCCTGCGATCTGCCGCGCAGCGGCAGCAAAACCAGACAACCCGGCAGCATCAGGCACCCCAATACCCGTAAACTCTGCACATCACCCAACACCGCCTCCCCACCATGCCCGCCGACCTGCAAACCCGCTTCCACGCGCTCGACGCCTTCCTGCTCGCGCACCAGCACCTGTGGCGCCCGCGCCCCTTCACCCACCGCGTGCTGCCATGGGAAGCGCAACACCCCGAGCTCGCCGGCTGGCTGCGCCAACGCACCCTGGAACAGGCAGAAGCCGCCCACAACCACCCCGAAGCCCTCGACGCCCCCGAGCCCTTCGCCGCCATCGCCAGACAGGCAAAAGCCCTGAGCGAAGTCGCCGCGCTGCCGCAAACCGATCTGGCCAGCGTCTCATCGCGCATGAGCGTCGACGTCCCCGGCCGCAAATGGCAACAGATCGAAGCCTTCGCCAGCCGCCTCAGCTTCACGCAAACGCCCAGCCACTGGCTCGACTGGTGCTCCGGCAAAGGCCACCTCGGCCGCCGCCTCGCCCACTCAGGTCAGGCCCTGACCTGCCTCGAATACGACCCGCAACTGGTCGAATCCGGCCGCCACCTGAGCGACAAACTCGGCATCCCCGCCCAACACCTGCACCAGGACGTCATGGCCCCCGACGCCGCCGACCGCCTGACCGCCCAACACACCCCCGTCGCCCTCCACGCCTGCGGCGACCTGCACGTGCGCCTCATGCACCTGGCAAGCAGCGCCCACTGCCAACAACTGGCCATCGCCCCCTGCTGCTACAACCGCATCGCCAGCGACCACTACCAACCGCTATCCGCCGAAGGCCTGGCCTCGACACTCACACTCTCCCTCGACGACCTCGGCCTACCGCTGAGCGAAACCGTCACCGCAGGCGCCCGCGTACGCCGCCAGCGCGACACCTCCATGGCCCGCCGCCTGGGCTTCGACCTGTTGCAACGCCAACTGCGCGGCATCGACGAATATCTGCCCACCCCATCGCTGCCCAGCGCCTGGCTCGACAAACCCTTCGCCGAATACTGCAAAGGCCTCGCCGAACTCAAACAACTCCCCGGGCCCGGCCCCCAAGACTGGCCCGCCCTCGAAGCCGCCGGCTGGCAACGACTGGCCCAGGTGCGCAACCTCGAACTGCTGCGCAACCTCTTCCGCCGCCCGCTGGAACTCTGGCTGATCCTCGACCGCGCCCTCTACCTGCAACAACGTGACTACACAGTCCGAATCGGCACCTTCTGCGACAGCCAGCTCACACCACGCAATCTGCTCATCCTGGCGGAACGCAACTGAGTCACAAAACATGTCCCAGCCTGTGGATAACTCTGTTGATGGAATTCCCCCCAAGCCAGAGAAAACCTGATCCGCAAACGTTTTAACAAATCGGTCATTTTTTATACAGCTGTTAAATTTGCGCAAAAACAGTAGCTTGCGAACAAATGAGAACGCTTCCACAAACCGACCGCCCGTCAGCGCGGCATTGGATCGGTTGTGAATAACGGTAATCGCGATCCGGCATAAGCCCGGGCGAAAAAAGCGAAATTAAGGCTTTACTCGACAGCTCAAATCCCTATAATCACCGCCCACACGCCGGTATAGCTCAGTTGGTAGAGCAACTGACTTGTAATCAGTAGGTCCCGGGTTCGATTCCTGGTGCCGGCACCATATAAATCAAAGGCTTGCAGCGATGCAGGCCTTTGTTTTATCTCCCCCACGTACCAACGCACGTACCAAGCTCTGTATACCTCTCGCGTATCGGGACGGTTGCGGCCGTGAGCGTGTCTGTGAGCGCCAGGACGAATGCTTGCGTGCAAGCGAGCAGATGGACGCGTCACCTTCCAGCCACCTCCCCCTATGGCGTTTTTGGTTTTTATGTTGACCCATGGGAAACCAGTATTTTAAGTAAGTTTCCACCCCGACATCGAGCAAGACCGCGTAGATAAAGGCTTTCAGTCTGTTCTGATAGGTAAGTTGACTAGTCGAATATGGTAATGACATTACTTTTTTGCATGGTCAGAAAACCAAAATAAAAAATCGTTATAAATCAATTACCTAACCTTTTTTCATCGATCCTATTACTCAAAAAACCCAGTGCAAAGTAATGCCTGAGCGCCGCATCGCGCGCGGGTTTCAGGGTTTTCGCAGCCCTCATTTCTACGACTTACCATTTTCCCGTGGGTCAACCGAGAATCAGCCCCGGAGACAGCCTGCTGCACGCGCTCTGAAAAAGGGGGTGCCTTGCAGGGTTCTGCAGGGTTTTCGCAGCCAGGATCAGCGCAGGAGAGGCCCAGCGGGCGCTGAGTAGAGCCGGGTGCAGGGGTGCAGAAAAAAAGACCCATTTAGCCCGCAGGCGTGGCGGGGGGACGACGGCGCGCGCCAGGTGGAGCTGTAGCACGCCACTCCCCCACACCCACAAGACCGCTCCGATTTGGTGCATGCCGCCGCCCTCTCGCCAGCCGCTCGGAGCAGTTCCGCAGCGCCGCGCTACACGTACCCATCGGTGCGCCTGACCGGGGCTGGAACCCTCGTAAAATAAGGGCTCCAGCCCTGTTACCGCTTGATTGAAAGGGGTGGTAAAGGTAGGATGTGCTGGGGTTTTTCGTGCTGATGAGCGGCAAAACTTCGTCCTGGTACCCGACTGTTTTGTAGTGCGGACAGCCCCCTCAGCACAATTGCCGCACGGTTTTGTCGTGACGGGTTGAGTGCGCTCGTACCGACGCTGCCCAGTCGCGCTTCCTACGGCTTAGTCTTCTCCCAAACTATCCCCGTACATTCCGTTTCGATCTCGGCCACATCCGTGGACTCCCCCCCTGCGTTTGCAACTGAGCGCATCGTCTTGTCCGGGGATACTTGCAATGCCAAGCCTTATGGCTTTACATTGCTCACGTCGCTGCCAATTCAGCGACCGGGTTTGGCGACCCGATCAGCAAAAGGCGCAACAGCGCCCATCTTCACAATTGCAGGCGCTTTTTTTGTGCCCGCAGTTCCGTGTTATGGCGGCTGTGCGCGGGAGACCCTCGGGTCTGCCGGGTTCCTTTTGCCCCGGTTCGCCAACCCTCGTACAGCTGCCACCCATATCGTTTGGCGACGTTTGGTGGCAGATCCATCTAGCAAGAGGATCTAGACCATGACCGCCCTCATTCCGTCCAAAATCCGTGCATTCGCACACCGCCGCATGGCCCTCGCCGCCCTGCACGCTGACTCCTCCCTCCCTACCCGACTCAAACGCTACAACCATCACATGCACCTGGCTCGCACGCTCGAAACGCAAGGCGGTGCTCAATGAGAAGACCCCACGGCCTTACCGACGACGATCTTTTTCGGCTGGAGCAGGTGCGAGATTCGCTCGCCCTGGTACACGCTCTGGCCAAAATGGCGACTGATCCAGGCCTGTACCAGCCACAGATGCTGGCCGGCTTCCTCGATCGCATCTGCGCCGACTTGAATGGCGTGATCCGCTCTGCCACCAACAACCAATCCCGCGACTGAACGAAAGGACTCTGAACATGAACACTCAACTCATGCCCGTTCCGTTTCACGGCGACACCGTTTTGCTGGTGGGCCAGAACAACGAGCCGTATGTGGCGATGAAACCGGTGGTGGCAAACATGGGGCTGATCTGGGCAGCTCAGTACGTGAAGCTGCAGGACAAGTTCGGCGCAACCATTTCGGAAATCGAAACAGTTGCCGAGGATGGCAAGCTACGCTCAATGACCTGCCTCCCCCTTCGCAAGCTTGCTGCCTGGCTCTACTCGATCAGCCCCAACAAGGTAGCGCCCGAGTTGCGCGACAAGATCATCCAGTACCAGGAAGAATGCGACGAAGTGCTGTGGCAATACTGGACCAAGGGCGCCGTCAGCCGACCAGGTACGATCACTGTCGCGCAACAGATCAGCATGTCGAAGCACCGCCTGACACTCCTAAAAGAACTGCTGCGAGCGCGCAACCGTTCGATGCGCGACATGCTGGGGATAGAGATCACCAACCTGTCGAGCGCCATGGGCCTGCCCGTCCCCGACCTAGCCGCCATCGGCACCGTTGAGCCCCCACCGGCTGACGTGGTCGCTGACTTCTGGAGCGCGCTGCAGCAGCTGGACAGCAAAGGCGTCGCGTACAACCACTCCAAGAAGCCGGGGCTGATCGCCCTGAACATGCCGCACCTGACCGAGCTGTTCGCTGCCAATGGCATCAGATTCACCATCAGCAGCGAAGTCACCAACGCTCTCAAGCGCTGCAGCGAGCCGCGTTTCCGCGAACTGAAAGCGGTGGATAGCTCCATACGCAAGGCTACCGTGAAGTGCTGGATGTTTGATGAACCAGAGCCGCGCCAACTGAGCCTAACCCAAGGGTAAGTCGTCGGTAACGTAAGAAAGCCCCGCATTGAACGCGGGGCTTTTTTGTGTGCCCACCTTTCAAAACAGATCAGGCGTCGTTGACTTTTATATCAGTTCTGATATCAATAGTGCCGGGGGGGAGGCTTCCTGCCTTTTCGTAACACATCGACACTCTCTAGTAACACTCAAAGCAGGTGACCAAGCATGCATACCAATGGCGGGTTCTTCAGACTGATCTTAGGACTGTATGAAAATGAGCAACGTAAAGAAGAAGGTGGTCACATGGGTCGGTTCCAGTCTCGATGATCTGAGGGCATTCCCTCGCAGCGCCATCCAGCGATGTGGGTATCAGCTCTCTCTAGTCGAAGCCGGGTGCGAGCCTGACGATTGGAAGCCAATGAAATCTGTTGGCAAAGGTGTCAAAGAGATCAGAGTGCAGTGCGAAGATGGAGCTTTTCGCGTGTTTTATGTGGTGGATAGGCCTGAAGCGATCTATGTGCTGCATGCATTCCAAAAAAACACACAAAAGACTGAAAAGCGCGACATTGACTTGGCAAAAGCCCGGTTCAAGTCGCTAGATTGATTGGTACAAGACATGGGACCCTCTCTGCTCAGAGGGGATCCGTCTTTGAGACGAGGCCTCCGACTACGCTACATGCGTAGATCATGGTGCAGTCCGAGTTTTCGCGTGTTGGCTTGTAGCCGGCACGCCACAGTAGAGGTATCACCGCTATGTCCAGCGAACGCTATGCCAGTGTCTGGGATGCGTTGGTTGACTCGCCAGAGGAAGCTGAAAACCTAAGAATTCGTTCTCAGTTGATGATGGCTTTGAGCCAAACAGTAAAGTCCTGGGAGGTCTCTCAGAAAGAAGCGGCTCAACGCCTGCGCGTCACCCAGCCACGGCTGAATGACCTGCTGAAAGGGAAGATCGATAAATTTTCCCTGGATGCTCTCGTCAACCTTTTAGGCGGCGCAAACCTGCAGATTCAAATCGAAGTGAAAGAACGCGAAGCCGCGTAATCCCCCCCGCGTACCGATAGACCAGACGGGTCAGCGAAAGCTGGCCCGTTGTCGTTTTGAGCCTCAACACCCACAGCCGACAATTTCACAGCGCATTTCGTCGGCGAAACGTAACGTCACCATACGCCTCAGGCGTATTCCCCTTTGACATGGTGTTCAAACGTGTTTAACTATCGATCTTGACATAATTGTTTTATGTCACTCTGTTCAGCGGCGATTTACGCCTGATAACTCGCGGTCTCCCGCAAGGATTTTCAGATGGCTATCAAGAGCGACACATTCAGCGGCGTTGAGCTGACTGGTGCTGACGCTACGCGTTTCATTGAACACATGCGCGATGATCAGCCCAATGCAAAAGCGCAGGCTTCGTATGATCGAGGTCGCGCTTTGTTGTCCCAGGTAGTGAATTCTCAGGCCAAAACCTATGCCTAGACTCATAGTGAAGCATTCGGAAATCCGCGAGGCTTTCGCACATCTGATGCGAACGGCGGACAATGAGCGGCTCTACGCGCAGTTATCAGGCGCAGAAAGCATCTCGGACATCAGTGCCGATGCACAGTGCATCTTGGCACCAGGCTATCGGCTGCTCCGAATTGACCACCGGGTTCGCCCTTCAAGCGATGAGTTCGAAATTGCGCTGCTGAATGACGTCGAGCAATCGGTTGTCTACTACAACCGTGTGGTGATCTCTGCGATCGTCGATCTGAACTGCCGTCCTGCGACGCAGAACCTAGTCTGGCGCACTCCGAATGCTCAGCACGCCACGGTGCTACGCGATGTAGCGCAGAAGGTGTTCTTCAATTACATCCTTGAGCGTTACGACGTAATTTTGTCTGACAATCAGCAGACGGGCGAAGGCAAATTCTTCTGGCAACGTCAGATGTCTAATGCACTGGCGCTCAACCTGCACGTTTACTACTACGAGATGCTTTCTGCCTCGCTGAAAGTTATCGCTAACCAAGATGAGCTCAACAACCTTGAGGATCAGCTGTGGTCAGAAGATAGTGAACAGGAATACCACTTGGCGCTGATCTCCAAGGTAGCATTGCCAGCAGAGATGCTACTGACCGTCAGGCTTGAAGAAGCTGATAGCTGATAAGAGAAACCGCCCCGATGGGCGGTTTTTTTTCGCCTACGGATTGAGAAGAGTCGGAGCGCCAGGTGCTTCCTCAAATGGCCGGAACCGCACCACTTCCTCCCCCAGCCATTCATTTACCTGCTGCAGACGCGCCTGCAGCGGTTCCAGCTCGTTCATCGCCCAGATCTGCGCCGCCTCTTTGATCGAGCCGAAGCCACCAGCGTTCTGAGGCACGATGCCCATCAGTTGCGGCGGGATCCTGAGCGCTGCGAGCATGTCGTCGCGACTGATGTTCTTGATCGAACCGAACTCGTCCTTGGCAGCCACCTCGCTGACCGGAATCAGCTGAATGCCGTCCTTCTTGCCACCAGGTGCGTACATGAACAGGTTCCGAAAGTTGCCGGGGCCTTTTGCCGACTTGAGCGCCGTGCGCAGCGCAGCCACGTCGGTTTCGTTCTGCGCGGTGTCGGTCATGTACATGATGAAACCGGCATGGCTGCCGTTGTTGTAGTACTTGCGACGGAAAAGGGTTGCGGACTCGTTGAGCAGCGCGCTCTGCAGTGCTGGCAGCCACTCTGGGAGGCCGTAGATCTCCTGATTGATGTCGGCCTCGCGTTGCTGGTAGACGGTCCCCTTCTTAAACTCGTACTCGTCCCGCCAGGTGCGCACCTGGTAATAGGTATCGAGGTCGACACCGCGCCGCATGTACTTGCCCAGCGCGGGCTGCAGGCCGAGCGCACTGCGTAGCATGTTTTCGCGCTTTTCGAGGTAGCCATTCCCGCACCAGAGAAAGTCCAGGGAAAACTGCTCGAAGGTCTGCCGCGAGAGCAGACGGTGGGGAATGAAGGTCCGGGCGAGCATGTTGCGCTTGAAGTTCAGGCCTGACTGCAGGAACACGCTGGCCCGCGATGACTTCGCCAGACCGTCGAGCGACATGGGCGGCTCGTACCAGCGGCCGTTCAGCCAGCACTCCAGGTAGTCGAGAATTCCTCGTTCATCCAAGACCGGGGTCGGATCGCCGAAGGTGAAAGCCTCCATCTTGCCGCCATTCGCCGGCAGCACCTGCCCCTCGATCGCAGGAGGTTGCGAGCCGCTCGTTTGCAGGGCCTTGCTGTGACGTTTGCTCATCAGTAAATCTCCATGAATCCGGTGTTCGTTGAGGTCTGGCCCTCAAGCGGTTCGTTCTGCAGTGCATGGAACAGCGCCCAGGCGAGATCCGCGTGCCCGGTCTCGTCGTTGCGGCCTGCGGTGTAGGTAAACTGCCGGCCACTGGCGGTGATGGTCTTGCGGATCGCCATCAGTGCCTGGGCCATGTCCGTCCAGCCCGCGTCGAACTCCAGACGCCCCTTGTGGATGACGTCATAGGCTTTCAACACCAGCTTCGTCTTGATTTCGGGTGAATAGCTGAACGTGATCAGGTTCGGGAAGAACTGGCGCACCAGCTGCGCAACGCCCGAACCCATGCCGGTAATATCGATACCGATGTAGGTAACCCAGTACCGCATGGTGACCTGGCGGATCGCCTCGGCCTGCGCAGCGAAGTCCATGCCCCGGAACTGGTGGCGCTCCAGAATCCGGAACTTCCCGCCTGGCACCAGCGGCGGTGCAACGACGATCAAGCCCGAGCTGTCGCCGGTCTCCGCTGGGTCGTAACCCACCCAGACCTGCCGATCGGCGAACGGGCGGGCGGCGAACGGCTTGTAGTCCTCGGCCCATTCGACCCAACTGTCGACCATGCACGGCTGCAGCACGTTGAGCGGGAAGATGCTCGCGCCGTCGTCGACGAACTGGCACATGAGCAAGTTGGCGAAGGCGTCCGCGTTGTACTCAAGCCGCAGCTCTTCCAGGTCGAACAGATCGCACCCGCGCTGCTCGGCGTCTAGGATGGTGACGATCTGCCGCCATATCCGGTCTTCACAGAGCCGACCCTGCTGCAGGGCGTCGTGCGTGACATCGATCTTCAGCCTTTGCGCGGCTGGCTTGCCCTTGTTGAAGCGCTCGCCGGTCCAGAACGTGTACGCCTCATGCGCCATGCTCGACGGCGTCGAGAAGTAGGTGCGGCGATACTGCTTCTGCATCGCCATGCCGCTGGCGACCTTGTTCAGCTCGTTGAACTTGAACGTCCAGAAGAATTCGTCGAAGTAGAAATTACCGTGGTAACCCTGAGCGGTTCGGGCGTTGGTACCGAGGAAATGCAGCTCCGCGCCGTTGGCCAAAATGATCGGATCGCCAGTCAGCTCGACGCCGCAGACTTCGCGGGCAAAGCCCTGAATGTAGGCTTTGAAGATGTGCGCCTGGTTCTTTGAAGCGGACAGGAAAATCTGGTTGCGTCCGGTCACCAACGCGTCGATCAGCGCCTCGCGGGCAAAGTAGTATGTCGCGCCGATCTGGCGACTCTTCAGGATCGCCCTGGTGCGCTGGTTGCTCGCCCGGTACCAGTCGAGCTGGTAGCCAAAGCAGCCATCCTTGAACGCCTCGGTGAGCAGCTCGACATGCTCTTCGCTGAACTCGTTGCGCGCGGCCTTCTTCTTCGGCCCTTCGTTGCGCTTGGCCAGGTTTGGGTTCAGCTCGGTTTCGGTACCGCCGGACTTGAAGCGCTCGATACGCGCCTGCCGCTCCAACTGGCGGTGCAGCAGGTCGATTTCCTTAAAGTCGCCGCCCGTCTTGCCGTCCTTCAGGATCAGCTGCACCAGGCGGGCTTCCAGCGCACCACCGATTCGCTCGACGTTGTCGGCCCGGTCCCATTCGTCCCGGGTTTTCCAGGCGTGAACCGTCTTTTCCTTCTCGCCCAGCATTTCGGCGATCGCGCAGATCCGCAGGCCGGTCCAGTAGAGGAACTTGGCCTGACGGCGGTTATCGCGGATGGGCACAGCTTCGGTTGTCGTCATGGCGGCGATGCTGAGGCCACGCGCGCGTGAAGGCGTAGCGACGCGGCGTGTATCGCCAGAACCTACAATTGGCGTCGATTGCTCGGCGCCGTACAGATGTCGACGATGCACCTCAACGCAACTGCACCCAGCAGCACCGCTTTGAGGACTCGCTCGATGAAGAAGAAATTCCGTTCCAAATGGTTTCGCGTTGCCGTCGAAGGCGCGACCACTGACGGCCGTCAGATCGAACGCCAGTGGCTGGTCGACGCCGCCGAAACCTACAACCCGAACACCTATGGTGCGCGTGTCTGGCTGGAGCACTTCCGCAGCGTGCTGCCCGACAACCCATTCAAGGCGTACGGCGACGTCCTCGCGCTGAAGACTGAAGAAGTCGAAGTGAACGGCGTGAAGAAGCTGGGGCTTTTTGCCCAGATCGAGCCGACCGACGACCTGGTCGCCATGAACAAGGCGCGCCAGAAGCTCTACACCAGCATCGAGATCTCGCCGAAGTTTGCTGACACCGGCCGCGCTTACCTGGACGGGTTGGCTGTGACTGACTCCCCGGCGAGCCTGGGCACCGAGATGCTCACTTTCAGCGCTCAGAACCCCGATTCGTCCCCGCTCAAAGCCCGCAAGAGCAAACCCGACAACCTGTTCTCCGAACTGGTCGAAGCGCAGCTGGAGTTCGACGAGATCGAAGACGCGCCCAGCAAATTCGAGGAACTGTTTGCCAGGGTTGCCGAGCTGCTGGGGTCGAGCAAGGAAAAGGACAAACCAGCGGGCGGTGGTGGCTCTGCTGCCGAAGGCGAGCAGTTCAGCAAGCTGAACGATGCCGTTCAAGCACTCGCCACCCATGCCTCCGAACAGGCCGAGGCATTCACCGCTGCGGAGAAAGATCACAAAGCGCTGCAGGGCAAGTTCGAAAAGCTCAGCACCGACTTCGCCGACCTGGTCAAGCGCCTGGGCGAAACCCAAGACCACAGCCAAACCTCACGGCCACCGGTGAGCGGCGGCGCAGGCGCTGTTCTGACTGCCTACTGATCCGACTGCCCCCTGCAAGCTTTAACTGGAGAACACCATGCGTAACGAAACACGGATTGCCTTCAACGGCTTCATGAAACAGGTGGCTTTGCTCAACGCCGTGGCATCGGCTTCTGAGAAATTCACCGTCACCCCCACGATTCAGCAAACGCTGGAAACCGCTATTCAAGAGTCGAGTGACTTCCTGAAACAAATCAACGTGATTGGCGTAGACGAACAGGACGGTGAAGCGATCCTGCTGGGCGTCGGCTCGACTATCGCAGGTCGCACCGACACTTCTACCAAGGCTCGCAGCCCGAACGGCGTCGGGTCGCTGAAAAGCGACAGCTACAGCTGCAAAAAAACCGACTTCGACACCTTCGTGAAGTACCAACTGCTCGATGCCTGGGCGAAATTCAAGGATTTTCAAGCTCGGTTGTCCGCTGCGATCGTGGGGCAGCAGGCCCTCGACCGCATCATGATCGGTTTCAACGGCAAGTCGGTTGCTGCTGACACTGACCGTATCGCGAATCCATTGCTGCAGGATGTGAACGTTGGCTGGCTGGAAAAGTATCGCACCAAGGCGCCTGAACGTGTCCTGAGCAGCGGTAAGGTCGCTGGCAAAGTTACCATCGGCCCGAACGGCGACTACAAAACTCTCGACGGCCTGGTGTACGACGCCATCCAACTGCTGGACCCGTGGCATCGCAAGCGCCCGGATCTGGTGGTGCTGGTTGACCGCAGCCTGCTGCACTCCAAGTTCCTGGCCAACATCGAAGGCGCAGCGGATAACGAAAACGAGCTCGCTGCAGCCCGCATCATTGCCAATGGCACACTCGGTGGACTGCCAGTGGTCGACGCTCCTTTCTTCATCGACGGTGGCATCTTCATCACCACCTTGAAGAACCTGTCGATCTACTTCCAGATCGGTGGACGCCGCCGCATGACCCGCGAGGAACCAGAACGCGATCGCATCGCCGACTACCAATCCTCGAACGAAGCGTATGTCGTCGAAGACTTCGGTCTGGGCGCCTTGGTCGAAAACATCGAAGAGGCTGCATAACCATGGCCCTCTCTCTCGCCCAACGTCATCGGCTACAGGCACTCGCGTCAAAGGAAGCCGCCGCCGCTACGCCTGCTGTGTCGATGGCGGGCGGGACGGCGTACGAAATGCAGCTGGCCCAACTGCTGCAGGACCGGCTGCGCCTCAAGCAGATCCAGTCCAACGAAGGCAAGGCCGCATTGAAGCTGCAGCTGTTGCCGGCGTATGCGCCGTACGTCGAAGGTGTTCTGGGCGCTGGCAACGGCGCCCAAGACGAGGTGCTCACCACCATCATGATCTGGCGGATCGACGCCGGTGATTTCGCCGGGGCGCTCGACATCGCAGCGTATGTGTTGCAGCACAACCTGCTGATGCCTGACCGCTTCGAGCGCACCACCGGTTGCTTGATCGCGGAAGAAATTGCCGAGGCGGCACTCAAGGCCCAAAAGGCCGCTGGCAGTTTCGACCTCGCAACCCTTCAACGCACCATGCAACTGACCGCAGACCAGGACATGCCCGACGAGGCCAAAGCCAAGCTGTATCTGGCCACCGGCCGGGCAACGGTCGCAGGCCTTACCCCAGATAACCCCGGGGTAATCGGGCAGGTGGAAACCGGTATCGAACTGCTGAAACGCGCCATCGAGCTGCACAACAGCTGTGGTGGCAAGAAGGATCTGGAAGGCGCCGAGCGCCTCCTGAAAAAAATTGCTCCCGCGACTGGGAGCTGACAGGGCGTACCCCGCAACCCCGGCGGCCCGGGGCTGATCAGCAGGTTTCTCTCCTTTCCTAGCTGTGACGCCCCGGCCACCGCCGACTTAGGGCCGAAACATGAGCGGATTCATTGCCAACGGCGCAGTAGCCACTGCTCCGTTCCCGATCACCAACGACGGATTTTGGCCGGACATCGACGGTACCGCTGTTCGCGACAGCCTGCGCATTGACGGCAGCGTGAGTGACCCGCGCCTGGAGACCGCCGTGGTCAATGCACTTATCCAAGTCAACACCGAGCTGGCCGCGATCAAGTCGGGCCACCTCGCGAATGGTTTTGAGACGCTGGACGCTGTACCAGCGGACGAGATCCAAGGCACCAGCGTGCTGATTCACCTCTACCGCCGTTCGATCTACTGCACGGCCGGTGCCGAAATCGCCGAGCGATATCGCAGCTACGACAGCTCCGCCGAGGGCAACAAGAACGCGGACGAATTGACCCCATCGGTGGACGAGTACCGCCGAGACGCCCGGTTCGCGATCCGCGACCTACTGGGCACCGGCCATTCCACGGTGGAGCTGATCTGATGCCGACCACCGTTTACGCCCAGCAGGGTGACACCGTCGAGGCAATCTGCTGGCGGGCATACGGCCGGACAGCAAGCGTCACCGAGGCGGTGCTGGACGCAAACCCCGGCCTCGCCGATCTGGGCACGGTACTTCCTCACGGAACGCAGGTTTTACTGCCGGACGTGGCACCACAAGCGCAAGAGCAGCAAATGGTGAGCCTATGGGACTGACTCACGCGAAACCCGGCTCGGACGCCCCTACCCCTTCAACTTCGGACAGCGGAACCACGCGCATGCCTGACAAACCGGATACATGGGCCTGGTTCGCCGCCTGGCTCGAACAGAACTGGCCCGCCATTTACGCGGGCGGCCTAGCCTGCGTCATCGCGGCCCTGCGGATCATGTACGGAGGCGGCTCCTGGCGTCGGGTGCTGCTGGAGGCCCCGCTTTGCGGCCTGCTGGCACTGTCCGCGAGTCACGGGCTATCGCTGCTGGGGATTCCGGCCACCACCGGCCCATTCTTCGGCGGCGTCATCGGCCTGCTCGGCGTAGAGGGCACCCGCGCACTCGCCAAGACATTCTTCAAACGCAAGGTGGAACAGGTATGAACGTTTTGCGCTACGGCGATCGCGGTCAGGACGTCCGCACGCTTCAACAACGCCTCAACGCCCAGGGTACCGTCCTTGTTGTGGACGGTATCTTCGGCGAGAAAACGGAGACGGCGGTGCGCGATTACCAGCGCAAGGTTGGGTTGGTAACCGATGGTATTGCGGGTCCGAAAACCCTCATGGTGCTGTCCGGTGCCACGGGCTGCGGCAACATGCTGCAGCAAGCCTCGTTGGTCAAAGCAGCCGCGCGTCTGGGCGTCGAACTCGCCACCGTGATGGCCGTCAACGAGGTTGAGAGCCAAGGTCTGGGCTTTTTGAGCAATGGCAAGCCGAAGATTCTCTTCGAGCGCCACATCATGTACCGGCAGCTCTGCGCGCCGCGAACACCTGGTGATGATCCTGGCGCACTGAAAGCCCACGCAGACCAGCTGGCGGCCACACA
The DNA here is from genome assembly GCF_056627435.1 of Pseudomonas sp. 2. Taxonomy (NCBI): domain Bacteria; kingdom Pseudomonadati; phylum Pseudomonadota; class Gammaproteobacteria; order Pseudomonadales; family Pseudomonadaceae; genus Pseudomonas; species Pseudomonas sp. 2. The sequence continues at coordinate 201,662 of NZ_JBWXNG010000004.1, forward strand.
ACCGAACCTGGTCAATACCAAGCCCGGCGGCTATTCCGGTGGTAGCGCCGAGCACCAGCGCCTGGCCAATGCTCGGCTGATTGATGACACCTGCGCGCCTGAGGCTGCGAGCTGGGGCGCCTTCCAGATCATGGGCTATCACGCTGTGCGCTTGGGATACAGCAGCGTACAGAGCTTTGTGGATTTGATGAGCAAGGACGAGAACGAGCAATTCGAGGCGTTCGTGCGCTTTGTCGAAGCTGACCCGATCCTGCTTAAAGCGTTGAAGGGCAAGAAGTGGGCAGCGTTCGCGAAGGAGTACAACGGCCCGGACTACGCACGCAACCTGTACGACTCCAAACTTGAAGCCGCCTACCAGCGCCACGCCACCAGTTGCCGAGTACCGGAGGTCGCATGACTCTCACCGATCAGGTTCGCAAACTGCACCCCTCTGACGGGGACATCTTCATGTTGCCGGAAGGTACACCGCACGAGGTGGCCAAGGCGTTGATGGAAGCCATTGCTATGGCCAAGCCGGGAATCAAAGCCATGGTGATTTGCAGCGACGTACGTAAGCTCAGCACCGCTGAAATGAACGCCGCCGGCTGGTACCGGGCATGAGCACGCTTCGCCAGGTGCTGTATGGGATCGCCCTGCTCGGTGCTTTGGCGTTGCTGGTCTGGGCCCAGGCGCAACGCATTGAGGTCGCGGACAAGAACACCGAACTGGCCCAGAGCGCGACAACTGCGGCGCAGGGACGCGCCGATCGCAGCGATGCCAAGTCCAGCGCACTCGCGCAGGCATTGCAGGATGAACGGAAGGCGCAGACCAAGCTGCGCGGCACTCAAGATCAACTGCGGAATGCGCTGGCGAGCCGCCAGAGCATGATCGAGGACCTGAAACATGAAAACAGTGAGCTCAAGAAATGGGCTGGCCAGCCTCTGCCTGATGCTGCTCGCAGGCTGCGCGAACGTCCCGCCATCACCGGAGCAGCAGGTTATCGCGACTGGCTGTCCGGCCGTGGTGCCGTGCGTCCTGTCAGCGACAAAACCGGCCAATAACGGCGACCTGGTCAACGATCAGGACATCACAGAAGGCGACTGGGCACAGTGCGCCTCGCAGGTCGATGCGGTGTATGAGTATCAGCAAAAGCAGGCTGCCCACCCATGAACAAGCCAGAATCACTGCGCGCTCACCTGCTGGCCCAAGTACCCGGGCTCGCAAAAAACCCTGACCGGATGATGGTCTTCATCGACAACGGCACGATGCGAAGCACTGCGGCGCCGGGCCTGTCGTTCGAATACAGCTACACGCTGAACCTGATTTTCACCGACTATGCCGGGCACCCGGATTCCATCGCGATTCCGCTGTTCGCTTGGATAATGGTCAACCAGCGGGAGCTGATGGAGAACCTCGAACGGGGCAAGGACGCGATCGCCTTTGAGGCCGACGTCCTAGACAACAGCAAGGTCGATCTCTCCATAAAGCTGCCGCTGACGGAGCGGGTCATCGTCAAACGCCAGGATGACGGAAAGCTGGTGGTCACTCACCCGCCTGAGCCAGTGGTTGATGACGAGTTTTTCACCATCGACGCTTTGCAGATCATCACTCCGGATGGTCAGCCGCTGGGTGAATCGGAGCAGCCATGAGCGACGATTTGCAGGCCCTTGAACAGTGGGCTGCCGTGCTCCTGGCCAAACTGGACGAGCGCGAACGTCGATCTCTGCTCAGCACGATCGCCCGCGACCTGCGTCGCAGTCAGCAGAAGCGCATCACCGCCCAGCGCAACCCTGATGGATCAGCTTATGCCCCGCGAAAGCCCAAAGATTTGCGCGGCAAAAAGGGGCGCATCAAGAACAGGATGTTTACCAAGCTCCGAACCGCTCGGTATCTGCGCATCCAGACCAGCGCGAACGGTCTGTCGCTCGGATTCCTTGGACGCGTTGGCCGGATCGCCCGGGTGCATCAGTACGGCCTGAAAGACCGGCCTGAGCGTGGGCAACCGGACGTGCAATACGACGCTCGCCAGTTGCTGGGGTTCAGTGGCGACGAGCTGGAAAACATACGCAACCTGCTGATCGACCACCTCACGGGCTGACCGCCCTCTGTACACACCTTCGCTACAGCCTCCCGCCGATGCAGCTCGCACGCGCGACCTGCAACATCGGCGGCATGGACTCTCTCATCGATCTGACTCGTCGCCTTGAAAACCTGATCCGCGCTGGCACCATCGCCGAGCTGGATCCGGCGAAGCCACGTTGCCGCGTCAGTACCGGCGGACTGACTACCGATTGGCTGCCATTTTTCGCCCTGCGTGCCGGCGAGGACAGTGACTGGGATCCGCCCAGCGAGGGCGAACAGTGCCTGGTGCTGTCGCCGTCCGGCAATCCGGCCCACGGATTCGTGATCTTCGGTCTGTACAGCGACCGGTTTCCAGCGCCGGATAACCAGCCAACCCGCCGTCGCCGCCGATACCGCGACGGTGCTGTGATCGACTACGACACCGAAACCCACACCCTGAGCGCGACGCTGCCAGACGGCGGCAAGGTCATTCTGGTGACGCCAGGCGGTACGCACATCACTGGCGACCTTGTCGTCGATGGCCTCGTGACCTCGACAAAGGATGTTATCGCCGGGCCTCAAGAGATCAGCTTGATTAACCACCGCACCTCCGGCGTCCTGCGCGGCGGGCAGATTTCGGACGGGCCAGTCCCATGATTGGCATGAACCGCAACACCGGGGGTGAGATTTCGGGCTACAGCCACCTGGTGCAGTCCATCGAAGACATCTGCACCACGCCTATTGGAACCCGGGTCATGCGCCGCGAATACGGCTGCCAGATCGCTGATCTGATCGACTGGCCGCTCAACAACGCAACCCGCTTGCAGGCCTACGCCGCGATCACCATCGCATTGATGCGCTGGGAAACACGAATCCGCTTGAGCCGCGTCCAGCTGTCGCTGGGTGACGTCGCCGGACAGGCGATTCTCGATATCGAAGGCAGCGTGGTGGACACCAATGAGCCGCTCAGCCTTCGGGTACCACTCAGCCTCGGGGCCACAGCATGACCACTTTCACGCCTATCGACCTCTCGCAGTTGCCGGATCCGGACGTCGTTGAGCAAATCGACTACGAGCAGATCCTCGCCGAGCGAAAGGCCTACGCTGTCAGCCTCTGGCCCGCCGACAAGCAGGCCGAGGTCGCAGCGACGCTCGCGATCGAGTCGGAACCGCTCACCAAACTGCTGCAGGAGAACGCTTACCGGGAAATGCTGCTGCGCCAGCGGGTGAATGAAGCCTCGCTGGCCAACATGCTGAAATCGGCTAAAGGCAAAGACCTGGAGCAGCTGGCCGCCAACGTAAACGTAGAGCGCCTGGTGGTGACCCCCGCCGACAACACTGCCGTGCCTCCCGTCCAGGCAGTGATGGAATCTGATGACAGCCTGCGCGAGCGCGCCCAGATGGCATGGGAGGGGCTCTCTACAGCGGGGCCACGCAACAGCTATATCCTGCATGCGCGCAGCTCGGACGGGCGCATCGCCGATGCTTCGGCGGAAAGCCCATCACCGGCCGTTGCAGTGGTCACCGTGCAGTCGCTCTTAGGTGACGGGGCTGTAGATCAGGCAGTGCTGGATATCGTTGCCAAGTACCTGAGCGACGATGACAGGCGCCCGGTCGCGGATCGCCTGACGGTTCAATCGGCGGAGATCCTGAACTACAGCGTCAACGCCACGCTGTATCTCGCCACCAGCGGCCCCGAAGCCGAGCCGATCCGGGCGGCTTCCGAAGCCAAGCTCGCCGCGTACGTCAATCAGCGGCGCCGCCTCGGGGTTGAGATTTCTGAATCGGCAATCCATGCCGCCCTGCATGTTGAAGGCGTGCGCAAAGTCGTCCTGGACGGATGGGTCGATCTGTCCCCCACAGTCGCACAGGCAGCGTTCTGCACTGGCTACACCGTGGCCATCGGAGCGCAACCGTGACAGCACAGCTCCCACCGAACTCCAAGCAGTTGGAGCGGCTTGCCGCTGACGCGCTGGCGCAGATCGAGCGCGTGCCGGTGCCGATCCGGGACCTGATGAACCCGGACAAGTGCCCGGTCAACCTGCTTCCCTACCTGGCATGGTCCTTCTCCGTCGACCGCTGGGACAGCAATTGGCCGGAGAGCGTGAAACGCCAGGTCATCAAGTCCTCCTACTTCATCCATTCACGCAAGGGAACGATCGGCGCTTTGCGCCGCGTGGTGGAGCCGCTTGGCTATCTGATTGAAGTCGTCGAGTGGTGGCAGACCGTACCAGAAGGCGTGCCGGGCACTTTCGCTTTGAAAGTCGGCGTTCTGGACACCGGAATCACGGACGAGATGTACCAGGAGCTGACGTGGCTCATTGATGACGCCAAGCCGCTGACCCGCCAACTGACCGGCTTGGCCATCAGCCTGGAGACAACCGGGGCGGTGACCGTGGCCGCATCCCTCTACGACGGCGACGAAATCGACGTTTATCCGCCTGCGCCGCGTGACATCGAGGTCACGGGCGGTATCGACATGGCCGGCCGAGAAATCTCAATCGACACTCTGGATGTGTACGTATGATCAATCAAAACTCGCAGTTCTTTGCGATCCTGACCAATGTCGGTCTGGCCAAGCAAGCGAACGCCGATGCCCTCGGCGTACCGTGGAAGATCGCCCAGATGGGCGTTGGTGACGCCAATGATACCGACCCGGTCCCGAACGCCACGCAGACCAAACTCATTAACGAGTGGCGACGTGCTCCGCTGAACTCGCTGAAGGTCGACCCGACAAACGCAGCGATCATCATCGCAGAGCAGGTTATTCCTGCAGACGTCGGCGGCAAATGGATTCGCGAAATCGGCCTCTACGACACCGACGGCGACTTGGTTGCGGTCGCCAACTGCGCACCATCGTTCAAGCCCTTGCTTGCTCAGGGCTCTGGCCGCACACAAGTGGTACGCCTCAACATGCAGGTCAACAATTCGGGCAACGTCGAGTTGAAGATTGACCCGTCCGTGGTGCTGGCGACCCGCGCTTATGTCGATCAGCGCATTGTCGAAGAGATGAACAAGCTGGACTTCAAGTTCTCGGTGGTAGCGGCCACCACCGTCCCGATTGTGCTAAACGGCCTGCAGACGCTCGATGGCGTGCCTGGAGCGGAGGGTGCTCGCGTGCTGGTCTGGAACCAGGCTCTCGCCAAAGAAAACGGCATCTACCTGATGTCGACCAATGCTTGGTCACGATCTGCAGACGCCGATACGAGCCTGGAGGTGACGCCGGGCCTGTTCGTGCATGTGGAAAAGGGTGACAAGTACGGCGACAGCGTCTTCCAGCTCGTCACCGATGCTCCAATTGTCTTGGGCACAACAGACCTGACCTTTGAATCGCCAATTGGACGCAGCGGCGTCACTGCCGGGACGTACCGCAGCGTCACCGTTGACAAGTTCGGGCGCGTGATTGGCGGTACAAACCCGACGACGCTGGCCGCCTACGGCATCACCGATGTCTTCACCAAGACAGAAATTGCTGCAGCGCTGGCGAACTACGCCCTGCTTTCAAATTTGCCATTTCGGGGCGCAATCTCGTGGACAGTGCCCGGAGTGTATCAATGGGTCGTACCTGCAGGTGTGACCAAAGGCTACGTCGTTGTTAAGGGCGGTGGTGGTAGCGGCCGTAACAGCCAGTTGTTCGGCTCCGGGGGTGGCGGTGGAGGCGTTGCCGAAGGAATGGTGGACCTCGTGCCGGGCAGCACCATTACCGTCACCGTCGGTGCTGGCGGTTTGGGGGTGTCCTATTCCGTCAGCGGTAGCCCTGGGTTGGCAGGCTCCAGCTCATCGTTTGGCACACTCATGTCTGCAACCGGTGGCGGCGGTGGGGATTCCAGCGGCGGCGGTGGCAAGAGCGGCACTGGTACGGGCGGCGAGCTGAACTACGGTCTTGGTGACGGTCAGAGCGGCGGCCGACCGTCCGCAACGACGTGGGGTTTCCCCGGTAGCGGCGGTGGGGCGGGCGGTGCCGGCGCGGTAGTCGACGGTAGCAGCGTAGGCCAGTCGCCTCTCAGGCCGGGCCAAGCGCCGGGGGCTGGGGGCGGTGGTCGGATGGATAACGGCGGCCTCTCCGGGGCCGGAATTGCTGGTTCTGTAACTCTCAGGTATTGATTATGTGGGCACGTATTGAAAACGACGTAGTGGCCGAGCTTACAGACGTCGACCCCGAAGGGCGGTATCACCCGTCATGGATCTGGAAGGCCTGTTCCGAGGACGTTGCGCTTGGTTGGCTATTTGCCGATGGAGCATTCTCCGCGGCAACCGGAGACACTGGCGAGGATCTGGCTACGAACGAACGCTTCTGGCGTGACGGCGAGCTGGCCGCAAATGAATGGCTGGTGAATCGTCATCGTGACGAACAGGAGATTGGCGAGGCGACGACCCTAACTGATGCGCAGTACTCGGAGCTCCTCCTGTATCGCAAGCAGCTCCGGGACTGGCCGGAAAATCCCGCCTTTCCTGACAGTGCGGAGCGGCCGGTACCACCTGACTGGTTAGCCGATCAGCTCAAAGCCTGAATTCTCCCACTCAAATGCCACCGCACCTGTAATGGGCTCGCATACAGAGCCCGTTACTCGCACGCACTTCGCGCGCGCGTCACTCTGCGCTTCATTGCCACCCACGCGCAGGATCTCCCATGCCAACCGATTATCACCACGGCGTCCGAGTTGTCGAAATCAACGAAGGCACCCGCCCTATTCGCACCGTCGCTACCGCCATCATCGGCATGGTCTGCACCGCCGAGGATGCTGACGCCGCGACGTTTCCTCTAAACCGCCCGGTTCTGCTGACCGACGTTCTGACCGCCAGCGGTAAGGCCGGTGAGAGCGGCACCCTGGCAAAAAGTCTCGACGCGATTGCCGACCAGGCAAGCCCTGTAACTGTTGTCGTTCGGGTCCCCGAGGGTGCTGACTCAGCAGCCACCACCAGCAATGTGATCGGCGGAGTATCTGCTAACGGCCAGTACACCGGCATGAAAGCCCTGCTCGCGGCCGAAGCCCAGCTTGGCGTAAAGCCCCGGATCCTCGGTGTGCCAGGGCTGGACTCGCTCGCGGTAGCCAACGAGCTGATCATCACCGCGCAGAAGCTTCGCGGCTTCGCCTACGCCAATGCCTGGGACTGTGAGACGGTCTCAGAGGTCATCGCCTATCGCGAAAACTTCGGTGCCCGCGAGCTGATGACCATCTGGCCGGACTTCGTGAACTGGGACACCACCCTGAACGCCGACGCCCCGGCCACTGCCATTGCTCGTGCGCTGGGCATGCGGGCGAAGATCGATGAACAGGTGGGATGGCACAAGACCCTGTCGAACGTTCCGGTCAACGGCGTCACTGGCCTGAGCCGCGATGTCTACTGGGACCTGCAGGACCCCGCGACCGATGCAGGCCTGCTCAACGCCGCAGACGTCACTACGTTGATCCGCCGTGAAGGCTTCCGGTTCTGGGGCTCCCGCACCTGCAGCGCCGATCCGCTGTTTGCATTCGAGAACTACACCCGAACCGCCCAGGTGCTGGCTGACACGATGGCTGACGGGCAGTTCTGGGCGGTCGACGCGCCAATGCACGCCAGCCTGGTCCGCGACATCGTCGAAGGCATCAACGCCAAGTTCCGCGAAATGGTGCGCCTCGGTTATCTGATCGGCGGCGAGTGCTGGTACGACGAGGCCGCCAACGACAAGGACACGCTCAAGGCAGGCAAGTTGTACCTGGACTACGACTACACGCCAGTGCCACCACTGGAAAACCTGCTGCTACGCCAGCGCATCACCGATCGCTACCTGGTCGACTTCGCCAGCCGCGTCAACGGCTGACATTCATTCATCCGCGCGGCCATAGCCGCGCCCGCAGGAGAGCGCCCAAATGGCTCTACCCAAGAAGCTAAAGAACATGACCCTGTTCAACGACGGTGTCAGCTACGTCGGCCAGTGCAAAAGCGTCACGCTGCCCAAGCTGGCGCGCAAGCTGGAGTCCTTTCGGGGCGGCGGCATGGATGGCGGCGTGAAGGTCGATCTGGGCCATGGCGACGACGGTATCCAGCTGGAATGGACGCTGGGCGGTTGGGACCTGACAGCGCTGCGTCAGTACGGCGCTGTGTCTGCAAGCGGCGTCATGCTGCGCTGGGCAGGGGCGATTCAACGTGACGATACCGGCGAGGTTTCCGCTGTGGAAGTCGTCGTGCGCGGTCGGCATGAGGAAATCGACATGGGTGACGCTGAATCCGGTGAAGACACCGAACACAAGTTCACCACCACCTGCAGCTACTACAAGCTTTCTATCGACGGAAACGCAGAGGTCGAGATCGACCTGCTCAACTTCGTTTTCAACGTCAACGGCAAAGACATGCTGGCCGAGCACCGCAAGGCGATCGGTCTGTAATTCCAGGCACTCCCGCCGGCGCTGCCGGCCCTCCTCTTACCAAAGGGCACCAACATGACCACCCCCGAAACCAGCACCGAAGCTTCCAGCACCCCGACCGAAAAAAATCCGAACCGTCCAGTCATCACCCTGGACACTCCGATCGTTCGCGGCTCTGGCGAAATCACCGAAGTCACCCTGCGCAAGCCCGCATCCGGCGAGCTGCGCGGTGTGTCGTTGAGTGATCTGTTGCAGATGGATGTCCTGGCATTGCGCAAGGTACTACCCAGGATCACCACGCCGACCCTGACCGATCATGAAATCGGCATGATGGATCCGGCTGACTTGATGCAGATGGCAACCGAGGTCGCAAGTTTTTTGCTTCGGAAGTCGGCGAGGGCGGAAGCATCCCTCGTTGCGTAGATGACGCCATGGCGGACATCGCCGTGATTTTCCACTGGGGGCCGGCGGCAATGGATCCGCTGCCCCTGGCTGAGCTGATGGAATGGCGCGAGCGCGCCCGTGTGAGAAGTGGGGCAAAAGATGAGTGACAAGCTACGGCTAGAGTTGCTGTTGTCGGCGATCGACAAAGTGACCGCCCCCCTCAAAGAGATCGCTGCAGGTGGTAAATCGACGTCCCGCGCGCTGAAGGATGCGCGCGATCGACTGAAAGAGCTGAACACCCAGCAGTCCGACATTTCCAGCTACGTCCGGCAGAAGGATGCTGTGCGCCAATCGTCTGAGGAATTGGCCAAGGCTCAGAACCGGCTGCGCGGCCTGCGAGAGCAGCTGCAGAGCATGGAAGCACCCACAGCGGCATTCCAAAAGTCCTTCGTCAACGCGAGCAACACGGTCGAACGGCTCACGACCAAGCACACTGCGCAGCGATCAGAGATGCAACGGCTGATCACTACCATGAAATCCGCCGGTGTCGACACCCGGAACCTTGGCAGCTCAGAAAGCCGGCTGAAATCTGAGATCGAGGCGGCCAGCATAGCGATTCAGGCACAGAAAGACCGCCTCTCAGCGCTGGCGAAACAACAGGAACGCGTCTCTCGCGCGCAGAAGAGTTATTCGAGAGGCAAAGAGTTTGCGGGCAACGCCGCCGTCGCTGGTGCGAGCGCTGGTGCGGTTGGTGCGGCTGCGGGCATGCCTATTCTGGGCATGGTGAAGAACTACGCCAGCTTTGAAGACGCCATGGCGGGCGTGGCCAAACAGGTCGACGGTGCCCGGGACAGCAATGGCAAGTTGACCCAGACCTATTACGACATGGGCGCGGCCATCAAAAAGATGTCCGAAACCATCCCCATGGCCACCACCGATATTGCCGCTCTGGTTGAGGGTGGTGCGCGAATGGGTGTTCAGGGAAAAGATGATCTGCTTGAGTTCGCCCGCGTGGCCGCAACGGCTGCGACCGCATTCGATCTGCCAGCAGAGCAAGTCGGCGAGAACCTGGCGCGCATCGCCGAACTTTACAAGCTGCCGATCAAGAACGTCAGCCAGCTCGGCGATGCAATCAACTATCTCGATGACAACGCGATGTCCAAGGGCTCCGATATCATCGATGTCCTGCAGCGCACCGCCGGTATTACTGCGTCGGTCGGCATGTCGTTCAAGGACGCAGCGGCGCTCGGCTCGACGTTCCTGACGCTCGGCGCGTCGTCCGAGATCGCAGCCACGGCTACCAACGCCATGATCCGAGAGCTGGCCATCGCCACCCAGCAGCCCAAACGGTTCGTGAACGGCCTGAAAGCGATCGGCCTCGAAGCGAAGGCCGTGCAGGACGGCATGACCAAAGACGCCACGGGCACCATTCAGAAAGTCATGGATGCCGTGAACAAACTGCCGAAGAACAAACAGCTCGGCGTAATGACCGAACTGTTCGGCAAGGAATACGGCGACGACGCGGCCAAGCTTGCATCGAACATGGAGGAATACCGGCACCAGCTCGAACTGGTGAACAGCACCAACCCGGAAATTGCCAAAAAACGCGAAGGCTCCATGCAACGTGAAGGCGACATCAAGGGCGACCAGCTCTCCGCCCGTTGGCAGATGTCCCAGAACCGCATGTTCAATCTCAGTAGCGCGATGGGTGCCACGCTGCGGCCGGCCCTGGTCGAACTGATGAACGGCTTCAACGGCGTGCTGGAGAAAGTCAACGCTTGGGCCAACGCTAACCCGGGTCTCGTACTGGGAATTCTCAAGGTCGGCGCCGGTATTTCAGCAATGGCGATCGGCTTCAGCACCGTTGCGCTCGCTCTGGCCACCACACTCGGGCCGTTCCTCGCAGTGCGCTATGGGTTGTCGCTGATCGGCATTCGTCTTCCATCCCTGATCGGGATGCTGTTCAACCTAGGCTCGAAGGTGCTGCCCTTCGTCGGGCAAGCCTTCCTGTGGATGGGTCGCCTGCTGCTCACCAACCCAATCGGGCTGGCGATCACTGCGATCGCGGCCGCTGCGTACCTGATCTATGCGAACTGGGACCAGGTGAAGACGTACTTCGTCAACGCCTGGACGGAGATCAAGCAGGGGTTCAGCGGCGGAATCTCCGGAATTCTGCAGACGCTGGCCAACTTCAGCCCAATCGGGCTGATCTACCAGGCGTTCGCTGCGGTGATGAGTTACCTGGGCGTGGACCTGCCGACCCGTTTTACGGAGTTCGGCGGAATGATCATCTCTGGCCTGGTCAACGGCATCACGAATGCCATGGGTTCAGTAAAAACAGCAATCTCTGACGCTGGCACAAACACCATCGGCTGGTTCAAGGAAAAGTTGGGCATTCACAGCCCTTCACGGGTGTTTGCCGAGCTGGGCGGTTTCACCATGGCAGGTCTCGCGCAAGGTGTGACAGGCGCCCAAGGCGGGCCGCTCGACGCGATCAAGGCAGTCGGGGGGCTCATGACCAAGGCCGGTGAAGCCATCAACCCGGGCGATGGGATGCTCGACTCGGTTCTGGGGATGGGCAAACGCCTGGCGCAAGCGGGAGCGATGGCGATCGGTGTAACTGGCGCGCAAAGTGCGATCGCTGTGGACAACCGTCCCCCGATCGCTGCCATGGCTGCCCCTGCGGCGGCGCAGGTCGCGCCAGATTCGATCGTCATCAACATTCACCCGGCCTCGGGTATGGATCCTGCGGCCATTGCCCGCGCCGTATCCGCCGAGCTGGACAGGCGCCAGAACGCGAAGCGGGCCAAAGGGCGCAGCGCCCTGTATGACCAGGAGTAATCGGACATGATGATGTCTTTGGGCATGTTCATTTTCAGCCTCGAAACGCTCGCGTACCAGGAGCTGCAGCGGCAGACCGAATGGCGGCACGGGTCAACCTCACGCATTGGCACCAACCCGGCACGGCAGTTTCTTGGGAGGGGGGACGACTCAATCTCCCTGCCTGGTCTGCTGTTGCCCGCCCTCGCCGGAACGCCGTTAAGCCTCGACACGCTGCGGGCCATGGCGGACACCGGGAAGGCCTGGCCGCTCATTGAGGGCACCGGGCGAATCCTTGGGATCTGGGTCATCGAAAGCCTGAACGAAACCCGAACCTTGTTCTTCCCCGATGGTGCGGCGCGCCGGATCGAATTCACCATCGCGCTCAAGCGCATTGACGATGGCCGCGTAGATCTGCTCGGCGCTGGCGTCAGCACTGCGGGCAACATTCTGAGGCAGATCCTGTGATTGACGAAGCACTGAGCCAGTTCGACGCGTATGTCAAAAGCGCCAAAGATTCGATGCGCGAGGCGCAGGCCTATCCGCGCCCGATCTGTCGGCTACTCGTGGACGGCCGCGACATCACAACTGCGATCGAGCAGCGCCTGATCGGCATCGACCTGACCGACAATCGAGGGCTTGAAGCAGACCAACTGGACGTCAACCTGTCCGATCACGATGGCCGACTCAGCATTCCACCCCGGGGAGCAACGCTGCGCCTGTGGCTGGGCTGGAGCGACACCGGACTCGTCGACAAAGGTACGTTCACTGTCGACGAAACCGAGCACAGCGGCGCGCCCGATCAACTGAGCATCCGCGCCCGCAGCGTGGATCTACGGGCCGGACTCAAAATCAAACGCGAGCGCAGCTGGCACAATGAGACGATCGGCACGGTGATTGACGTTATCGCTGCAGCCTATGGTCTGGCCCCGCTGGTGAGCGCCGTGCTCAGTGCCATCCAGGTGGTGCACATCGACCAAGCGAATGAGTCCGATGCGAACCTGCTTTCCCGACTGGGCCAGGAGCATGATGCGATCGCAACGGTGAAGGCCGACAAGCTGCTCTTCATGCCGATCGGCAACGCGACCAGTGCCAGCGGCCTCAGCCTCCCTCACGTCACATTGACCCGCCGCGATGGCGATCAGCACCGCTTCCTGCAGGCTGACCGCGACAGCTACACGGGCGTTCGGGCGTTCTACTACGACGTCAACAGCGCCGAAAAGAAGGAGGCGGTCTCCGGCGGTGGCGAGAACATCAAGGTTTTACGGCACACCTACACCGACCAGCAAAGCGCGCTGGTCGCAGCTCGGGCCGAGTGGAATAGGCTGCAGCGCGGCAGCGCGACGCTCAGCTACACCTTGGCGCGCGGTCGCCCCGATCTGTCACCTGAACTCACGTACACGCTGACGGGCTTCAAACAGGAAATCACCGATATCATCTGGTTGGGGGGCAACATCAAGCACAGCTTCTCGGCGGAATCGTTCACCACCAGCCTCGATCTGGAATCAAAGCTGCCAGACGGCGACGAGGTAGCAGAACTGGCAACGGATGAGCGCGACTACACCGGCATCGTTGCCTGGTACCGCGAATCTAAGACGGGCAAGCAACAGACAATCACCGAGGGTGACCAGACCAAACCCCGCCGGCTGACTCACCTGTACGAGAGCAAAAAGACCGCGAAACGGGCAGTTGAGCGTGAGTACAAGCGCCTGCAGGCGAAGAATGCTGCGGCGTCCACCGCAGCTACAGCGTGAGGCTTCAATTCACCCCACACGGGATTCACTTTGATTGCGCGGGGCTACCGCAACAAGAGCATCCAGCACCAGCAGGAAACGTTGCTGGTCGTCACAGGAAAGCCGTCTGTAGCCAACGATCAGCTCTCTTTCCCACTTGGTAATCGGCTCCATGGTTACCAGCCCATCGGGCGCGGCTACGGGGGTGACGCAAATCGGTTCCATTGTCTGCTACGCTCCACTACTGTATGAACATACAGTAACCACAATGGAACGTTTAGCCAACGGAAATTCGTCGCATCGGATACATATCCGTTGACGAGGGTTACGATTCGCTAGCCCCTAACGGTGCTGGAGAGGTACCTATCCCTGCTTTGCTTTCAGCTCTTTGAGCAGCTTGTCGATACCAGGCTGCTTGTAGTAAAGGGTTTCAAATCCCTTCGTCCAGTTGTCGAGCTGCATGTCACCCATCTGCTCAGGGCTCACTAAGTCAGCAAAATCCCCTGCCTGAATTATCTTGTTTACTGCGGCGAGAGCTTGCGCGCGAGTAACCGTCACATCCACCGTAGGCATATTCAGCGCTTTGGACTTTCCGCTCTTCAAATCAATTTCAAGGGGGCTGGCGGTCACTCGCACTGCATCTGCCGATGTGTGAACGAAGGTTCTGTACACTCCATAAATGGCGGCACGCTGCACTTCATAGCGAACATTTTCAGCAAGATCACCTGGAACTACATGCGGTGAGAACTTCACATGCAAGGGGTTGGACGTGACAAGCTTGAATGTTCCGTTTTCATCCGAAAAGTCTCCGAGATCCTCGACCATTGCGGGAACGCTGGCGTAATGCAGGGGTTCCAGAGCGTGGGCGGAAATTGATAAAAACGACAACAGAAAACCGGTCCATACACTTTTCTTGATGGATGACATCATTAGTTCAAGTTCCTTCTTGCAGATAAATTTTTGATAACAGGAATTAGGCGGAAGTTTTTGCAACTGTCGCCATTGCGAATGCCATGCGACGAATAGACTCTTTGTCGTAGTCAGGCAGATCTCTGAAGTACTCCAACAGCTCAGCTTCTAATCCTGACAAGCTGTCCACAGACTCATGTATGCGCTCACCGAAAAGCACGTAGTGCGCATCGACTCCCGCTTGGCGCGCTGACACCAGATATGCCGCATCCGGACTGCGTTCATCCTTCTCGTAGTTGAGCTGTGTGTTTTTCGCAATGCCGCAAGCGGTTGCCAGATCCGTTTGGCTTATACCCAGCCGTCCACGCTCTTCGCGAAGCCGAGCTCCAATGGTCATCAAAATTGCACCCCATATGCTTGACAGGTCCAAATATTTGGACCATGATCGCCACAATTCCACACGAAATCACACGAATGAGCACTATGCCGAACACAGCTATCACCGAGCAAGCGCTGCTGCTTGCTCGTAATAAGTTGGTAGAGCAAGGGTTGTCTGCTGCTGATTTCGCCAAGCGACATGACCTCAATCCAAGCACTGTCTACGCAGTGTTGAACGGACAGAAGAAATGCTTGCGAGGCGAAGCCCACCGAGCAGCAGTTTTGTTGGGAATCAAAGACGGCGTAATACCAAATTAACGGCGTACCTTTGTTCGAGAAACCAGAAGATGAAACGCACTGTTCTAGAAACCCGCCGTCAAGTTGTGAGCGCCGTCATCTGCGCCTATCCCGGTGGGCGTGATTGTGCAGCGCCTCGGCTCGGTATGACGCTCAAGAAGTTCGACAATCATGCTTATGAGAATGCAGGCAGCCGCCCGTTGACCGATGAGCAGATCTCGCTTTTGGAGTCAGAAACACAAACTACCCACCTTCCGGACTACATCTGCGGCTTGTACGGCGGCGTGTTTGTTCCGGTAGCGGAGGCAGGTCAGTTGGACAACCTCGACTTGTACGCCCGGTCTATCAATACAGCCGTAAAGCGGGGATTGGTTGACGCCATCATCGCGAAGGCACTTGAGGACGGCGTTATTAAGGACAGCGAGGTTCAGGAAATTCTTGCGGCACACCACGCACACGTAGCAGCCAGACATGAAGAGATCACTGCGGTGATCGTTCTGCACCGAGAAAACTCGGGCAGCCAGGATCAGCAATAGGCGCAGGAAGCGCCTCCAATTCTCGGCACTAGCCGAAGGCCGCGATTAGCGGCGGGGAGAAAACGTGAGCACCTACAAGCTGGTATGTCCACACTGCCAGGGGCGAATGCGCATCCGAACCAGTGAAGGCACGCATATCTTTTTGCGTATTGCCTATCTGCAATGCACCAACGAAGCCTGTGGCTGGTCGGTCCGGGCACAGTTCGAAATGACCCATGAAATGAGCCCATCGGGCATGCCCAATCCTTCGGTAAGCCTACCTGCCGCGCCAGTCGCGATTCGTAGGCACGCCATGAAAAAAGAAGGCGAGCAGCAGCTGGACCTACTGGATTTGGAGACAGCCTGATGAAAATCAAACTTGGCCATCAGAACCCCGAGCGCGAATATCGCGAAGCCATGCAGAGTGCAGCGCTGTGCTTCATGCAGCGCCACCAGGCCGAACATCTGCACAACGACCAAATGCTGTTCACCCGCACGGTCACCTACCTGCAGGCGACTTTGGAAGTCCCGGTGTACCTGGCCGAGACACTGGTGGGGCTGGCGTATGGGGAGTTGCGTACGTGCGGCGATCAGCGCCGTCTGGACCTGACAGCCAGCAGCGAATCAGTGGCCATGCTCTCCGACCCTCGTAGTGGCAAATCCTTCGCCATCCCCGTTTCACTGATTTTCCAGTACCTGATCGATCCACCCGGTCAGCGACAGACCACCCCGACCAACTGACCGAATAGAGCCGCCCGTATCGCATGGGTTTGGGCAAATTGCGCCCGAAATCAGGGAAACAGCCATGAACACAGCACTTTCCATCCGAATGGATCTGAGCATTTCACTCGCACAGGCGCTGCAGCAGGAACTGCGTGAGCGTCTGCGCCATGCCATCCAGGAGCACTGGTACTCGGACGAGTTTCGCCTCATTCCTGATGGCCTGCGCACCGGCGCAATTCTGACCGCCTATCCGGCTCTGGCTGCTCAAAAAACTACTCTCGGCGCCCTACAGGTCGCCATCAGACAGCAGGCGTGAAGATGGAACCGATGGAGCAAAAAATCCGGGCAGATGTGCTGACCCGGTTCGAGAACGACTACGGCTTGAAGCATCGGCCCGGTACCGAGTTCATGCGCGGCGGCACTTGCCCGGCCTGCGGCAAGAAAGAGCTGTACAGCAGCCACGTCAACCCGTGGTTCATCAAATGCGGCCGAGAGAGTAAGTGCGGGCAGCAGTGGCATGCGAAAGAGCTTTATGCCGACCTGTTCGACGACTGGAGCAAGCGCGCCCCGGCGTCGGACGATCAACCGAACGCCAGCGCTAGGGCATATCTGGAATTCGCACGCGGCTTCAAGATCGAACTGGTGGCTGGCCTGTTCACTCAAGAGCATTTCTTCGATCCGAGATTGGGCATCGGCTCAGCGACCGTCCGCTTCCCATTGGAGCGTGGCGGTTACTGGGAGCGCCTGATTGATCAGCCTCACCGTTTCGGCAAGAAAAAGGCCCGCTTTCAGCCCGGTGAGTCGTACCGCGGCTACTGGTGGTGCTCGCCTCACACCGATCTCACGCAGGTCAAAGAGTTGTGGATTGTTGAGGGGATCTTTGACGCGATCGCGCTGCAGCACAACGACATCGATGCCGTAG
The DNA here is from genome assembly GCF_056627435.1 of Pseudomonas sp. 2. Taxonomy (NCBI): domain Bacteria; kingdom Pseudomonadati; phylum Pseudomonadota; class Gammaproteobacteria; order Pseudomonadales; family Pseudomonadaceae; genus Pseudomonas; species Pseudomonas sp. 2. The sequence goes on from NZ_JBWXNG010000004.1 coordinate 218,729, forward strand.
CGGCAATGTCATCCAACGCATTCCCGGAGGCGTCTCTCAAAGCGCTGGCCACAGCTCGCGCCGGCAATCTGCCGAAGCTGGTTTGGGCTCTGGACAACGAACCAGGTGCGCACCGCTACACCCGCAAGTGGGTCACAATGGCTCGCGCGCTGGGCTTCACCTGCGAAGCGGCCCAAATCCCTCAACGCGATGCACGCAAGGTCGACTGGAACGATCTGCACCAGCGCTGGACGTTCATCGACAGTGACGAAGATCGCCAGCGGCGTCTGGATGCAGATCTCGATGAGGCCCGCCACCACGGAGCACTGCTGATCGCCGAGAGTGCGGCAGAGAAGGCGTTGCTGATATACAACTGGCGCGAGCGCGAAGAATTCCACTTCGGCTTCGAATCCCGCCTGTACTGGTGGAAGCTCGACATCAGCAAGTTCAACAACGCCATGCAGGCGCTGGAATCAAGCGACAACCACGAAGAGCAGCAGCTGAACGACCGCGCAATGCGAGAAAAAGCGCTGCGCATGTCTGGCTGCGTCGTCGAGATCGCCAACTGCTATCCGCAGGCCCTGTACTTCCAGCGCAACGAGATTACCGACGAGTCCTGGTACTTCTTCCGCGTTGATTTCCCACATGACGGCCCGTCAGTGAAGAACACCTTCACCGGTGGGCAGGTCGCTGCAGCGAGCGAGTTCAAGAAACGATTGGTGGGCATGGCAGCCGGTGCCTTCTTTACCGGTAGCGGCCAGCAGCTCGACAAGATCATGAAAGACCAACTGTTCGCTATCAAAACGGTCCAGACGATCGATTACGTCGGGTACAGCAAGGAATACAGCTGCTATGTCTACGGCGAGCTGGCCATCAAGGATGGCCAGGTGGTCGAAGTCAACGACGAGGAGTTTTTCGAGTTTGGCAAGCTACGGCTGAAAACCCTGCAAAAAGCTGTGCCGATTCGTATCCAGCGCGACCCAAAGGAGTACAGCGACAGCTGGGCGAAACTGCTGTGGACATGCTTCGGCCCCCAAGGCGTCGTAGCGCTGACGTTCTGGTTCGGCTCTCTGTTCGCCGAGCAGATCCGGGCGCGGTACCAGTCGTTTCCGTTCTTGGAAGCCACCGGTGAGGCCGGCGCCGGTAAAACCACCCTGCTCAACCTGCTATGGAAACTGCTCGGGCGCTCCGGCTATGAGGGTTTCGACCCGTCGAAGTCCACGAAAGCAGGCCGTAGCCGGTTGATGGGGCAGGTTTCGGGCATGCCGGTGGTGCTGCTGGAGTCCGATCGGAGCGGCGACGACAAGGCCCACGCGAAGAACTTCGAATGGGACGAACTCAAGGACTACTTCGGCGGGGGCACGCTGGCCACCAAAGGCGTGAAAACCGCAGGTAACGAGACCTACGAGCCGCCTTTCCGAGGCACGATCGCAATCAGCCAGAACGCGCCCGTGGTGGCGTCCGAAGCCATCATGACTCGGATCGTTAAGCTGCACTTTGTGCGCCCGAACGTGACGCCGGAAAGCCGCGCCGCCGCCGACCAGCTCACCGCTCTGGACGGCAACCAGCTCAGCCACTTCCTGCTGCAGGCCGTGAAGCGGGAAGCGGACGTCATGTCCACGCTCGCCGACAAGATCCCGGCTCACGAAGCCCGGCTGCGTCGACTGCATACCCACTGCATCACCTGCGACACCGCGTACCCGGCCAACAATGAGAAAGCCGCCTGCCAAAAATGCGGAAACCAGCTGCGGGGCTACATCCGTGTAGAGCGGATCGTGAAGAACCACGCCCAGATGCTCGGCCTGCTGGACTGCCTGCGCACGCTTGTGCCGTTCACGGACGCGCAGATGACCACCACGCAACGCTGCATCGTGTCGATGGCGATCGAGCGCCAGAGCTCAATCAGCGCGGATCATCCGGTGGTGGCGGAATTCTGGGAGGTGTACGAGTACCTGCAGGGTCTGGACGTCGAAGGCCCAGTGGTCAATCACAGCAAGAAAGACAACGTCATCGCCATCAACCTCAACGAGTTCGTCGAGCGCGCTGCAGAGCATCGCCAGAAGCTGGCCGACGTCAGCGAGCTGCGCGACCGGCTCAAAGAGTCCCGCTCGCGGAAGTTTCTGGAGTCGAACAAGGCCGTCGACAGCGCCGTGCGCGCTCACCAGGCAACGCGCCACAACAACACGATCACCAAGTCCCCCACCGTCAAGTGCTGGATGTTCCAGGCGTAGGGCTGCAACCCACGCATACAACCCTGAAAGGAGAGAACCATGCAAATCGAAGTCATCACCGGGCCTGCGATGTCAGTCAAAACAAGCGTAGGGGAAGGGTCATGAGCGAAGTGACTACGGAGAACCTTGAGCTGGTGTTCGCATTTGAGGATTGGGCCGGAGCACGCGGCTACAGCGTGATCCGGACGCCTGACAAGAGCCAGTACGCATCTCTTGAAACAAATGCAGCCTGGCTGGGTTTTGAAGCTGCACACGGCGAAGCCGGTTGCAAACCCTTTGGGCAACAGCTGTACGCCCATCTCAAGAAGAGCAGCGAGTACTCCCATCAGACCGACAAGCTTTTTCCTGTGAGCGTGGGTGCAGCGCCATACGACGACTTCGTCGTGCACGGCGGGCCGGGAGGTGTGTATCGCCTGCGCGATGTGAATTTTTACGTAATCAGCGAAGGCAAGCAGTACCGCCTGAGTTAACCGCCGGCTGCAACCGGCAAATCCCTGAAAGGAGAGAACCATGCGCAACACAGAACAACTTGAGCAACACCATCACGGCGCCCTGCTGGGCCAACTGCTCGGAGCATTGATGACGATCGCGGTAATTGTCGTCGTTGCGATGAAAGTGCCGGATCTGATGATCCTGATCCTGAGCTGAACAACTGAGAAGAGTTGGTGCCATGGGGCTGCAACCCCATGGCACCTGCCACCCCTGAAAGGAGAGAACCATGCAAATTCAAACCCCCAACGGCAGCGCGGCCGAGGCTACCACGAACACGATCAAGGTAGGTGACCAGGTCACTTACGTGAAAATGACGGCAACCGCCGGCGGCTATGGCATGTCGGTCAAAGAAGGAAAGGTCATCGCGATCGACAACGGTGTCGCCAAGGTCCGCAGCCGCAACGGCCGCACTAGTACCCAGCCAGTTCACAAACTCACTCCCGCCGGTCAGCGCAACGCATTGACCCGCGCCTTGTTGGGGGACGCGTGATGGCCAAAACCCGCGAACGCCCGACGATGGCCAGCCATCGCCTCGACCTCCCCAACTTTTGTGACATCTGCGGCAAAGCGCGCTCCACTCGCACCCACGAACGCTGCAGTCAATTGCGCCAGAAGCGCAAATCCGCTGAATGGGATTCGTACATGGCAAATATCCAGGCCAAGCGCGCGCAGGGAGAACGTCACAATGCTCGTTAAGCGCAAGCTGTACCACTTTCACATGTGCTGCGGTCTCGGCGGTGGTGCCAAGGGCTTTAACCGGGCAAAACCTGTCGTTGGCAACATGCAAGGCGAGTGGGAATGCATCGGTGGGGTTGATGTTGACCCGGCCGGCCTCGCCGATTTCGAGCGACTGAGCGGTGTGAAAGGCACGCTGATTGACCTGTTCACTCGCGACCAGTACATCCGTTTCCACGGCAAAGAGCCGCCACCAGGCTGGAGAGAAGCTACAGCCGAAGACATTCGTCGTGCCGCAGGCGGGCGCCGCCCTGATGCAGTATTCATCAGTTCGCCTTGCAAAGGGGCCAGCGGCCTTCTTTCCGAGACGATGAGCATGACGCCGAAGTATCAGGCATTGAACGAGCTAACACTGCGCTGCATCTGGTTGTTTGGCGAAGCCTGGAAAGATGATCCTGTACCGCTACTGGTGTTTGAAAACGTTCCGCGTTTGGCTTCCCGTGGCCGACACCTGCTCGATCAGATCAACAAATTGCTGTCTCACTTCGGTTACGCCGTAGCTGAAACCACTCATGACTGTGGAGTCATCGGTGGTTTGGCCCAGAGCCGCAAGCGCTTTTTGCTGGTAGCCCGTCACATTGAGAAGGTGCCACCGTTCCTGTACGAACCAGAAAAGAAGACCCTCAAGTCAGTAGGTTCGATTCTCGATCGCATGCCGCTGGCCGGCGATATCGAAGCCGCAGGCCCAATGCACCGAGTTCCGGCGCTGCAGTGGAAAACATGGGTACGCCTCGCCTTAGTCGAAGCTGGCAAAGACTGGCGCAGCTTGAATGACTTGGCGATCGAGGACGGGTACTTGCGTGACCTGGTCATCGTTCCCCAGTTTCGCAATGGATTTTTGGGCGTGCACAGCTGGCAAGAGAGCGCGGGCACGGTAGCTGCACGTAGCGGTCCCGCCAACGGGAAGTTTTCCGTAGCGGATCCGCGCGCCCCCGAACGGGCCTTGCAGTACCAGCAGTACGGTGTTCGCAAATGGAGCGAAACCAGCGGCGCGGTCATCGGTGTGAAGTCACCCGGGCAAGGAACGTTCAGCGTTGCTGATCCGCGCGACCCAGGAATAGGCCACGGAAAATACAACGTGGCTCAGTGGGACGGCACTTCGCGCACAGTTATCTCTGCAAGCACAACCGGGCAAGGCGCATTCGCTGTTCAGGATCCTCGACCAGGCATGAAGCGCGCGAAGGGTGACGCCTATCTCACTGGAGGGCATTACGGAGTTGTCGACTGGAACAGCCAGTGTGGCGCTGTTTCGGCCAGTGCCAAGCAGGACAACGGCCGGTGGTCAGTCGCTGATCCACGCATGCCGGAAGCCAATGATCGGCTGACATGCGTTATTGAGAGCCTCGACGGAACCTGGCACCGACCTTTCACCACACTGGAGCTGGCTGCGCTGCAAAGCTTGGTAGACCCAGAAGAGCAGTTCGAGCTGGACGGCCTGAGCGATCAGGCTTGGCGCGAGCGAATCGGTAACGCGGTACCACCGGCAGCAGCCGAAGCGATCGCTCACGTGATGGGCACTACCCTATTGCTGGCCGCCGCCGGCGAAACATTCATGCTCAGCAACATGCCGGTATGGGTAAAGCCGGTGGCTGTGGGGCTAAGCGTCGCGCAACGGGAGGCCGATCATGTCTGTAGTGCGGGCGATGCGCCATGAGCATGATTATGCTGCCGCGCCCAAGGCGAATAGGAAAACGGATCGGCATTTTGGCCTGGTACGGCCACAATCACGGTTGGGACATCCACCTCACCAGAGGTGGCCACCTGAGACTGACAAAGGCCGGGAGCCCAGTTGTGCACGTCAATAAAACCCGCAACGACTGGCGGTCGATACAGATCGCTCTGACCACTCTGATGAGGTTTGATCACCAGAACCCAGACGTTACGGTTCTAGTCGCCTGCCGAGGAGCACCACCCGTATGATCGACCATCAGCCGAGCAAGGTCCTGACGTTTCAGGATCTGCAACGCCTCACGGGTTACACCCGTCGATCTGGAGTGGAGCAAGCCCTGCGAAAGCAGGGCATCCGCTGGTTCTGGGGCCGCCAAGGCCCTTGGACCACCATCGACCTGGTCAACCAAGCCGGTGGAGCATCGCCGGTAACTGAAAAATATGGCAGCGAGATCCTATGAGGCGGTCCCGTAAACACAACCCGCACATCCCTGCGCACATCGACCAGGCCGCCATTCCGGCGGCCGTTTTTTTTGATCAGCGCTGGAACGGCGTCTGGTACACCACCTGGCGGGACGAAGGCGGAAATCGCAAACGCGTCAACATCGCAGGGCCAACCGCGACGCTGGCAGAATTGCACCGGATTATGGAAGAAAGAAAGGGTATCGACCGTGACAGTCTCAACCATCTTTGCAAGGAGTTCCACGCCAGCTCGCAGTTCACCAAGCTGGGGAAGAATTCCCGAGACGACTATGAATACTGCCGGAAGGTGCTGTTAGCCATCCCAACTAAACTGCAAAAACCGTTGGGTGAACTTTGCGTTCGCAAATTCACCTCAGCCCTTGTGCAGCGTGTAATCGATCGGATTGCAGACGAGGGCACTCCTTCCAAGGCCGCACATGCGTTGCGATACCTTCGACGAGTGATGCAGTGGGGTCGCAATCGCGGTTACTTGGAAATCAACGTCGCACAAGGCATCGAAGCCCCGACCGAACGAAAGCAGCGTCGGCTACCGAACCCCAAGGTCATGGCCGAACTGATCGCCCGGGCGCACGAGATGGGCAAACTCGCACGCGGCCAGCGCGGCTCCTGTCCGGCCTACCTGGGCTACGTCATGGAACTGGCCTACCTTTGCCGCTTGCGCGGGATCGAGGCTGTCACTCTGACCGATGCCAATGAACTGGACGAAGGGTTACAGACCAACAGACGCAAGGGCAGCCGCGACAACGTCGTGCGCTGGACTCCCCGCCTGCGCGCGGCCTGGGAGGGTGCTAAAGCCTACCGGCGTCGGGTGTGGACTCGCCAGAGCTATCCAATTCCAGCGGCAGCCGATCGCAGATTTATCATTGTTGCATCCCACGGCGGCGCCCTGCAGAAGTCCAGTCTGGATACTGCCTGGCAACGATTCATCACCAGGGCAATCGAGGAAGGAATAATCAGCGAGCAGCAGCGCTTCGCGTTGCACGACCTCAAGCGGCGCGGCATCACCGACACTCAAGGCGATCGCAAGCAGAAGCAAGACGCCAGCGGCCACCGAGATGAGTCCATGCTCGATATTTACGACTTCAGCTTGCCGCTCGTATCCCCTTCTGCAGACTGATTTCCCACGTACCAAGAAGGTTGAGGTCCACACCCTGCTTAGCCTTTAGACTATTGAGCACGTACCAGACATTGCCGTAAGCTATTGAAATCGCTACAGCGAGCATCTTTCTTGTAATCAGTAGGTCCCGGGTTCGATTCCTGGTGCCGGCACCATTCAAGGTTCCATAGAAAGCTTTCAAAATCTCTGGAACCCCCGAAAAACCCGCCTTCTGGCGGGTTTTTTCGTTTTGGCGTTCCGTCGGATTCCGAGGGTAGCCAGCGCTAATAAGGGTAGTTTTAAGGATAGAGGTCCGTTTCGATATCGGAGACTACCCTTATGGCCCGCACCACTGCCCCGCTTACAGACACCACCTGTCGCACGGCAAAGCCCAGAGAGCGCGAGTACAAGCTCTTCGACGGCGACGGTCTTTACCTGCTTGTGCAACCCAACGGCCGCAAAGGCTGGCGGCTCAGGTACGTTAAACCCGATGGCCGCGAAGGCCTGACCGCCCTCGGCAGCTACCCGGTGGTCGGGTTGGGTGATGCACGCCGCAAGCGTTTCGAGATCAAGCAGCAGCTCGCCAACGGCATAGATCCCATCCAGTACAAGCAACAAACCAAGACCCAAGCCGTGATCAACGGCCGCACCTTTGAAAGCGTTGCGCTCGACTGGTATGCGAGCATGGTGCCGAAGTGGGCGCCCGGCCACGCCAAGACGGTGCTCAGCCGATTGAAGACCCACGTCTTCCCTCTTCTCGGTGCCAGGGCAATCGTTGAGCTCGACACTCACGACCTTATGCAGCCACTGGAAGCCGTGACGAAGCGCGGCACCATCGACGTGGCGCTCAGGATCAAGAACTACCTGCAAAGCATCATGCGTGAAGCCAAACGTCTGCGACTGATCACGGCGAACCCGGCTCACGACCTCGATGGCTCGATCAAGACTCCTCGAGTAACTCACCGGCCCGCACTACCCTTATCGCGGCTGCCAGAGCTACTGGCATGCATCGAGGACTACAGAGGTCGCCCGCTTACGCGCCTCACGGTGATGCTGTCGCTGCATGTATTCGTACGCTCCAGTGAACTGCGCTTCGCCCGCTGGAACGAATTCGACCTCAAACGCGGAATTTGGGAAATCCCCGACACCCGCCCGGCGCTGGACGGCGTGCCGTTTTCCACAAGAGGTACGAAGATGGCCGGGGACATTCACGTTGTACCCTTATCGCCGCAAGCAGTGGCCTTGCTTGAGCAGATCCACGCGATCACCGGCAAGTTCGAGCTGGTGTTCGCGGGGGATGCCAAGCCGTGGAAACCGATGTCCGAGAACACGGTGAATGCCGCGCTCAGAACGATGGGCTACGACACTAAGGTGGATATCTGCGGCCACGGGTTCCGAGCCATGGCGTGCAGTGCACTGGTCGAGTCCGGGCTGTGGTCAGAGATAGCGATCGAGCGCCAGATGAGCCACAAGGAACGCAACAACGTGCGCGCCGCCTATACCCACAAGGCCGAGTTCCTCGAAGAGCGCCGGATGATCATGACCTGGTGGAGTCGGTTTCTAGAGGCAAACCGCGAGGACCATGTGACGCCGCATGAGTTTGCCAAGCAGACGGGCGAGAACGTCACGCGGCTTCGCAGTGCCAAAAGGACCGAGTAACCCGCCGCATCACCACCTCAACTCGTAGTGAAGTTACCCACAGCACCGCATGAAGCTCCTCCGCGCGGGTCCTTTCAAACGGGGCTGCAAAGCCGCCCCGTTTGAAAGGACCATACCTAAGAAAAAAACTGCTGGCACAGAGTGCGTCTGTGGAAAACCACTGATGTCCACCGGGGGATAGTTTTATCCACAGGCGCTAAATCCCTGAAATCGCTTTGCTTGACGAATATTGTCCACAGGCGTAGACCGGGAGTTGCAAGCGCTGTCGATAACAGCACCCCAGGTGACCCGAACCTTAAAGGTCACGCCGCTCCCGCGGTGGTTCTCCCCAAGGGCGATTCGCATCCGGCAGCTCGCCCGGTCACTACCCATGTGATGGATGCTCTTACACATATAGCGCTCGTGCGCCAGATACACCGTACCTCGCTGCCCTGCAGCAACCTATCCGCTTGGCCGAATATTGCGCCAGCCTGTGCCCGTCTCTTTCTTCTGGAAAGAGACGGGCACTTCTACCACTGCTGCAGCCCTGATCGCACAAGGCTTTGCGGCATTCCCCCTCGTGACAATCGGCGTGACAAACGCCGATGTCACCAGCAACAGCGCTGTAGATGATGGTGCCGCAGACCAAGGAATGGACTGCACCTGACTGACAGTCAGGCATGCCCCGGTCATCGCAGTGCTGCGTTCACCCAGCTCAGGATCTTCAGGCGCTGGTCTAGTCAGCCAGTGCTGCCTCCACCCGCCCACCGGTAACGGTGTTCAGGAGGCCAGATCATGAGATGCCCTTGCTCCCGGATGTAAGGAGCCGCCAGTCCCGCGTAGTGGACATTCCCCACAGGTCGCAGGGGCCTTGATCCCTGATAACACTCAACATTCTTGGCGGGATGACGTGGGGCGAGGATTGGAAATCGGAAGATGAGGTGACCGACATGGCATTGGTAGGTAGGCGGGATGGCCGCAATTTTGGGTATGGCAGGCAACTGAGCTACGCAGGGCCACAAGCGCTGAAAGACATGTTCGGCGGAGGCCACTACGGCACGGTCAAGGCGCACTGTGATCGATGGCAGGCATTCGTGAAGTGGTGCCGCTCCGAACATGGGCCCGGTATCAATGACGCGCGACAAATCGATCGAAAGGTGTTGGCCGCCTATGCGGCTTATCTGCGCGGTGCGGTTGAGCGCGGTGACCTCGCCATCAGCACCGCACAAAACCGACTATCCAGCGTTAACAGGACCATGGCTGCGCTTCGCGGTGATCAGCATGTGAAACTGCCAAGTCCGAGCAAGGCGTTGGCTATGCAGCGCACCGGGGTTCGTCACTCGGTTCCGCAGGGCCAAGACCGCGAACAGATTAAGCAGATCGTCGACGCACTTTGTAGTCGTGATCAGCTGCGAGCCGCAGCGATCGTTCTATTGGCACGAGCCACCGGCATGCGCTTGCGTGAGGCCATCTTGGCTGATCTGCCACGACTAACCCGTGAGGCTCGCGAACTAGGTAGGATTAACATTCAGGATGGCACTAAAGGCGGCCGCGCCGGCGCCTCGGCGCCACGCTGGGTTACGGTGGATGATCATATTCGTGGTGCGCTTGGATTTACACAGCAGGTCTCTCCTGCCGGTAGCCGCAACCTGGTTGCACCAAGCGAAAGCTACCTACATGTTTTGCAGAAAATCGTCCGCCCTGCGCGGAACATCCTGCATACACACAGCCTCAAGGGCTTCCATGAGTTACGAGCGGCCTACGCATGTGAACGCTATGAGCAAATCACCCAGCACCCCGCGCCTATCAACGGCGGCCAATGTTGCCGGGTAGATAGGCATCTTGATCGTCAGGCCCGTAGAGAAATTAGCTATGAGCTGGGACACGGTCGTACAGATGTGGCTTCCGCTTACATCGGTGATCGAGCATGAGCAAGGCATTCGACATGGAGCTATTCCTTGTAGGCGTCCTGACGGGGTCACACTCCACGCGCCTGCGTCATCTCCGCCAGGCAATAGCCATTCAAGCAGCGATTGCCAAACGCTGGCACATAGACAATCCGTGGGCTTGGCAGCGAAAGCATCTTAGTTGGTTCCTGACTACGCATATAAAAACACGCTCAACCTCGACCAAATATTACTACTGGCTAACCATGAACCTGATATTAGCTCGGTTAGGCAAAGCGCAACAAACAACTAAGAAACGCGCCTCAAAAACCTAATTGTGAGGCGCCCCCCCTAAAACACATTTATGCTGTTATGTTTTTTGGCAACATAGAAACAGACGCTTGAGACAATCCTGCGCGCTTGAATTTATACCGCATATACGTTGACACTTCCATCTCATGGTTTGACAATAAAATCTGACGATCTGAAAGTTCTACCCGTAACAAATCACTCAATGAAGCAATGTTAATTTCATCCATTGACTGTACTGGATCATCAATCAGTATGAATGGATTAAGAGCATATACCCTATTCAATGTTAGGAAAAACGCCAAACCTAATGATGCGATTTGCCCACTACTCATAGACAGGATTGCATCATGATCAGACTTCAGCGCAGTATTGAATTTGAGTATATCTCCTTTACCGCTCACTATAAACAAACCTAATCCACGCTGATAATTCTGTATGAGTCGCCCACTATAAATATGGAACAACAGCTCTATGTCACCAATAGTCTTTTTCGCATACTGCTTCGCAGTTTCGTCCAATTGCTTCCTAAGCTTAACAATTTTTGCTTTTATTTTTTTGCCAGCTTCAATCCTAGATCTGAGCTTATCAAGCTCCGCTACTTTAGACTTGTACTCTTCGCTTTTGAATTTAGAATGAGCGGCTCTGAGATAGGATTCTTTATTTTCAAAATCCGAAATACTAAGTGAGGTTATATCTGATGCATTCGAGAAAGCCATCTCTAAGCTAGATGACCAGCCTAAAGGAAGCACATCACTTTCTGGTTTTTTAGCTGTAGCAATAATACCTTTTGCTTCATTAAACCGTAACAGCAGAGCTGCATCATCAGCCGTAAAACTTAGATTTTTTGATACGCCATATTGCACCAACTGCAAAACCACTTCACTTATAATTGAGAACTTAGATTCTGCTGATGTGAGAGCCTTAAAAAGAACACTATCGAAATCTTTTGCGACTAGGTCACGCTGCTGCGTGAATGCTGCTATCTGTAAATTCAGCAAGTCCTGCATTGACCTTACTGTCTCTTCTAGCTTCTGAGCAGAAGCATCTATTTCAGATCGAATTCTTTCCGCATTATTTAAAGCGGCTTCCTCTAACGCAGCGTAAGTCGCCCATGAGAACCCACAAAATGGACAACCGGAAATTTCCAAATCTTCACATTCTTGGTGTTGTCGTAGTAACTCTGCATGAGCACTTAGTAAATTTACAAGCTTTGCGTTCTTATCTGCACTATCAGATTTAATTAGATCCCGCGCTTCAATGAGACTATTTATACCAACCAAATCAGCAGTATTCTTAAGACCTTTTAGATCTACTTCCTTTATCTCTGAAGCTGGCTTTCTGAATATCAAAATATCATGATCCAGCCCAACTAGCGTCGAGTTTTTTACTTTCAGACCTTCATATCCAGCAACTTCAGAACCCAACTGAAGAGCCAGCTTTATATCGACCTCTCTTTTTAAAAACTCATCAATATTACTATTAGCTTTTCTCTTCAGAACCTCATCAAAGTTCTGATGTATTTTAAATATATCCCGCAATTCACGTATCAGAGTTTCAATATCAGTATCATTTACAGCCGACAGAGGCTGTTCAACATCCCAACCAGGCGACGGCAGCGCGGTACTCAACCGCTTGAAGTCAACGGTATTCTCGGCATCTTGAAACTGACCACTAAGCTGTTTAATTTTTTCATTCAACTCAGCTTGGAGGTCAGTATGCTCTTTCCCAGTGTAAGATTCCGTAATAATACTTTCTAACGCGGAGCAATATGATATCTGGCTCGTTAATTTATCGGTATTAATCAGATGCTCAATACCTTTTTTTCTTTCAGTGGCGTCCGTCGAGTACAGGTACCTATTCTGCCCTTGCTCAAGATAGTTCAATAAAGAGAAATTTTTTAAGAAATTCTCTCCTAGAATACTCTCTAGCGCTTTAGAATCAAGACTCACTCCAAATTCATTGGAGTCAATACTGCTTATTTCGTAAAGCTTAAAAATAGAAAAATTGTCAGGTGCATTATTTTCCGGGTTCGATAAGTCCGCTATGGTAGCAACACGAGCTAGGAAAATTGACTCTCCTGAATCTTGATTTATTAGCTCCGCTCTAATAGCGATGTCGCCTTCTTTATTTCTATTCCAGTATATGTTTTCTTCAAATTGTTTTTTGCGCGAACGCTTCGCAACTGTTGCATCATTTGTATTGATAATTCTTTGTATGACGCCAGTAAACAAAAGCTCCAACGCATCAAATATGCTAGTCTTTCCAAAACCATTCGGGCCATCCAAAGTAATCATGGAGGCAGCTCGAAAATCAATAGATGTATTTTCAAATGGCTTGAAATTTTCAATCTTGAGGCTAGATATTTTCCATTTCTTCATGAATCAGAGTCTCGATTAGTTTGTCTGCTTCAATCCCAGATGCAGAAGCATTAAAGATTCTGAGATGAAGATCGGTCAATTTTTTCTCGGCAAGTGCTTCCTCTACATAAATATCAAGCGGCTTCAGTGAGCTTTCCTTAACTGGAACCTTTACAAATGGGAGCTTTATAAAAATTCTCGCCGCGACACTATATAATGTAGGCGATAGTGGTTGATCTCGATATTCTGCAAACATCCTATCATCGACAACCATCGCTGAAACGCTTTCGAAGCTGTGCCCTTCTAACAACCTAAGCTCTTCTTCGCTGTAATAAAGAAAATATTTTTTAAAATAATATGGGTTTTCTTCAATACCAAATATCTTGCTCTCAACTCCATTAAAGTCAGCTCGACGCCTTAACTCATGCAAAATAATCAGGTCGGTATTTTTATCAAAAGCAGGATCAGATTTGAATGATTCAGGAGCATGCAGTAGCACTAATTTATTCAGCACCTGCGGTGATGGTATTTTTCCACACTCAACCACAGCGAGGAATCGCTTCCTATCTCCACTATCCTGACTAAAATAAGTCAAAGACTTATAGTCAATATCTTCAAGACCTGCTAAGGTTTTTCCTGCCGAATGTTCTATGGTGACGTCATCTACTTTAGAATAGTCGCCGACATCAAACAAAGTAAACTCATGCTTCAAGGCAGCCTGTAGAACAATCTCTTTAATCATTCAACTTTACCCTCGCCTCTTCCCTTGAAATTATTGTTGCATCAAAGGCTTTAGTTATTTTATTACGATCCTTACCCATCAATGAAAACTCATCTTCTACAGCATCCCGCGAAGCTCCGGTAGCTGCACAAAATCGCTCAGCAGGTGAAAAAATATTTGCTCTAGCTGCAATTAGCCATTGATATTCAACTAATATATCTATCAGCTCTGGATCGCTTTTCAGCTGCTCCATGAGATCTTCAGCAAACCTATGCTCCCGTCGAGCATTGTCTGCCGAAATTGCTGTCGGCAAATAAAAATCTCCGGCAGAGCACCTATAATAAGGCGGCTTTTGCTCACTCAGTGGTGCTTTATCTATATCGTAGATCACATCCACATAGTCATAAACACTGTTCTCACTCACGACCATTGAGGAAGATCCAAAACATAACGACTTCCACAGCCATGTAAATGGGGTATCACCCAATTCTTTAATCTGATCGTAAACATTTGCGACTTTTTGAATAACAGTTCTATCTACTGTTTTTTCCATTGTATTGGTATACCCATACAATGATTTACAAACGGCCATTCTGGCTTGGAACATCTTGTATACAATGTCGTCTTCATGGGTAGCGGCGAGGCTTAATAACTCTACAATCTTCTTACTTTTTAAAGTTTGAGTAAACGCAGCTTCTGCGGCGCTCATTAACCCATCCTGATTGCACGCATGTATATATATTACTTGAGCAGCAATATGACTCTGCAAAGCTTCGAACTTCAAATTCACTAAAAAATCACTACAAGGCAACCCTTCGGAAATCAAGTAGCTCTTAATTCTTGACTTCGTTTTTTCTTCAACATCTTGGAGATAGCAGTAAGGCAGCCCATCGTAAGTATAAAATTTAACAACATTCCCATTACTGCCAACAAAATCAGAAGCATCATCAAGGCGCGCAGATGTATGAAAATATCTTTTGGTATTCTTATCACACAACTTATGTGTGGATGCAGCTTTTTCGAGAGCCTCCCCATAAGCAGCTCTTTTATCATCTGCTAACGCTTTTACCTGATGCGTAGAAACTGCAATTCCATTTTCAATTATCGCAAAATCATCAATGCTGTCGATTTGCAACTCAAACGACATTTTATTTAGCACACATTCTATGGAATGATATAGCGCTAAATGCCCTTGGTAAATAAACCCACTCCATGTAGGCGCAGCTGTATGAGGATGGGAGGCAGCCGATTTTGACATGCAATATGTCCTAGGCAAATTTAGAGACAGAGTCAGAAGTAAACTTCTAACTCAATAGAATATGATCTTAATTTCCGTATCCGATATTTAGACTTTTTGTTGCGCGCGCCCAGCGGCGTTATGAAAACTTCCTTGATTGTCATTTTTATGCATTCCCTTGAGCGATGTCACTATGACATCGCAGAATCTACCATACCTGTAGGTTCAAAAAAAGGGTCAGCCAGACTTCCGAACAGGGCTGCAACACTCGTTGCAAGGATAGCGATGGGGCATGCCTCACACGGCCAGTTTCAGAGTAAGTGCCAGCCGGGCAGGGAAACAAACCTTATTCATCAAATATTAGAAGCAGGACGCCGTTCTAATTTCTAAGCGTCAAAGGGGTAGAATTAGAGATAGCGCGCTGAATAACCACAGAAAAAAACCATACTAAACATATAGTTGGCTTTCGATTCGACTCCTGGTGCCGCACCATGACACAACGAGAAAGGCTCACCGAGAGGTGGGCCTTTTTTGTTTGGGCTGTTTTTCACGATCTCATAGCTGCGGCGGTCGGCTGTCTCAACCGCACTACTGCTGCATGTTCGCTTGATCGAATACTGCGCTCAGCTGCCCTCGATCCTCTCCCCTAGCGAGCTCTCCTGACACCGCTGCAGCCCAAAACGACTTCGCGGCAATCACTCTCGCGACAATCGGCGTGACAAACGTCGATGTCACCAGCAACAGCGCTGTTGATAATGGTGCCGCAAGCCAGGGAATGGACTGCACTTGACTGAAAATCAGGCATGCCCCGGCCATCGCATTGCTGCTTGTACAGGCTCAGGATCTTGCGGCATTGGTCTCGTCAGCCAATGCAGCCTTCACCCGCCCACCGGTAACAGAGTTCAGCAGGCCAGATCATGAGATGCTTGCTCTTGTTCTTGCTCCTAAGGAACCGCGAGTCCCGCGCTCTAGGACATCCTCATAGGTCGCAGGAGCCTTGATCATTGATGTCATTCAGCGTTCTTGGCGGGATGACGCGGAGCGAGGATCGGAGATAGGAAGATGAGGTGATCGGCATGACATTGGTAGGTAAACGCGATGGTCGTAATTTCGACTACGGCAGGTAGTTGAGCTACCCGGCGCCGAAAGCACTGAAAGACATGTTCGCCGTAGGCCAGTGCGGCACGGTCAGGGCGCACTGTGGTCGGTGGCAGGGATTCGTGGGTGGTACAGCATTTAGCTTCGCACGCGTCACCCTAGAGTAGCCTTGTGCTACCATTAAGTTCGCAGGCTTTTTTCTGTACCCACAAAATGACACCTCATGCCTGGTTCTAACCGCACTGTCGGGCAAGTGGTTTCACAACCAAGGGATTGGTATGGCTGCCCTCAATATATTCAAAATATACACTTCTCAACTTGACAACTTGGTCAATTCATTAACAAACAACAATCTTACGTTCGTACAGGAAATAGAACGCGAGTACGAAGGGAAACTTTTTAAGTTGAGTCTATTCTTCACACAGAATACCCATCCCACGCCTATAAAATGGACCGTCGACCTCGCAAAGAATTTTCAAATCGAAGAAAAGAGCACCCCTCACTACGCCGCAGCCGTAGTAGTAACCTTTGATGATCAAGCATTTGCATTAAGTTATGGATCAGCACACTTCTACATCTCGAAGTTTTCTGACCTCGACTTCGGGATAGATGTAGCCAGTCGACTACTGAGCTCCTTCAAAATCAAGAGTTCGCAAGAGTTTGCCGGAAGCCGACTGAGAAGCATCGACACATACAAAATCATTTCAGATCTGGCCTATGAGGCGGGCGAAGCCGTCGATTACATTCGAGGTATTCCAACCGACATCACAATGTGGGGTCGAAACATAAGTTGCGGACATTCAGTTCATCTTAGACATAGAAAATTTGGAGTAGAAAACTGTCATCTCATATGCCAAAGACTTGTTAAGGTACTTGAAGGCGGTGTTGTAAAGCAGATTCCTCGGCGAATTATAATTCATCAACAGGACACGATTCTGGAGCAAGATCGAAAGTTAATTGAGGCAATTGAAAATAATCTGTATATGGCCGACATCTGTCCAACGCAGTTATCAGGCGTCGCTTTGATGTTTCCTGAAGAGCGCGACTATGTGCTCAGGACACCAAAACAGCAATTTGTCTTAAATGACGAACTTGAGTTGACGACGCTTCGTACCATTGCACGTGAAGATTTCGATGGGAATTACGAAGCGCTATTCGAGGCAACAGTCTCTATTTTAGGTGATGATGGCGAGAGGCTGATAACGACACTCAAAGACGTCTTGGACTACAAGGATGAAGAAGGATTTTACCTTGAGGGCGGTAGATGGCATCGATATGATCTAACTTACTTGAACACAATTCGTCATGAAGTCAATCGGATTGACACTAGATTTTCGACTGAAATGCCTCTATTTGATCATGATGCTTTTGAGATTTGGAAAGGACAGCAAACCGGCAGAGTTAGATATGCCGAGCGCTTTGTCAACGTAACACTGGCTGAAAATTTTGGGTACTGTGACGGGGATCGTGACTTGAGTTCGCCAGAAGGTGCTGCGGTGGAAGTTGCTGATCTTTTTAAGGATGAAACCATCTTCATCGTAAAAATTGGAGAGCCGCAAAAACTGAATTATGCCATCGACCAAGCGATTGCGTCTCTTAGTGTTCTTGAACGAAACTCATTCATTGCCCAAGTAAACGGAGCAGACTTTCATGTAAAGCAGGTATGCCTATGGTTATTTATCGAACGTCAAACAGACATTAACTTTCTTTCCGACCTGAACTCTCTGATATTTCTCACCAAATTAGCCAATTGGAGAAAGTTTACACTCCTGCGCGGAAGAATCCCCATAGTAAATATCAGCTACAGGCGCACACCACAAAATACTGCTACTCGATGATAGCGGACGAGTCTCAAAACTGCGCCCATACAATAGTACCTCTAGGGAAGACTTGGACCAGCCGCTTAACTTTGGCGCCGCTCCGAGCTAGTCACTTTCAACACATCAATCAATCATTATTAACATATTCTTGAGTATATCAATATGAGAATCAGTCTTGAGGCAGAGTTCAAGTCATTAAAAACCCTCAATGATATTGAGTTCCCTCCCCTCGTAATACTTACAGGCGTAAACGGCGCAGGCAAAACGCAGCTACTGCACGCCATTTCAAACAAGAAAGCCAAATTAACTATCAATGGAGAAACAGCAAAAAGAATAAAATTATTCTCCGGAAACCTTGGAGAAATCCCTAGCAGTACATTTTACGGAAGCGCACTGGAACGATTTTGCATAACACTCCAATCGAAGCTTTCCAACTACAGCTATCACAAAAAGAACTCACCACAACTCACCTACTACGTGTTCGAAACTTTCTTCACAAAAGACGAGCAAAAAATACTGAATGCGATAAAGCAAAACAAGAAACATGGGCAAGGCGAGCTTGAATATGCCGATCGATTAGAGATAATGAAAAACATTCCGCCAGGCTTCATAATTGACGAGGCAAGCCCGCAGAATAAGGGGCAAGACATTTTCCATGCGGATTTATCACAGATTTTCAAGAACTATCAAATCCTTCACGCCAAAAATGACATTGATTGCTATTTAAAAGAAATCAAAGGCAGAGCCGAAATCGATGCATTGTCAGACGCTGAATTTACAGCAAAGCATGGCGAACCACCTTGGATCCTTGCTAACGAGATATTAGACTCAGCCAATATAGACTACTCCTTAACGACGCCTGAAGACCAAGCCCCAGAAGATCCATTCACAGTAAAGCTGGTTACTAGATCCAGCGGTCTAGAGATAGCATTCTCCGAGCTATCCTCTGGAGAAAAGGTACTCATGTCATTGGTATTGGCACTTTACAATTCTCATTATGAGCGAATTTATCCTGAAGTACTATTACTTGATGAGCCCGACTGTCACCTGCATCCTTCGATGGCAGGAAAGCTACTAAAGGTAGTTGAAGATGTTTTTGTCAAGAAAAGAAATGTACATGTAATCATGACAACGCACTCCCCATCCACGGTGGCTTTGGCTCCTGATGAATACTTATATACTATGAAAAAATCGGAAGGACGAATTTCGAAGCAAACGAAGGATAGATGCATAAAAATTCTCACCTCTGGCGTGCCAGCACTTAGCGTAAACTACGACAACCGCGTTCAGGTCTTCGTGGAGAGTAAGCACGATGCAAAAAATTACGGCGATATCTACGAAGCTTTAAAGGGAGATGCGGAAAGTGAAATTTCTCTGAATTTTATTTCGTCTGGCTCAGGAGGTTCTGGAAGTAGCGATCAAGTTCGTGAAATAGTTGGAATACTCCGCCGAAACGGTAATACCAAAATATATGGCGTTATTGACTGGGACGGAAAGAACAACGGAAGCGACTTCATAAAGGTTGTATCTGAACATAATAGATACAGCTTTGAAAACATTGTATTTGATCCGCTTCTTCTAGCGCTCTATCTGATAAGGGAGTCACATTTGACACCCGAGTGCGCTGGGCTCGACCGAAGAATAAGCTATATGAAAATAGGGGGATTGCAGCCTGCCGATTATGAAAGGCTTGCCCTCCACGTTGCGAGAACTGTTGGCAAAGAGATCGGGGGTGGCGATGATCACAGCACAGTGGAGGTTTCATATGCAGGCGGGCTTGCTATCTCTACACCTGAATGGTACTTAAAAATGAATGGCCACGATCTAGAGAGTGCTGTCAAAAATGCTTTCCCGCCTCTAAAGCGTTTTCGAAATGAGAACTCTCTAAAAAGCGACATCATAAACAAAGTACTACTAGACTATCCGCAGTTTGCTCCCATCGATTTTCCCGAGATATTCAAATCAATACAAAATCAACATACGGCCTAAATCTAGGACTTCAGATGGAGAATCTTCACAATGAGCACAATTATAAATAAACCATTAATATTCACACATCCACCCCCATTTAGACCCATACAAACCCAGCCTAATGATAGTATTACTTATAGGACAATCCTTAATCACTCCCCACTGATGGATACCGACTAAATAGGGTCGAAGCGCCCCGCAAAACCCAGCTGCATTCGACACGAAGCAGCCATTTCTGAGGGGCTCAGACCTGTATTTTAGCTTGATCATCAGATCTCAGAGATCTTACTTTTAGCTAAGCACTGCGAAAAAAATTCTTCATTCGAGGAGTTTCTTAATCAAGTTTAAATTCATCTCTTGGATCCGGAACGAAAAGTGAGCGCTTCGTACCTACCAGCCGCAGCTAAAACTAAAACCACGTCGTTAAACGGAGATACGCTGGCTCGCCTCTATAAAACGATACTGGACAGCGTTTCAGGATCAGCAAACTTACACGCTATCTTTACTACACTCGGCGAAACAGAATGTTCAGTCAGATATCTCGGAGAGACTACCAAGAGGCTCGCGCGACAAAGGATCACTAGTCATCTTTTCCGTAGGAACAAGAGGACAGGGTTGAAGTTGGCCGAGGCACTAGCACATGTACTTGAATGTGGGATGATAAATATCGCCAGAGTCGAGTTGAACGCTGAGTCTCTCAACATTCGTCTTGATGAATAGCTGATCATTCGCCACCCCGAAGCCGGTTCCACGATATGGATATGCTGCATGAACATCTCGACGAGGCTAGGCCGGTTTTCAGGAGTTGTAGATTAGCCTGTCAGTGAAAAATCCTGTCGGCGATATCTCGCGGATTGCAAGGCGACGACTCGAATTGGGATGGGTATACAGCACAGCGACGAATCGAAGTTCGCTACAAATGCAGATGTTGGAGCAAGACAGCCTAAGCGAACTGCTTGCCTAGAAAGACAAAAGGCGCCCCCTTTGCAAACAGGTCGGCTTGTCATCGCCTCACACCTGTTTGGCTCTACGATTGCTGGCGGACCAGGATCCTTAGAGTCTCGCAAGCCCCCTTCGGGAACGGCCTGATGGTAGGGATCGCGCCACGGCAATACAACCGCCGCCTGCGCGCAAATCGCCGCAACTCTTGTAGGCCGATTCTGAATTTGGCCACGTTCATCAGGCGCCGTTGACGATGGCGGCAGTCTTGAATACCGCTCGTTCCATCTGGATAAATCGGAGCTTCCACCCAGGCGACTCAGGGTGAAGGTGTTCAGATGCCGCCATTGGTTCTCGGCCGTGCCGGTTGATGGGTGAGGTCCCTGAGGACATCCGCGAAAACCTCCTTAACCGGAGGTTTTTCTTTTCTGCCTGTCGCTCGGGGCGACTACAAATTGTCCAGTGAGACTTTTACCCGCTGGGGATCGGCCAAGCGCTCGTTCACGACCTTGAGAATCGCATCGTCTTCATCGGTAGTTGGGGTCGATTCGAGCAGCAGGGGGCAGTGCTTATTGGGGTTGTCATGGGTCATCGCTTTAGGTTCTTTGGCGCGTGTCATTTACCCGTCCGCCTCAATCGCATGTTGTCTATCGCCAAAAGCATAATCACGCTCGCAGTAAACACGTCCATCGCGTCTCGCCCCAGAAAATGCCAGAAAGCCCAAGCCAGTGCTGATATGACCAAGGCGATCGCCAAAGACGTTCCCCAATGCTTCATGCTCGGCCCTCATCGTTCAGTAGGGCGCTAAGGCTGCTCTTCCGTCTGCTGCTCGGATGCCCGACAGGTCTTAAGAACTCGTGGGAAATTTCAGATATTCCCAAGCTTGCAGACCTGCTCTCAATCACGAGCCACCGATCAAAAATCGCTCAAACAGACACATCCCCCCACAAAACAAACCAGTTCCTGTAGGACGTTTCTGAAAATTGTCGATATGCTCCCGACCGCGTTGCGGTGCTCTGGGTCTGGGCTTAGGCTTCGGTCCGTCGCTATTCGGCGACCGGTTTTGACAGACCGACTCTTGGAATGCAGCGCACGCAACGACCCGCAGGTTTTTGATCTGCTGGTTGTGCCATGGCGGCTGTGGGTGGGGCACATTCGTGTGCGCCAGGTTCCTGGACTGGTCTGTCAACCCGCTTACAGCTGCCACCAATCTGTTTGACAGCGGGACGGTGTCGGTTTCAGCCTCCAGGAAGAGAACATGATCAGATCCACACCACATCCACCTGAAATCCCAGTCACCCAATCCCTCCCCTTCGGCGTCAATTTCGGCCATCGCAGCCTGTTCAACGTGCAGCCAGGCATTCTGGTCGAGGACGCGTTGGTGCTGGTGTCCGAGTACCTGAACTGCGCCGCTGCCACGGCTTATGAATCTGCTGATAACACCACGCCGGAATTCCGTCCGCTGGCGCGGGCGGTGGTGCATCAGATCGAGGCGGCGAAGGCGTTGGTTGAGGCGTCTATTGCGGGGTTGGGGGAGGCTCGGTTTCGGGATAAGAAACAGGGCTGAGTCGCAATTCATATGCTTGAGATTCGGGTATGGCTTGGCGAATGCGGCGACTGGGGGGCCGCATTCGCGAGCAAGCTCACTCCCACAGGGGGTTGGGTGTCATTGCGATCAGCAATCAGCGATCCGCAATCAGCCCATGATCCCCCGCACGATGAAGTACAGCAGCGACGGGCCGAGCAGGCAACCGAGGCCTGTGTGGAAGGTGGCGGTGAGTGCGCCGTAGGGCACCAGGCGGCGGTCGGTGGCGGCCAGGCCTGCGGTGACGCCGCTGACGGTGCCGGCCAGGCCGCCGAAGACCATGGCTGAACGCGGGTTGTCGAGGGCCATCCAGCGGGCGGCCATGGGGGTGCCGACCATGACGAGGATGGCTTTGATCAGGCCGGTGGCGATGGACAGGGCCATGACGTCGGAGCTGGCGCCCAGCGCAGCGCCGGTGACGGGGCCGACGATGTAGGTGACGGCGCCCGCGCCGATGGTGGTGATGCTCACGGCGTCGCGGTAGCCGAAGGCGTAGGCCACGCAGGAGCCGACGATGAAGGGCAGCACGGTGCCGAGGAACAGCGAGAAGGCGCCGATCAGGCCGGCTTTTCTGGCTTCGGTGGCTTGCACTTCGAAGGCGGTGGCGACGATGGCGAAGTCGCGCAGCATGGCGCCGCCCATCAGGCCGATGCCGGAGAACAGCGCGAGGTCGGCGAGGCCTTTCTGGCCGCCGGTCATGACGCCGCCGACCCAGGCCAGTACCAGGCCGATGACGATGGCGATCGCCGAGCCGTGGATGCGGCCGAACGTCAGGCGCTTGGACAGCACGACGGAAATCCACATGACCACGCCGACGACGGCGAATGCGGTGACCAGGCCCTGGCTGATGAGGTCTTTCTGGATGAGATCCCACATATCAGCGGCCTCCTGCTGGCGTCGGCGTGGCGCTCACTTTCGGCGCGATCACTGCGGCATGGGGCGGGTTATCATCTTCGAGCCTGGGCAGCGGTTCGCCCTTGTTGGTGCGGCTGATGATGGCGATGGTCACGCCGCAGACCACGACCGAACCGATGGCGGCGATGACGGCAATCGGGCCGCCCTTGAGCGCGGTGACGACGTTTTGCTGGGCGGCCATGGCGACCACCACCGGAATGTACATGGCGCCCCAGAAGCCGACGCCCATTTCGCAGCCTTCGCTCAGGCCGCCGCGTTTTTGCATGAACAGGCGGGCGCAGATGAGCAGGATCATGGCGATGCCGACACCGCCCACGTTGGATTTGACGCCCAGCAGCACACCGAGCAGATCACCGAGAATCACCCCGGCCAGGGTGCAGATAGCCAGTAACGCGACACCATAAATAATCATTGTTATTGCCCTCAAATTGCATCGTCGAAGTTGTTGTTTTTGTTCCTTCGAAAGCAGCAGTCGGTTTATGGGTGGCGATGTTCCTCCTCTTTCGACAGTGCGCTCAGCGTGTCCAGCCGCGCGCCCTGGAAGGCGACTGCCGATCCTTGTTCGAACACTCGCCGCGCCAGCCCCGTGAGCACGGTGCTGGGCGGCAATTCAATCTGCAGGCGCACACCGCGCTCGTAGGCGGTCTGCACGGTGCTGCGCCAGTCGATGACCCGGCTCATGTTGAACGCCAGGTCGTCACGCAATTTGTCAGCATTGAAGATGGGGCGTGCGGTGCTGCCGCTGAGGTAACGGATGGTCGGCAGATGAATCGATACCTCGGCGAACGCCTCGGCCAAGCGTTGGGCAGGCTCGTTGAGCAATTCGCAATGGGACGGCACGCTGACAGCCAGGCGTTTGGTCGCTGCAGCGCCCTGTTCATGGGCCAGCTTGGCGACGCTGACCATGGCCTGATCGGAACCTGCGATGACGAACTGGTTGTCGGCGTTGATGTTGGCCAGATACACCGGGGTCGCGGCGCTGTGAACCTGGGCGATCAAGCCTTCGACGGTGGTCTGGTCCAGGCCAATCAGGGCGGTCATGCCGTAGCCCTGTGGGTAGGCGTTTTGCATCAGCTCGCCGCGCAGCGCCACCAGCCGCACCGCGTCGGCGAAGCTCACCGCGCCGGCGATGACCGCTGCCGGATAGGCGCCGATGGACAGGCCCGCGACGTAGTCCGGGGTGTTGCCCTGGGCCATGAGCACCCGGGAGCAGGCGACCCCGGCAATCAACAGGCTGAGTTGCACGGCGCGGGTCGATTGCAGGGCGTCAGCGGTGTCGAGATTCAGGACGTCTTCGTTGAGCGCATCACTGGCTTCGCGCAGGCATTCGGCGGCCAGCGGGTCGCTCGGCAGTGCGTGCAACATGCCCGCCTGCTGCGCGCCCTGCCCCGGAAACACCCAGAAGCTGCTCATGCCGCGCGCTCCTGAAACTGCCACGGATCGCTCACCAGCCGCGCGCCGTCTTCGGCCTTGAGCAGTACCTGGCGCGCCTTGCCTGCCCACTCGCGCAGGGCCACCGCGCCGAGCGGGGTTTGCAGTTGCAAGTCGATGCGGCAAATGGCGCGGTCCAGTGTTTCCACAAGTTGCGCGGCCTGTTCGCGGCTGAAAAATTGTGGGGTGCGCAGGATCAGGTCCAGGTCGCTGTCTTTATGAAGAACAGGCATGCCGGTCGCCAGCTCGAAGCCGGCACTGCCTGCAACGCCCCACGGCAAGCCAAACGCCTGCATCACCGGGTAAATCTGCCGAAGCGCTTCTAAAGCGGGCCACATCAGGTCTGTCGCGACATCGATCAACTGCTCCGGATGAACGCGACGGGTAATGTCGGCGCGCTTCATCACCAGCGCAAAACGCTGATCGCGAGCGCTGCCGCGCACACCCACGGCCACACAATCGTCGGCCACTCGCGCACGACGCACCACCACCGGATGCCCAAGGCCAATCACCTCGGCCACCCACGCCGGAGCGTCTGCAGGCAAAGCGGCCACGGGCAAGCCCCACAACAGATCGTGGGGCTGTACCGGCGCGAAGGCGCTCATTACCACTGCGCCCGCAGCAGTTCGCGCACCTTGGAGGACGCCGCACGATTGGGCGCTCCGAGGCGTGAACTCAAGTCGGTGCCGCTGGCGCGCGCGTCGCTGATGGCAGCGCTCAGGCAGTGCTGAACAGACGCCAAATCCTCAGCGGACGGCTGTTCGATCTGGCTGACCGAGAGGGTTTCCCAGAGCAGGCCGAGGCCGCCGTAGCTGTCGATGTCGTAGGCCATGGGCGGGATGGTGGCGGCGAGTTTTTCCAGCTCTTCGACGCTGCGCAGGGTGACCCGCGCCGCCGACGCCTTACCCATCGCGTGCACCATCACCCCCGGATCACGCAGGGCGATCAGCCGGTTGGCCTGATAGCCATGGGCGAGAAAAGCGCCGGACATCGCCTTGCCGACCAACAGGCCAATCACCGGATGCCCCGCCAGCCGAGCGCAGGCGTAAGCATCGACGGCGCCAGCAAGGGCCTGATGAATGCCCAGCACTTCCTCGCGACGGCCATAGGCTTGGCTGGGCACGTCGATGATCGCGACCAGCGCCCGTTTATGCGTGCTCTGGCGATCCTGCTCGATAAAGGCATCGACGGCCTGCGCCAGGCCCCAGCCTTCGAGCAAGCCGACTTCGCCGTTGCGGGCGCGGGGGAAAGGGTTTTCCGGGTTTGCGACGACGGCGACAAAACGCACGTCTTGATCGCCCACCTTGCCATCGGCGGCCTTCACCGAAACCGGCAAGCCAGCCACTTCGGCAGCGCCATTGGCCAGCGCGTTGAACCAGTTCAGGCCACGGGTCGAATACATGCTCATGGCTTTTTCTTCGCTCATGGCTGCTCTCCTTGATACAGGCGGCGCACGGTGGCGGGGTCGATCTGGGCGCGGGTGTCCACTTGCGCCAGACGCTTGAGGAACTGTGCGTACTGGCCGCTGCGCTCCTGATCGGGTTTGCCTTTGCTCAGCAAATCTTCCACCTGCTGGGCGATGGCCTTGATGTCGTCCGGCACATAGGCGTCCACCAGGCCGCTGGCAAAACGCTGCTCGCCGCCGGTGATGCTCCAGATAAAGGGCCGGTCGCGGGAGTCGTATTCTTCGATGCCCGCTTCCTGCTCGATCACCTGCGGGCCGTTCAGGCCAAGACGCGCTTCCTGAGTGACCACCAGATAGCTGCACAACCCGGCGGCAATCGACATCCCGCCGAAGCAGCCGACGCTGCCCGCGACCACGCCGATCACCGGCTGATAACGGCGCAGGTCGACGATGGCTGCGTGAATTTCGGCGATGGCGGCCAGGCCCAGATTGGCCTCCTGCAAGCGCACGCCACCGGTTTCCAGCAGCAAGACCGCGGCCGTCGGAATGCCCTTACGGTTGTCTTCGGCAGCCAGCTCAAGGGCGCCGGCCATTTTCGCACCGCCGACCTCGCCCATGCTGCCGCCCTGAAAGGCGCCTTCGATGGCGCAGACCACCACTGGCTGACCGCCGATGGCGCCTTTGGCGACGACCACGCCGTCATCGGCCTGGGGCACGACGCCCTGCTTCGCCAGCCAGGGAGAGGTCATGCGCGCAAACGGGTCGATCAGTTCGCGAAAGGTGCCTTCATCGAGCAGTGCTCGTGCGCGCTGGCGGGCGCCGAGTTCGATGAAGCTGTGCTGTTGCAGCAAACGGGCGCTGTCAGTCATGGCCGATCTCCTCGAAACCCTGTTCCAGTCGCAAGCGGACCACGCCCGGGGTGGCGCCGAAATCGTGGATGTCGATACTCATCGCGGGCGGCGTCTGCTCGCTGAACATGCGCTCGAACAGGTGCTGCCAGCGCGCCGAGCTGCCGTTGACCGAGGT
The DNA here is from genome assembly GCF_056627435.1 of Pseudomonas sp. 2. Lineage (NCBI taxonomy): Bacteria > Pseudomonadati > Pseudomonadota > Gammaproteobacteria > Pseudomonadales > Pseudomonadaceae > Pseudomonas > Pseudomonas sp. 2. Next base: position 245,754 of record NZ_JBWXNG010000004.1, read on the forward strand.
CACGACATTGATGGTCAACTTGCCGGGCAGGCCGGGTTCGAGCAGCACTTCCAGATCGCCCGAGCCGACGCAGCCCACCAGTGCACGGCCCAATGGCGGCTGGCCGGCGGGGAATTCAAAAGACAGGGTTTCCATGGTCAGACAGTCCTCGTGGCGTTGCCGAGCGCAGGCTCCAGGCAATCGATGAACAGGGTGGCGGCGAGCAGATCGGCGGCGCCGCCAGGGGATGCGTTGAGGCTCAGCAGTTGCTGATCCAGCTCATGCAGCGCACGACGGCCACTCAAGGTCGCGCTGCCTCCGGCGCTCAATACCCGCTGCGCGCCTTGCTGCATGGCGTTCAGGCCATGCTCGCCCGCGCGGTAGAGCACGCAGGTGTCCGACAGCGTGGTCATGATCGCCAGCAGCGCATCGAGCCGGGCGTTCTGTTCACCGTGCCCCGCGTTGCGACTGCGCATGAGCTGCGGCAAGCCGTGTTGGGTGACGGCCGGAAAGCCCATCTGCGCCTGCTCTTTCGCGCCCATCGCGCCATATTGACGAGCGACTTGCGCGCCGTGGCTGTTGCTGGCCGGTTGCTGGCGGTCGTCGATCAGCGCCAGGCAGGCAGCGCGCAGGCCGAGGCCAGCGGCGGACAGGTCCGATGGATCGAGCGCCGCAGCGGTGACCAAAAGACCGAGGGCCCAGATCGCGCCGCGATGAGTGTTCACGCCGCCGGTGGTGCGCATCATCGCCGCTTCGCCTTCACGACCGATGCGGCCGATGGCTTCGCGCAGTGGCTGGTTGATTTCGCCGATGGCGATGGCGGCCTCGGCCATCTCCTTGAAGGCCGGCCACAGCGACAGCGCCGAGGCGTGCATCAGGCCCAGATGCAGATCGCTGTGCGCGCCGCTGCTGCGACGGTCGACCAGCGCGGGCTTGGGCGAGAGGTCGGCCTCGTCGATCAGCGCATCCACGGCCAGGTCCGCCAATCGCTCGGCCAGCGGCAACGCCCTGGGCGCTTCATGCAAAGCCAGATTGAGTGCGCGCATCACCAGCTCCTGAATTTCGCAGGCGGGTTGTACAGGCCACCGGACCACTCGACCAGCTCGGCGATGCTCTTGGCGGCCAGCAGTTCGCGGGTGGCGTCGGTGCGGCGAATGCCCAAGTCTTCGGGCAGCGCAATCAGCCCTTCGCGGCGCATGCGCGCGGTGTCTTTGGGGTTGTGGCGCAGGCCGATGGCAGTGACGCCCGCCACGGCGGCGATCATCGCCTGACGCTCTTCAAGGCTGCGCGCCTTGTACAGGTAGGCGATGCCTTCTTCGGTGAGCAGGTGGGTGACGTCGTCGCCGTAGACCATGATCGGCGCCAGCGGCATGCCGCTTTTCTTCGCCACGTCGATCGCGTCCAGGGTCTCGACGAAAGTGGGTTTGCCGCCTTCCTGAAAGGTCTCGACCATCTGCACCACGAGCTTTTTGCCGCGTTCGAGGTAGGCGTCGGTGTCCGGGTTCTGCTGGCGCATGTCGAGCCAGGCCGGAGTGCCGTGGCGGCGGCCACGCGGGTCGTGGCCCATGTTCGGCGCACCGCCGAAACCGGCCAGGCGTCCGCGGGTGACAGTGGAAGAATGGCCGTCGCCGTCCACTTGCAGGGTCGCGCCGATGAACAGGTCCACGGCGTACTGGCCTGCCAGCTGGCACATCATCCGGTTGGAGCGCATCGAGCCATCGCGGCCGGTGAAGAACACATCAGGCCGGGCGGCGATGTAGTTCTCCATGCCCAGTTCGGTGCCGAAACAATGCACGCTTTCCACCCAGCCGCTTTCGATGGCGGGGATCAGCGTCGGGTGCGGGTTGAGGGTCCAGTTGCGGCAGATCTTGCCTTTCAGGCCCAGGGACTCGCCGTAGGTCGGCAGGATCAGTTCGATGGCGGCGGTGTTGAAGCCGATGCCATGGTTGAGCGACTGAACGTTGTGTTTCTCGTAAATCCCGCGAATCGCCATCATCGCCATCAGCACGTGGACCGGCTTGATGTGGCGCGGGTCGCGGGTGAACAGCGGCTCGATGTAGAAGGGTTTGTCGGCCACCACCACAAAGTCGACCCAGGACGCCGGGATGTCCACGCGCGGCAGGTCAGTGACGTCGTCCACCAGCTCGTTGACCTGAACGATGACGATGCCGTCGCTGAACGCGGCGGGCTCGATCAGCGCGGGCGTGTCTTCGGTGCTGGCGCCGGTGTAGATGTTGCCCGCCCGGTCGGCCTTGAAACCGGCGGACAGCACGACGTTGGGAATCAGGTCGACCAGCAGGCGCGAATACAGCTCGATGTAGGTATGAATCGCGCCGATTTCCAGCAGGCCGTCTTCCAGCAACTGGCTGATGCGCAGACTTTGCGTACCGGCGAAAGAGAAATCGAGTTTGCGGGCGATGCCGCGTTCGAACAGATCCAGATGCTCGGCACGGCCGACGCTGGGCATGATCATGTGCAGGTCGTGCAGCTTGCCGGGATCGGCCTTGACCAGCGAACGAGAGAGGAAATCCGCCTGTTTCTGGTTGTTGCCTTCAAGCACCACGCGGTCGCCCGGCGCAATCAACGCTTCAAGCGCCGCAACGATCTTGTCGGTGGGCAGTACCACGCCATCGGCGAGGGAACGCACTTGCTCGAGCCGCCGCTGCTTCTCGCTGCGACGACGCGACCAGCGCGGGTCAAGGTTGGTTGTTGTCGTCATGCTGACTCCACGGGTTCGCTGTCGTGGGTCACCTTAGAAGTTGCGGGGGTGGGCATCAATCAAGCTGGGTGTGGGATCGTTACGGTTAGAGTAATGATTGGCTCAAGATCTCTGACGTTGCGTCTGCCCGAAGGGCGTAGGAACCGAGCTTGCTCGCGATCTGGCGCGCAGCGGCAGCAAACCCGGTGCATGCGGTGTATCTGAAGCGACCAGGGCGTCTGGGTTTGCTGCCGCTTCGCGGCAGATCGCCGGCAAGCCGAGCTCCTACGCCTTCGGCAGAAGCAAGAACAGATCGGGCTGACCTACACCAATCAGCGTCTGCCCGAAGGGCGTAGGAGCCGAGCTTGCTCGCGATCTGGCGCGAAGCGGCAGCAAATCCGGTGCATGCGGTGCATCTGAAGCGGCCAAGGCGTCTGGTTTTGCTGCCGCTTCGCGGCAGATCGCCGGCAAGCCGAGCTCCTACGCCTTCGGCAGAAGCAAAAGCAGATCCGGCTGACCAACACCGATCAGCCGCTAAATCCCCAACCCCGCCACCTGCACCAACCCCGAATCCACCAGCCGCTGTTCCAGTGCCACCAGGTCCGGGACTTTGGCCACGGTTTCGCCCACTTGCACGGCCGCCAGTTCCAGCGGCGAAAGCGGGACGTCGACGTAGCTCAATTGGTTGTCGAGCTTGCACGAGCGCGGGATGCCTTGGGTCAGCAATGCGATGAATTTGAGGTCGGGGCGGCCGCCCAAGGCGTTGAGGACGACGATCCGTGCGCGGCCGCCCACGCGGGCGCGGCTGCCGCAGGCGGCTTCGAAGCTCAGCAGCGGCAGGCTGCGGTTGCGCCAGTTGATCGGGCCCAGGTACCACTGGGGCGCGGCGGGGTCGGCGATGCTGTCCTGGTAGTCGATCAGCTCGGCCACGGCCACGTTGGGGAGCAGCAGATGGCGGTCGCTCAAGGGGATGAGCAAACCGGTCAGGCTGGTCAGGCGCGCGGCCTGGGTGGTGCTGTCAGACATGGGCGTGGCTCCATTGCGCGATGCTCGCCAGCAGCGCCGCCTCCTGGTAAGGCTTGCTCATGTAGTCGTTCACGCCCAGGGCCATCGCGCGGTCGCGGTGTTTCTGGCCGGAACGCGAGGTGATCATGATGATCGGCAGGTGCTTGAGCGCGTCGTCCGCGCGGACCTTGCTGGCCACCTCGAAGCCGTCCATGCGCGGCATTTCGATGTCCAGCAGCATGACGTCCGGCGTGTGCTCCTGCAGCAGCGCCATGGCATCGACGCCGTCCTTGGCGGTCAGCACGTTCATGCCGTTGCGCTCCAGCAGGCGCCCGGTGACCTTGCGCACGGTGACCGAATCGTCCACCACCATCACCAGCAGCGGCCGAACCTGTTCGGCCTCGACATAGGGCGGCGGCACCTGGCCGCTGGCGTGCAGCGCCAACAGCCGCGAATGGAAGCGGCGCACGTGAGCGAACAGGTCGAGAATCAGCACCACCCGCCCGTCGCCGAGGATCGTCGCGCCGGAAACCCCCGGCACCGCCGCGAACTGTGGCCCGAGGTTCTTGACCACGATTTCCCGCGAGCCCGCCAGCGCATCCACCTGCACCGCCACCCACTGTTCATGCACATGCACCAGCAACACCGGCAGCGGCTGGGTCTGGCCGATCAGCCTGGGCGGCTGGCCGTTGTTGAGCAATTCGCCCAGATACCGCAATTCGTAACTGCGCTCGCCGTACTGATAACGCGGCGGCACCGACTGGTAATAGGCCTCAAGCTCCGACGGCATGACCCGCACGATGCCTTCGATGCTGTTCAGCGGCACGGCGTATTGTTCTTCGCCGCACTGCACCATCAGCGCACGATTGACCGACACCGAGAACGGCAGGCGAATGCGAAACCGCGCGCCCTGCCCCGGCCTTGAGTCGATGACCATCGAGCCGCCCAGCTCCTTGACCTCGGCGAGCACCACGTCCATGCCCACGCCGCGCCCGGAAATCTGAGTGATGGTCTCGGCCGTGGAAAAACCGGCCTGCAGGATCAGCTGCAGCGTGTCGTGCTCGCTCAGCTCGGCATCGGGGCTGATCAGGCCACGCTTGATCGCCTTGCGGCGCACGGCCTCGAAGTCGACCCCGGCGCCGTCGTCGCTCATCTCGATGACGATGTCGCCGCCTTCGTGTGCCAGGCTCAGGGTGATGTGGCCGGTCTCGGGCTTGCCCTTGGCTTGGCGTTTTTCGCTGGTTTCCAGGCCATGGTCGATGGCGTTGCGCAGCATGTGCTCCAGCGGCGCGACCATGCGCTCCAGTACGTTGCGGTCCATCTCGCCTTCGGCGTTGAGCACGTCGAACCGGACCTTCTTGTTCAGCTCGTTGGACACCTGACGCACGATCCGCCGCAAGCGCGGGACCATGCGCTCGAACGGCACCATGCGCGTGCGCATCAGGTTTTCCTGAAGCTCGGTGTTCACCCGCGCCTGTTGCTGCAGCAGGGTCTCGGCTTCGTGGGCGCGGGTGTCGAGGGTCTCCTTGAGGTCCATCAGGTCGGAGGCGGACTCGAACAGCGCGCGGGACAGCTGCTGCAACTGCGAGTGGCGGTCCATCTCCAGCGGGTCGAATTCTTCGTAGCCCAATTGTTCGGCCTGACGGTCGCGGCTGAGAATCCGGCCTTGGGTTTCCATGTCCAGGCGCCGCAGCTGATCGCGCATGCGCTCGATGGTGGTTTCCATCTCAGCCAGGGTCACTTGCGCGTCGCTGACCTGCTGCTCGATACGGCCACGAAAGATCGAGGTTTCCCCGGCCAGGTTGACCAGGTCTTCCAGATCCTCGGCGGGCACCTTGACCATTTCCGGGCCGGGGCGCTCGGCATCGGGGTCGGCCGCCGGTGCTGCCGGCTCAACCACCGGCGGCACGGCGATCACAGGCTCTTCGGCCGGTTTGCTGGCGACTTCATGAATCGCGCCCGAGGCCGAATACTGCGCGATGCTCTCGATCAGCAACGCCGGGTTGGGCAAAGGCTCGTAGCCGCGCACCGCATCGACCATGTCGGCGAGCATGTCGTGGCCGCTTTGCAGCAGGCCATTGAGCAGGGCGCCGTTCTTCAGCGCGCCGCTGGAAAGCCCTTCGTACAGCGACTCCAGCTCATGGGCCAGGTCGCCGATGGGGGTGATTTCGACCATCCGCGCGCCACCTTTCAAGGTGTGTAGGTCGCGCAGCAGGTTTTCCACTTCGACGGTGTTCTGCGGCTCGGCCTGCCAGCGCACCAGCGCGGCGCTGGAGCTTTCGATGATGTCGTCGGCTTCTTCGAGGAAGATCTCCAACAGCTCGGGATCGCGCTCGTCCAGCGGCTGGATCATCGAGCCGACGTTGCGGCCCTCGCCGTCCTGAGGCAGCACATAGCAGTTGTTCTGGCGAAACTCGCGGATCGCCTCGATCACCGCCACCGGGTCGGTGAGCGGGTCGCGGTTCTGCAGTTGCTCGAGCATCAGCGCCAGCGCGTCGTGGCTGCGCACCAGCAAGTCGGCCAGTTGCGACGAGTAGCTGCAGCGGCGATCGGTCAGCGCTTCGTACAACGACTCCAGTTCGTGGCCCAGATCGGCAACGGGGCCGATTTCCGCCATCCGCGCGCCACCCTTGAGGGTGTGCAAGTCCCGTTGCAGGGACGACAGCGGTAGCGGGTTTTCCGGGTCGCTCAGCCAGCGCTGCAAGGCCTGGCCGGCGCCTTCGAGAATGTCGACGGCCTCTTCCAGAAAGATATCGACGATTTCCTGATCCAGCGCGTCGCGAGTCGCTTGTGTGTTGGCCAGATCCTCAGTGGCCTCGCCCAGCTCGGTGACGCTGGTGGCCAGCCCGCCATCGCTCTTGATCAGGCCCATAGCAGACGGGTCCAGCGCTTCTTCGAGCAGCTCGCGCAGGGCCTGAACCCGCTCGGGGCGAGGCTCGACCTGCTGCCCGGCGGCCAGCTGATCGAGCATGTTGATCAGCGCTTCGTGGGCGTTTTCCGCTTCGTGGAAAAACCGCTCGCTGACCGCAAGGCTGCTCTCTTCCACCGCGCCGTACAGGTCCAGCAGCGCCTCGCACAACTCGTCCACCTGCGGCAGATCGGCCATGTGCGCGCCCTGGCCGAGCATGGTCAGCTCGTCGAGCAGCGCATTGAGTTCCAGACGCTCGCCGGGGTGACGCTGCCAGCGCTGCAGCAGGCTTTCGGCGTCCAGCAGGATGTCCATGCCTTCGGCCAGAAAGCTCGCCAACATCTGCGGATTGCGCCGCGTGCGCAGGCCGTTCTTGTCGTCGTTGAGCACATCGGCCATGCGCTCGGCCAGCAGTGCCTGGGCCTCGGTGATGAGCGCGGCGGCGCCCTCGATCGGCATCAACGGGTCGATGTTCAGCTGCGCCAGGCCTTGATAGAACAGCGGCGGCGCCTTGCGCAGCAGGTCGAGTTCCGGCTGGCCGACGGCGATCTGGTTGGTCTTGTACTCGCGCACCAGGGTGTCCAGCGGAGCCGCCAGCTCGGCCATCGGCAGCACGCCGGCCATGTAGGCACTGCCTTTCAAGGTGTGCAGCGCGCGCAGCAGTTCATCGCTGAAAATCGGCGAATCGTCGCCCTCGCTCATCTCCAGATAGCGAGTGAAAGTGTCCAGGTGGGTCTGCGCTTCCTGGCGGAAAATCTCCAGCAGTTGCGGGTCGAAGCTTTCCCGCTGGGGCTTTGCCGCGGGCTGTGAAACTGCAGGCTCAGGCTCGACGACCTCGCCTTGGGCCAGCCCATGGGCGCGAGCGGCCAGCAGGTCGACATCATCGCGCTGGCGCTGCACCTCTTCGGCAAAATCACGAATCACATCCGGCAACAGCGCCTGCACATCGCTCAGCAGCTGCTGTACCTTCGCGTCCGGCGCAACGCTGCGCTCCAACACGCGGTTGAGCAGGTTCTCCAGCGCCCACGCCAGCTCGCTCAGCACCAGCGCGCGGACCATGCGCCCGCTGCCCTTGAGGGTGTGGAAGGCGCGGCGGATCTCGCCCAGGGCCGAGAAATTCTCGGCATCGGCCAGCCAGCGCGGCAGGTATTCGTGCAGCGCCTGCAGCACCTCGTCGGCTTCCTCGAGGAACACGTCGCGCAGCTCGTCGTCCACCGCAGGCTCGCCCTTGGGCGGCGGCAGCAGGCTGGCGGGCACATGCCGGGCCGGCGGATTGACCTTCGACAGCGGGCTTGCCAGCACTTCAGCGATGCTCTGGGTCGGGCTGACCAGCGCCTGGCGGTCATGCAGCTCGCTCAACTCGTCGTGGCTGATGACCTGTTCGAGCATCGGCACATCGACGGTTTCCGCCACCGGCGCGTAACCCAGCCGGGCCAGGCTTTCCTGGGCAAGATCGAGCACGTGCTCGCCCGGTGCTTCCGGGTCTTCGGCCATGCGCTCCAGGTAATACTCGATGCCGATGATGACGTCGGCCAGATGGTCCAGCTGCGAGGGCGCAGGCTGGGTATCGGAGCCCAGCAAGTGGGTGACGATGTATTCATTGCACGCCGCCAGCAGGCCGGATGCCCGGGTCAGGGGGATCATCGCCAGCGCGCCGCGCACTTGAATCAGTTGCGCCGACAACGGCGCCAGTCGCTCGCGATTCAGGCCGCCATCGAAGTAATCGTCGATCACGTCCTTGGCTTGCTGCAGCACCACGCGGGCTTCCTTGATCACCAACTGGTGGATCTGGCTCAGGTCGGTGGTCGGCAAGCGGCTTTCTTCGGGGCTGCTCTGATCGACGGTGCCGGCCATGCCGGCCAGCGTGGCCTCGACGTACAACAGGGCTCCGGCGACATCCATCAGCGTCGGGTCGCTGGGCTCGCGCTGCCCCTGGGCCATGCCCTGAACCACGGTCAGCTGGTCGATGATGACCTTGCGCGGCTGGCCGAAACCCAGCACCGCCAGGGTGTCGGCGATCTGCCGCAGCGGCGGCAGCAGGCTGTTGAGTTCGCTGACATGCTGGCGATCGCCGCGCACGAAGACGTCCAGCCGCTCCTTGGTGCGCACCAGTTCATCGCACAGGGCGATGATCACCGAGCGCATCGCGTCGCGATCAGGGCCTGCCATGCGCGCGCGTTCTTCATCGACCAGCGCGCTTTGCGGCATGGCTTCGGCGAGCCCGTAGTCATCCTTCAAATCGATCATCCTCTGGGCCCGGCTGTCGGACTTGGCGATGTAAAACAGCAGGCTTTTCAACAGTTCGTCCGGCGCCGGCTGGTTGATGCCGGCGATGCCCTGTTCGAGCAGGCGCTTGAGTTCCTTGTCGGCGTCCTTGAACAGGCTGCGCAGCGCGGGACTGTTGGTGAAGTTGCCTTCGGCCATGGCCTCGGACAGCGCCGCGGTGATGCGCCACAAGGGCTCGAGCGGCGCGTCCTTGCACAGCGTTTCCAGGCGCGTGAAGACCTTGCTCATGTAGCCCAGCTGAGTCTGCACGTCCTGCTCGCGCAGCAGGCCGACCAGCGCGGTTTGCAGGGTCTGGCGCAGCTTGCGCAGTTTTGCCGGCAATTCGGGGTTGTCGCGCTCGGCGAGGGTGTCGGCGTCCAGTTCCGGGATAGACAGCAGTTGCGGGGAAAACAGGCTGGTCTCGGTCAGCAGGCTCTCGCCCCGGGCGCTGCGCAGGTCATTGAGCAGCGGCAGCACCACCAGCGGCAGGTCGCGGCGGCCCGAATGCACGCGCTCCAGGTACACCGGCAACTGGCTCATGGCCTGATTGAGCAGCGCAATGGCTTCGCTTTCCTGAACCACATGGCCTTGCTGCAATGCCAGCGCCAGCTGTTCGATCTCTTCGGCGAACAGGGCCGCGCCATAGAACTCGATGATCTGCAGGCTGCCGTGGACCTGATGGATGAAATCCAGACAGACTTCCAGGCTCGACGGGTCATGCGGGCGCGCGACAAACGTGTCCAGCGCCTGCCGGGCATGCTTGAGGGTTTCGGCTATTTCGCCCTTGACCCACTCCAGGGCCACGTAGTCGTGACGGTCAGCCATGCTGGCTCCAGTTGCCCAATTGCTGCGACGTGGCAATCACTGCTGATCCCGCGGGGCCGGCAGTGTGAAGCCGGACACCGTGCGGCGCATCTCGCTGGCCATTTTCGCAAGGTTGCCCATGCTTTTCGCGGTGGCCGCCGTGCCCGAGGTGGTCTGCGTGGTGGTTTCCTGGATCACGGTCATGGTCGAAGAAATCTGCCGGCCCAGCGCCACCTGCTGCTGCGCGGCATTGGTGATGCTTTCGACCAGCGCCGCCAGCACCTTGGAAACCCCTTCGATTTCCTCCAGCGCCACCCCCGCATCCTGCGCCAATCGCGCGCCACGCACCACTTCGGTGGTGGTCTGCTCCATGGAGATTACCGCTTCGTTGGTGTCATTTTGAATCGCGCGCACCAGCGTTTCGATCTGCTTGGTGGCCGACGACGAGCGCTCGGCCAGCCGCTGGACCTCGTCGGCAACGACCGCGAAGCCGCGCCCGGCGTCACCGGCCATGGACGCCTGGATTGCCGCGTTGAGCGCAAGAATGTTGGTCTGGTCGGCAATGTCGTCGATCAGGCTGACAATGTCGCCGATTTCTTGGGATGACTCGCCCAGACGCTTGATCCGCTTGGAGGTGTCCTGAATCTGCTCGCGAATGTTGTCCATGCCGTTGATGGTGTTGTGTACCACCTCGTTGCCCTTGTTGGCGATGGCAACAGAGCGCTCGGCCACGGCCACCGATTCCGACGCGTTGGCCGAGACCTGCTGCACGGATTTGGACATGTCGTTGACCGCGTTGGACGCTGCGGCGATCTGCAGCGCCTGGTGCTCGGACGCCGCCGCCAGCTGGGTCGCGGTGGTCTGGGTGTCCTTGACCGCGCCGAACACCTGCTCGGCGGTAAGGTTGATGGTCGCCACCAGCTCGCGCAACTGGTCGATGGAATAGTTGATGGAGTCGGCGATGGCGCCGGTGAAATCTTCGGTCACTGAGGCCGCGACGGTCAGATCGCCATCGGCCAGGTCTTCGATTTCATCGAGCAGGCGCATGATCGCGGTCTGGTTGCGCTCGTTCTTTTCGGCGGTTTCCCGCAGCTGGCGGTTGGTTTCACGCACCATCACCAGGCCGATGAGGATGATCGACGCCAGCGCCAGCAGGCCCAGGATATAGCCGCCATAGCTGTTGGTGGCGCGGCCGCCGGCCAGATGTTCGAAGCTGTTGGCCAGCACCGAGGCTTCGTCGAGCAGGGTCTGGGACAGGGTGAAGATGTTGCTCGACGCTTCGCGCACTTCGAGCAATTCCGGCGAGGTTTCCAGAATTTCGTCGACCGATCCCGACACGAACTGGAACAGCTCGGCGATTTCCGCCAGCCGCGCCCGGGCGTCCTTGTCTTCGACCTGGGCGATCTTCAGCGTGGCGTTGCCTTCGAGCATCCCATTGAGCACGCGGCCGAACTGCGTGGCGTCGCGGCCGAAGGCATCGGCCGCCTGAACCGCCGTTTCATCGCCGGACAGCACGGTGTTCACCGCCCCCAGAATCCGCTCGGCCAGCAGCGACTGACGCTGGGCCAAGGCTACCTGGCTCGCCGGGGCACGGTTTTGCAGAAGGATGTCGACGACCTTTTCCGACTCGATCTGCAATTGCGGAATGGTCTCGGCCAGCGTCGCCGCCACCTGATGCAGGGACAATACCGTCTGTTCCCGGGAAAGAATCACATCGGTGCTTTTTCGCAGATTTTCCCAGTCATTCTGCACCGCTTTCAGCTCGTCGGTGACTTCGGCGGGCGCTGCCGGCAGGCCGGTGTTCTTGTCGCCTTTTTTCAGGTACTGCCAACGGGTGTCGAAGTCATTGCGCGAGTCGGCCAGCAGCTTGAAGGCCGCAGCCTTGCCGGTGGCGGCTTCCGAGGCGTTCTTGGCGATGCGCTGGGACAGCACGCGCAGCTCGCCAGCGTGGCCGATGTACTGCTTGTCGTAGTTGGACTGGGTGCTCAGGTACGCGAAGTTGACGAACAGAAGCATGATGAACACGATCAGGCCGATGAACAGCGCGATGATCAGCGAACGACTGCGAGCGCCTTCCAGGGACTTGCCGGTATTACTCATTTCTCAGGGCTCCGCCCGGATCACAGTTCGTTGGAAACGCCTTGCTGCATGTGCCTGACCATTCATTGTAGGAGCCGGCTTGCTGGCGATCGCGGTGGGTCAATCGCAGAAGGGTCGTCTGACACGCCGCATTCGCCAGCAAGCCGGCTCCTACAGGATCCAGGTCGCGGTTGTGCCAGGCCATATTAAAGCGCGACATCCATGAAACCCGGCGACTGCACCAAGGCTCTGGGGCTGAACACCCGCCAGGCCTGCTCGCGGACAAAGCGACCCTTTATATAAGGCGCGATGTTCGGCTCGCTGTCGCCGGCAGGCTCGGGCATCAGGCTGCGCTCACTGAAATGCTGCATGCCCAGCACCTCATCGACCAAGAGCCCTGCGAACACGTCCTGATCATCGATGACCAGCACCCGCCGCTGTTTGCGCAGCACCGAAAGGTCCTGGCAGAAGTAGGCGTGCAAGTCCATCACCGGCAGCAGGCGGCCGCGCAGGTTGGCGATGCCTTTGACCCAGGGTTTGACCCCGGGCAGGGCCGCGCAGTGGGGCTCGTGAAGGATCTCGTCGACCTCGCCCATCGGCGCCACGTAATAACGCTCGCCCATGCGAAAGCCGATGCCGCTCCAGCCTTGCTGCCGGGTTTCCTGCAGGGGCAGGCCGGCAGCCAGCGAGCGGCAACGCTGATCGATGTCCAGCAGCAGGGCGAACGCCGTTTGCGAACGGGCCATGAACGCCAGCCGGCCTTAGCCTGCCAGAACCGCGTTCAGGGTCTTCATCAGGGTGTCTTCGTCCACCGGCTTGGTCAGGTAGTCCCGCGCGCCCTGGCGCTTGCCCCAGACCTTGTCGGTTTCCTGATCCTTGGTGGTGATCATGATCACGGGGATCATGTTGGTGTCGGCATCCTTGGTCAGCTGGCGGGTGGCCTGGAAGCCGTTCAGGCCCGGCATGACGATGTCCATCAGTACCGCGTCGGGTTTTTCCTGACGCGCCAGCGCCACGCCATCGGCGCCGTTTTCCGCCTTGAGGACTTCATGGCCGTGCTTTTCCAGCATGCCGGTCAGCTTGTACATTTCGGTCGGCGAATCATCGACGATCAGAATTCGAGCCATGGTGCTTCCCCATACAAACAGCCGCCCCGCGCGGGGCCGGCATCAAGATAGTTGTTGTTCTACTGCAACGAACTCCGGCACATGCGCCTTGATCGCACCGAGCAGCTCTTCGCGGCTGAACGGCTTGGTCAAAAACTGATCGGACCCGACGATGCGGCCCTTGGCCTTGTCGAACAGCCCGTCCTTCGAGGACAGCATGATCACGGGCGTTGCCTTGAAAGCCCGGTTGTTCTTGATCAACGCACACGTCTGATACCCGTCCAGCCTGGGCATCATGATGTCGACAAAGATGATTCTTGGATGATTATCGGCGATCTTGGCCAGAGCGTCGAAACCATCGACGGCGGTGATCACTTCACAGCCGACGTTTTTCAACAGGGTCTCGGCGGTGCGACGAATCGTGCGCGAGTCGTCGATGATCATCACTTTCAATGGGGCTGAATGCTGTTCCATATCTGCTCTACCATCGCTCAGGCGATTCAGACGGGTTGGCCTTCGGCCTGGCGCGTGGTTCTGTTCGGATCGCTACCCTCCAGCTTTTGAAAGAGGCTGGAGGGGCGTATGACAACTGGCATCACGTTGGACGCCGAGCCTTTTTAGCACACTCTAAAGACTCATTCCATAAAGCATATGCGCCACGCTTGCCCCTTGACCGCAAGGCTGCGCAGCGCCACCCTGACGCCTGTTTTCAAGGCCCAAGGCCTTTACCGATCAGAGGATATTGCCCATGAGCGTTCGCGTTGGAATTGTCATGGACCCCATCGAGCGTATCTCCTATAAAAAGGACAGCTCGCTGGCCATGCTCCTGGCCGCGCAAGCGCGCGGCTGGTCACTGTTCTACATGGAACAGCAGGATTTGTATCAGATCGCGGGCCAGGCCCGTGCGCGCATGAAGCCACTGAAAGTCTTCGCCAACCCCGAGCACTGGTTCGAATTCGAAGCCGAAATCGACAGCGGGCTGGACGATCTGGACGTGATCCTGATGCGCAAGGACCCGCCGTTCGACATGGACTTCATCTACACCACGTACCTGCTGGAAATGGCCGAGCGTGCGGGCACCTTGATCGTCAACAAGCCGCAAAGCCTGCGTGACTGCAACGAGAAGCTGTTCGCCACCCAGTTCCCGCACTGCACGCCGCCGACGCTGGTCAGCCGCCGCGCCGACATCCTGCGCGCCTTCGCCGCCGAGCATGGCGATGTGATCTACAAGCCGCTGGACGGCATGGGCGGCACCTCGATCTTCCGCCACCGCGCAGAAGACCCGAACCTGTCGGTGATCCTGGAAACCCTGACCGTCAACGGCGCGCATCAGATCATGGCCCAAGCCTATCTGCCGGCGATCAAGGATGGCGACAAGCGCATCCTGATGGTCGACGGCGAACCGGTGCCGTACTGCCTGGCGCGGATTCCGGCCGCCGGCGAGACCCGTGGCAACCTGGCCGCCGGTGGCCGTGGCGAAGCCCGCCCCTTGAGCGAGCGTGATCGCTGGATCGCCAACGAAATCGGCCCGACCCTGCGCGAGAAAGGCCTGTTGTTCGTGGGCCTGGACGTGATCGGCGAGCACCTGACCGAAATCAACGTCACCAGCCCGACCTGCATTCGCGAGATCGACAATGCGTTCGGCACGGACATCGGCGGGCTGCTGATGGATGCGATCGAGAAGAAGCTCAAGGCCCGGTCATAGTCCCGCTTCTGCCCGGAGGGCGTGGGAGCCCAGCTTGCTGGCGATCTGCCAGGCACCGGCAGTAAATCCATTCAACCCGACTGTGTCAGACAGATCGCGATCACAGGATTTACTGCCGGTTTCCGGCAGATCGCAGGCAAGCCAGCTCCCACGGCCTGCGGCCAGAATCAAAAGCAAAGCAGCCACCACCGTCCACTAATCGGCCAACTCGCAACAACACCAAAGTCCCTACGAACATTGCGTTATCATGCGCGGCCTGAATTTCGCCCTAGGTTGGTTTTAGCAATGCTGGCTCATGCGATACCGGAGCGTCGATGAACGCTGCGGTCAACAGTGATCTCCCGATGGCCTTTACCCGCACCACCGTGCGCCCGGCTGATCGTCTGGGTTTTACCCTGATGATCGCAGCGCTCGTGCACCTGGCGCTGATCCTCGGCGTGGGCTTCACCTACGTCAAACCGGAGAAGATCAGCCAGACGCTGGAAATCACCCTGGCCCCGTTCAAGAGCGACACCAAGCCCAAGGACGCGGACTTCCTCGCCCAGGAAAACCAGCAGGGCAGCGGCACGCTGGACAAGAAAGCGGTGCCCAAGACCACCGAAATCGCGCCCTATCAGGACACCCAGATCAACAAGGTGACGCCTCCGCCTGCCGCCAAGCCGGTGGTCAAGCAGGAAGCGCCCAAGACCGCCGTGGCCACCAAGGCCCAGGCGCCGCAGAAGACCGTCGCCAAGCGCGACGAAGTCAAACCGGACGAGCCGAAGAAAGCCGCGCCGACCTTCGACAGCACCCAGCTCAACAGCGAGATCGCCAGCCTTGAGGCCGAACTGGCCGATGAGCAACAGGCTTATGCCAAGCGGCCGAAGATCCACCGCCTGAGCGCCGCGTCGACCATGCGCGACAAGGGCGCCTGGTATAAAGAAGACTGGCGCAAGAAGATCGAGCGCATCGGCAACCTCAACTACCCCGAAGAGGCGCGCCGCCAGCAGATCTACGGCAGCCTGCGGATGATGGTGTCGATCAACCGCGACGGCTCCTTGTATGAAGTGCTGGTGCTGGAGTCTTCCGGCCAGCCGCTGCTGGATCAGGCCGCACAGCGCATCGTGCGCCTGGCCGCGCCGTTTGCGCCGTTCACCGGCGACTTGTCGGACATCGACCGGCTGGAAATCATCCGCACCTGGAAATTCGCCCGTGGGGACAAGCTTTCCAGTAATTGATTATTTCTGAATCACACGCCCCCCGTAGCAGCACGGCTTGCCGGCGGGGCGGTGGGTCAGCAACAGATGCACTGCCTGACACGACGCGCCCGCCGGCAAGCCGTGCTGCTACGGGACAGATCATCATCCGGAGAAGATGAAACCTGAACCCGGTCGCGATTTATCCACCGCAGGGTCGGTTCTGCCAGTTGTCACAACAGCCCTGCGGCGCCACACTAGGGCTCATGAAAAACGTCCCCGCGTCATACCTCAAGCATCAATTTCTGATCGCCATGCCCCACATGCACGATGAGAACTTCGCCCAGACCTTGACCTACATCGTCGAGCACAACGCCAATGGCGCCATGGGTCTGGTCATCAACCGGCCACAGAACCTCTTCCTGTCGGACATCCTGGAGCAGCTTCGTCCCGAAGTGCCTGCACCCGCGCGCTGCCAGCAGATCCCGATCCACATCGGCGGCCCGGTCCAGACCGATCGCGGCTTCGTGCTGCACCCGCCCGGCCAGGTGTTCCAGGCCACGGTGGACCTGGGTGGCATCGCGCTGTCGACCTCGCAGGACGTGCTGTTCTCCATCGCCGACGGCTACGGCCCTGATCAAAATCTGATCACCCTGGGCTACGCCGGTTGGGACGCAGGCCAGCTGGAAGCCGAGTTCGCCGCCAATGCCTGGCTGAACTGCGCGTTCGATCCGGCGATCCTGTTCGAGCTGGACAGCGAACAACGCCTGGACGCCGCCGCCGCCAAGCTTGGGATCAACCTGAATCTGCTCACCAGCCAGGCGGGTCACGCCTGATGGCCGCGTTGCGTCTGCTGCTGGGTTTTGACTACGGCACCAAACAGATTGGCGTGGCGGTCGGCCAGGTCGTTACCGGCCAAGCCCGAGAGCTGTGCACGCTCAAGGCCCAGAACGGCGTCCCGGACTGGGACCGGGTCCAGGCCCTGATCAACGAGTGGAAGCCTGACGCGATCGTGGTCGGCCTGCCGTTGAACATGGACGGTACGCCGAGCGAGATGAGCGCCCGCGCCGAGAAGTTCTCGCGCAAGCTCAACGGCCGCTTCAACCTGCCCGTGTACACCCACGACGAGCGCCTGACCACCTTTGAAGCCAAGGGCGAGCGCCTGGCACGTGGCGGCCAGCGCGGCAGCTATCGCGACAACCCGGTCGACGCCATCGCCGCAGCGCTGCTGCTGCAAGGCTGGCTGGAGGCCAACAGCGCCCTGTTCGAGAACTGACAGCTGAGCGAGCTGACATCTGTGAGCGTTACACTGCACCGAATCTGAGTTTTAGCCAGGTCACCCGCGTTGCGCACGACCTGGCTCTTGAAGGAGCGACCATGAGCAGCCTGCCCAACCCCGCCGAACTGATCCGCCAGATGGCGACCGATCTGACTGCCCACCTGAACAAACGCAGCATCAGCGAACCCCGCTTCATCGGCATTCGCACCGGCGGCGTCTGGGTTGCCCAGGCCCTGCTCGACGCGCTGAACAACGATTCGCCGCTGGGCACGCTGGACGTTTCGTTCTACCGCGACGACTTCAGCCAGAACGGCCTGCACCCACAGGTTCGCCCCTCAGAGCTGCCGTTCGAGATCGAAGGCCAGCACCTGGTGCTGATCGACGATGTGCTGATGAGCGGCCGCACCATCCGCGCCGCCCTCAACGAGCTGTTCGACTACGGCCGCCCGGCCAGCGTGACCCTGGTGTCCCTGCTGGACCTGGACGCCGCCGAACTGCCGATTCGCCCGAATGTGACCGGAGCGACGCTGAACCTGTCTCCCAACGAGCGCGTCAAGCTGTCCGGCCCCGCGCCCCTGACGCTGGAACTGCAAGACCTCTCCACCGATTCCGCCGCCCTTTAAGAGTCCTTTGCGATGACGCCTCTCGACGCCAAGCGCCCGCTGCAACTGAACCATCAGGGTCAGCTGCAACATTTTCTCTCGCTCGACGGTTTGCCCCGCGAACTGCTCACCGAAATCCTCGACACCGCCGACTCTTTCCTTGAAGTCGGCGCCCGGGCGGTGAAGAAAGTCCCCCTGCTGCGCGGCAAGACCGTGTGCAACGTGTTCTTCGAGAACTCGACGCGCACCCGCACCACCTTCGAACTGGCGGCCCAGCGGCTGTCGGCCGACGTCATCACCCTGAACGTGTCGACCTCCTCGACCAGCAAGGGCGAAACCCTGTTCGACACCCTGCGCAACCTGGAAGCCATGGCCGCGGACATGTTCGTGGTGCGGCACGGCGACTCGGGCGCGGCACACTTCATCGCCGAGCACGTCTGCCCGCAGGTGGCGATCATCAACGGTGGCGACGGGCGCCACGCGCACCCGACTCAAGGCATGCTCGACATGCTGACCATCCGCCGCCACAAGGGTGACTTCAAAAACCTGTCGGTGGCCATCGTCGGCGACATCCTGCACTCGCGCGTCGCCCGCTCGAACATGATTGCCCTGAAGGCGCTGGGCTGCCCGGACATCCGCGTGATCGGCCCGAAAACCCTGCTGCCGATTGGCGTGGAACAGTACGGCGTGAAGGTCTACACCGATCTGGCCGAAGGCCTGAAGGACGTCGACGTAGTCATCATGCTGCGCCTGCAGCGCGAACGCATGTCTGGCGGCCTGCTGCCGAGCGAGGGCGAGTTCTACCGCCTGTTCGGCCTGACCACCGCGCGCCTGGCCGGTGCCAAGCCTGACGCCATCGTCATGCACCCCGGCCCGATCAACCGCGGCGTGGAAATCGAATCGGCGGTGGCCGACGGCGCCCATTCGGTGATTCTCAATCAGGTGACCTACGGCATCGCAGTGCGCATGGCCGTCTTGTCCATGGCCATGAGTGGCCAGACCGCACAACGTCAGTTCGAGCAGGAGAACGCCCAGTGAAGTTCAGCATCATCGGCGCTCGCGTCATCGACCCTGTCAGCGGGCTGGATCAGGTCCTCGACATTCATCTGGAAGCCGGCAAGATCCTCGCCCTGGGCGCGGCACCGGCCGACTTCACTCCTTCGCAGACCATCGACGGCAAGGGCCTGATCGCAGCGCCGGGGCTGGTCGACCTGAACGTATCCCTGCGCGAACCGGGTTACAGCCGCAAAGGCAGCATCGCCAGCGAAACCCGCGCTGCAGCGGCCGGCGGCGTCACCAGCCTGTGCTGCCCGCCACGCACCAAACCGGTCCTGGATACTTCGGCAGTGGCCGAGCTGATTCTGGACCGCGCCCGCGAGGCCGGGCACAGCAAGGTGTTCCCGATCGGTGCACTGAGCAAGGGCCTGGAAGGCGAACAACTGGCCGAGCTGATCGCCCTGCGCGACGCCGGTTGCGTGGCGTTCACCAACGGCCTGCAGAACTTCGGCAACAACCGCACCCTGTGCCGCGCGCTGGAATACGCCGCCACCTTCGACCTGACGGTGATCTTCAACTCTCAGGATGCAGACCTGGCTGCGGGCGGCCTGGCCCACGACGGCCCGACTGCAGCGTTCCTCGGCCTGCCGGGCATCCCGGAAACCGCCGAAACCGTGGCACTGGCCCGTGACCTGCTGCTGGTTGAACAAAGCGGCGTGCGCGCTCACTTCACCCAGCTGACCAGCGCCCGCGGCGTGGCGCTGATTGCCCAGGCCCAGGCCCGCGGCCTGCCGGTGACGGCGGATGTGGCCTTGTATCAGCTGATCCTCACCGATGAGGCGCTGATCGATTTCTCCAGCCTCTATCACGTCCAGCCGCCGCTGCGCACCCGCGCCGACCGCGATGCGCTGCGCGAGGCGGTGAAATCGGGCGTGGTCCAGGCCATTTCCAGCCACCACCAACCCCACGAGCGCGACGCCAAGCTGGCGCCGTTCGGTGCGACCGAGCCTGGCATCAGCAGCGTCGAGCTGTTGCTGCCGCTGGCGATGACCCTGGTTGACGACGGCCTGCTGGATCTGCCGACCCTGCTCGCGCGCCTGAGCGCAGGCCCTGCAGCGGCGCTGCGCCTGCCGACCGGGCAACTGGCGGCGGGTGCTGCGGCGGATCTGGTGCTGTTCGACCCGGCGGCGTCCACCGTCGCAGGCGAGAAGTGGCTGTCCCGGGGCGAGAACTGCCCGTTCATCGGCCATTGCCTGCCGAGCGCGGTGAAGTACACCTTTGTGGACGGGCGAATCAGCTATATCGGTTGATGCCCGACCTGGCACACCTCATTCCCACGGGCGACTCAACACCCCGTGGGAGTGAGCTTGCTCACGAAAGGGCCAGGAATGGCAACACAGCTTCTGCGCCTTATACGCATTCTTCGTGGGCAAGCCCACTCCCACAAGTCGGCGCCGCGGCCGAGTCCGATTAGCGCCGCTCGGCGTTCTTCACCGAAACCTGATCATTCAGCGTCCAGAAGTCATACAGCACCCCCAGAAAGGCCAGCCCGCCGGTCAGCAGGTAGAGGATCCCGGTGATCCATTTGCCCTGATACATCCGGTGCACGCCAAACACGCCGAGAAACGTCAGCAGAATCCAGGCGACGCTGTAGTCGGTCGAGCCTGCGTTGAAGCGCAGGTCCGCCTCGCGGTCCATCGACGGGATCAGAAACAGGTCGATCAGCCAGCCAATGCCGAGCAGGCCGAGGGTGAAAAACCAGATCGTGCCGGTCACGGGCTTGCCGTAATAGAAGCGATGGGAACCGGTGAAACCGACGATCCATAACAGATACCCCATGATCTTGCTGTGGGTGTCCGGGCGCTGAACGTCGTGCTGATAGGTGTTCATTGGGTACCTCATTTACCGCGATAGAAAAAAATATGCGTAACTTTTGTGACTTTTATGGCGCCGTCCGACGTATGGTTTGAACCTCGCGCCGATCGCGCAAACCCTTGTTCTGCAAGGCGATCACTACAGGCATGTGACAATTTTGACGTCAAAACTGACCGCGCGGGCAGTAAATTGTTCGACAAGTGGCCTCGGAATGCAGGCAAAAGCTGTTATAAAGTTGCGCGCTGACCAACATGAGCCCTGCCTGATGCGTCCATTTTTTAAGACATGGCTGACTATTTGTCTCTTTATGCCACTGGCCGCCCACGCCACCAATCGTGAGCAATCGCTACCCCCAAGCTTCTCCGGTTTCACTGCGAAAAACCACGCTTCGCAAACCACCGAAACCACGGTAGCCAGCAACACCGCCACTCAAGAGGCCCTTGAAGAAACGGCAACGCCGCTCAAGACCTCGGGCAAGAAAAGCCGGTCCACCAAGGTGAAAGCCACCAAGGGTTCCCGCAAGATTTCGCAAAACACTGTCGCCCTCGCCGCGCCTGCGCAGATGGGGAGCAAACAGAGCAGCAACGTCGTCAATCGCGCCGTGAAGGCCATTGGCACGCCTTATCGCTGGGGTGGCACCAGCCCGACGAAAGGCTTCGATTGCAGCGGTCTGGTGAAGTACGCCTTCAACGACGTCAGTGAAGTGGATCTGCCGCGCACCTCCAATGCCATGGCCGAAGGCCACGGGCAGAAGGTCGATCGCAAGGATCTGAAACCGGGCGATCTGCTGTTCTTCAACATCAAGAGCCGCAAGGTCAACCACGTCGCCATTTACCTGGGTGACGACCGCTTCGTCCACGCACCGCGTCGTGGCAAGGCGGTGACCATCGATACGCTGAAGAAACCGTACTGGGACAGCCACTACGTGGTCGCCAAGCGCGTGCTGCCCAAACAGCCGCCGAGCCACAAGGGCACCGTGCGTATCGCGCAACGCTGACAGCTACTCGCACAAGACTGCTACAACCTGTGGGAGCGAGCTTGCTCGCGAAGACGGAATGACTGCCTATGAAAATGCGGCGGATGTTCCGGCCTCTTCGCGAGCAAGCTCGCTCCCACAGATGTATGCGGCGCTGGCTAATCAAAAATTATCCGGCGTCTTCGCCTTCTCCCGCGCGCTTTCCCGGGTAATCAGCCCCTTGGCGATCAGGTCCTTCAGGCACATGTCCAGGGTCTGCATGCCCAGCGCCCCGCCGGTCTGGATCGACGAATACATCTGCGCCACCTTGTCCTCGCGGATCAGGTTACGGATCGCCGAGGTGCCGATCATGATCTCGTGCGCCGCCACGCGACCGCCGCCGACCTTCTTGAGCAGTGCCTGGGACACGATCGCGTGCAAAGACTCGGACAGCATCGAGCGGATCATCGATTTTTCCTGAGCCGGGAACACGTCCACGATCCGGTCGATACTCTTGGCCGCCGAGGTGGTGTGCAGCGTGCCGAATACCAGATGGCCGGTTTCGGCGGCGGTCAGCGCCAGGCGAATGGTTTCCAGGTCGCGCAGCTCGCCCACCAGGATCACGTCAGGGTCTTCACGCAAGGCTGAACGCAGGGCTTCGGCGAAGCCGTGGGTGTCGCGGTGCACTTCACGCTGGTTGATCAGGCTCTTCTTGGACTCGTGAACGAATTCGATCGGGTCCTCGATGGTCAGGATGTGGTGGTGCTTGTTGGCGTTCAGGTAGTCGACCATCGCCGCCAGCGTCGTCGATTTACCCGAGCCGGTCGGCCCGGTCACCAGCACCAGGCCACGGGGCACATCGGTAATTTTCCGAAACACTTCTCCCATGCCCAGCTCTTCCATGCTCAGGACCTTCGACGGAATGGTCCGGAACACCGCGCCGGCGCCACGGTTCTGGTTGAACGCGTTGACCCGGAAACGCGCAACGCCCGGCACTTCGAAGGAGAAGTCGGTTTCCAGATCTTCCTCGAAGTCCTTGCGCTGGCGGTCGTTCATGATGTCGTAGATCAGCGCCTGGACTTCTTTCTGGTCCAGCGCTGGCAGATTGATCCGCCTCACATCGCCATCGACACGAATCATCGGTGGCAGGCCGGCCGAGAGGTGTAAGTCCGACGCGCCTTGCTTGGCACTGAAGGCAAGCAGCTCGGTAATATCCATACAGCTCCTCATCACATAGAATGCCGCAGACTTTAGCCCTGCTGGCGCAAATCAATGTCCACGATAGCAGAGAACATTTCAACGCTCGCAGAGCGAATTCACAACGCGTCCAAGGCCGTGCAGCGCGATCCGGCCTCTGTCGGCCTGCTCGCGGTGAGCAAGACCAAACCGGCCAGCGATCTGCGTCAGGCGTACGCCGCCGGATTGCGCGACTTTGGCGAGAACTACCTGCAGGAAGCCCTGGGCAAACAGAGCGAATTGAGCGACCTGCCCTTGATCTGGCATTTCATCGGCCCCATCCAGTCAAACAAGACTCGCGCCATCGCCGAGAACTTTGCCTGGGTGCACTCCGTGGATCGTCTGAAAATCGCTCAACGCCTGTCCGAACAACGTCCTGCCGATTTGCCGCCGCTCAATATCTGCATTCAGGTCAACGTCAGTGGCGAGGCCAGCAAGTCTGGCTGCACCCCTGAAGACCTTCCGGCGCTGGCCCAGGCCATCAGCGGCCTGCCCAATCTGAGATTGCGCGGTTTGATGGCAATTCCCGAGCCGACCGAAAACAGCGACGAACAGAACGCGGCCTTCGCAGCCGTGCGCACTTTGCAAGAGAGTTTGAACCTGCCGCTCGACACGCTTTCCATGGGCATGAGCCACGACCTGGAGGCCGCCATCGCACAAGGTGCGACCTGGGTCCGGATCGGCACTGCCCTCTTCGGCGCCCGCGATTACGGGCAGCCTTAACCTTTGCCTCACAGGGAATCATTCATGAGCAAGACCCGTATCGCGTTCATCGGTGCCGGAAACATGGCCGCCAGCCTGATTGGCGGCATGCGCGCCCAAGGCGTGGCAGCCGAGCTGATTCGCGCCAGCGACCCAGGCGCCGAGACCCGTGAACGCATGGCCAGGGAACACGGCATCACAGTGGTGGCCGACAACGCCGAAGCCGTCGAGGGCGCGGACGTCATCCTGCTGGCCGTCAAACCGCAGATGATGAAAGCGGTCTGCGAAGCGCTCAAACCGGCGCTCAAGCCCAATCAACTGATCGTTTCGATCGCCGCTGGCATCACCTGCGCCAGCATGAAAGCCTGGCTGGGCGAACAGCCGCTGGTGCGCTGCATGCCCAACACCCCGGCCCTGCTGCGCCAGGGCGTGAGCGGCCTGTACGCCACCGCTGACGTGACCCAGGCCCAGCGCCAACAGGCCGAGACCCTGCTGTCTGCAGTCGGCATCGCGCTGTGGGTCGAGACAGAAGCGCAGATCGACGCCGTTACCGCCGTATCGGGCAGCGGCCCTGCGTATTTCTTCCTGCTGATCGAAGCCATGACCGCCGCCGGCACCAAGCTGGGCCTGCCTGCTGACGTCGCCAAGCAACTGGCCGAGCAGACCGCCCTGGGCGCTGCGCGCATGGCCACTGAAAGCGATGTCGACGCCGCCGAGCTGCGCCGTCGCGTCACCTCGCCTGCGGGCACCACGGAAGCTGCGATCAAGTCGTTCCAGGCGGACGGCTTCGAAACCATCGTAGAGAAAGCGCTGGGCGCTGCCGCACACCGTTCGGCCGAGCTTGCCGAACTGCTGGGCAAATAAGGAGCCATTCATGAATGCACTCACCGGCGCCACGATTTTCGTCATCCAGACGCTGATCAGCCTGTACCTGACCATCGTCCTGCTGCGTTTCGTGCTGCAACTGGTCAAGGCCAACTTCTACAACCCGCTGAGCCAGTTCACCGTGAAGGCCACTCAGCCCCTGCTCAAACCCATCCGCCGGATTGTGCCAAGCCTGATGGGCATGGACACCTCGTCGCTGCTGCTGGCCATCGTGATTCAGGGGCTGTTGATGGCGTTCGTGCTGATGATGAGCTTCGGCACCATCTTCGACTTCCCGCACCTGCTGATCTGGGCGTTGCTGGGCATCGTCTCGCTGCTGCTGAAGATCTTCTGGGTGGCGATGATCATCATGGTGATCGTCTCGTGGATCGCCCCCGGCACTCACAACCCGGCCGCGGAACTGGCCTGGCAGATCAGCGAGCCGATTCTGGCGCCGTTCCGCAAGATTATTCCCAACCTGGGCGGCCTGGACATTTCGCCGATCTTCGCCTTCCTGGCGATTCAGGTGCTGCAGTCGTACGTGATGCCGAGCGTTGCCGCGTCGGTGTCGATGCCGGATGTGTTGTGGCGGTTGATCTAAACCGGATAAATTCGCTCCCACGGCTGGACACCCTCCCCGTGGGAGTGAGCTTGCTCACGAACGCTGTGTTTCAGACGCTATAGTAGGTGCGGATACACGGGCTCTTTCGTGAGCAAGCTCACTCCCACCAAGCGCCCGCTTCGATATCCCAAACCTTCAACTGCCCACCGCCCCGCTGTTCGCTTGCCGCTCCCCCCCGCGATCTTTAGACTTACGCCTCATTTCAGTGAGAGCGGGTCGATGTCCACGGTTTTTCCCGAAGATTCTGTCGGTCTTGTCACGCCGCAAACGGCGCATTTCAACGAGCCGCTGGCATTGGCCTGCGGTCGCTCGCTCGCCGCCTACGACCTGGTCTATGAAACCTACGGCCAACTCAACGCCGCCAAAAGCAACGCGGTGCTGATCTGCCACGCGCTGTCGGGGCATCACCACGCGGCGGGCTACCACAGTGCCGAAGACCGCAAGCCGGGCTGGTGGGACAGCTGCATCGGCCCGGGCAAGGCCATCGACACCAACCGCTTTTTCGTCGTCAGCCTGAACAACCTCGGCGGCTGCAACGGCTCGACCGGCCCCAGCAGCATCAACCCGGAAACCGGCAAGCCGTTCGGCGCCGACTTCCCGGTGCTGACCGTCGAGGACTGGGTGCACAGCCAGGCGCGGCTGGCCGACCGGCTGGGCGTGACCCAGTGGGCCGCCATCGTCGGCGGCAGCCTGGGCGGCATGCAGGCGCTGCAATGGACCATGACCTACCCCGACCGCGTGCGCCACTGCCTGGCCATCGCCTCGGCACCCAAGCTCTCGGCGCAAAACATCGCGTTCAACGAAGTGGCGCGTCAGGCCATTCTCACTGACCCCGAATTCCACGGCGGCTCGTTCCAGGAACAAGGCGTGATCCCCAAGCGCGGCCTGATGCTGGCGCGCATGGTCGGGCACATCACCTACCTGTCCGACGACTCCATGGGCGAGAAATTCGGCCGGGGCCTGAAGAGCGAAAAGCTCAACTACGACTTCCACAGCGTGGAGTTCCAGGTCGAAAGCTACCTGCGCTATCAGGGCGAGGAGTTTTCCGGGCGTTTCGACGCCAACACCTACCTGCTGATGACCAAGGCGCTGGACTACTTCGACCCGGCCGCCAATTTCAACGACGACCTGGCGGCGACCTTCGCCAACGTCTCGGCCAAGTTCTGCGTGATGTCGTTCACCACCGACTGGCGCTTCTCCCCCGCCCGCTCGCGGGAACTGGTGGACGCGCTGATGGCCGCCAAGAAGGACGTCTGCTACCTGGAAATCGACGCACCCCAGGGCCACGACGCCTTCCTGATGCCGATCCCGCGCTACCTGCAGGCTTTCTCCAGCTACATGAACCGAATTGCACTCTGAGGATACCATGAGAGCCGACCTGGAAATCATCCAAGACTGGATACCGGCAGGCAGCCGCGTGCTCGACCTCGGCTGTGGCGACGGCGAATTGCTGGCCTGGCTGCAGGAACACAAGCAAGTCACCGGCTACGGCCTGGAAAACGACGCCGACAACATCGCCCGCTGCGTGGCACGCGGCGTCAACGTCATCGAGCAGGACCTGGACAAGGGCCTGGGCAACTTCGCCAGCAACAGCTTCGACATCGTGGTCATGACCCAGGCGCTGCAAGCCGTGCATTACCCCGACAAGATCCTCGACGAAATGCTGCGCGTGGGGCGCCAGTGCATCATCACGTTCCCCAACTTCGGCCACTGGCGCTGCCGCTGGTACCTGGCCAGCAAGGGCCGGATGCCAGTGTCGGAGTTCCTGCCGTACACCTGGTACAACACGCCGAACATCCACTTCTGCACCTTCGCCGACTTCGAGGAGCTGTGCCGCGAGCGCTCGGCCAAGGTCATTGATCGGCTGGCCGTGGATCAACAGCATCGGCATGGCCTGGCGAGCAGGCTTTGGCCTAATCTGTTGGGTGAGATCGGCATCTACCGCGTCAGCAGCCCCACTCTGCAGGACCATCAGATCGCCGTGTAATCCCTATAAACAGGAGAACGATCATGCGCCGTCTGACCTTACTGCTGGGCGTGCTGCTGGCGCTGGCCACTCAAGTGATGGCCGCCGACAGCGCCAACCCGAACCGGCAACAACAGTTCGGCGACCTGATCGTTCACTACAACGCCTTCGCATCCCGCGTGCTGCAACCGGCCATCGCCCAGCAGAACGGGCTGATCCGCAGCAAAGGCCAAGGCGTGATCAACATCACGGCCATCAAGGATGGCAAAACGGTAACGGCCAGCGTCGACGGCACGGTCGCCGACCTGACCGGCCGGAAAAAACCGCTGACCTTCCGGCCCATCAGCGAAAACAGCTCGGTCAATTACATCGCGCAGTTCGCCGTCGAGCCTGACACCGCAGCGACCTACGTATTCACGGTCAATGTGAAAGCCGGTGATGGCGAAACCCACACCCTGAGCTTCAACCAACAGATTTTTTCGGACGAATGATGAATTTCTCCCAACTCG
Source organism: Pseudomonas sp. 2 (assembly GCF_056627435.1). Lineage (NCBI taxonomy): Bacteria > Pseudomonadati > Pseudomonadota > Gammaproteobacteria > Pseudomonadales > Pseudomonadaceae > Pseudomonas > Pseudomonas sp. 2. Next base: position 273,084 of record NZ_JBWXNG010000004.1, read on the forward strand.
TACTCGCCAGCCACAACGCCGGCAAACTCAAGGAACTGCAAGCCATGCTCGGCGGCAGTGTCCAGTTGCGCTCCATCGGCGAATTCAGCAGCGTGGAGCCTGAAGAAACCGGCCTGTCGTTCGTCGAGAACGCCATCCTCAAGGCCCGCAACGCGGCGCGCATCTCCGGCTTGCCGGCGCTGGCCGACGACTCGGGCCTGGCCGTGGATTTCCTCGGCGGCGCACCGGGCATCTACTCCGCCCGTTACGCCGACGGCAAAGGCGATGCGGCGAACAACGCCAAGCTGCTGGAAGCCCTGAAGGACGTGCCACAGGAGCAGCGCGGCGCTCAGTTCGTCTGCGTGCTGGCGCTGGTGCGTCACGCCGACGATCCGCTGCCGATCCTCTGCGAAGGCCTGTGGCACGGCCGCATCCTGACCGCCGCCAGCGGCGAGCACGGCTTCGGCTACGACCCGCTGTTCTGGGTGCCTGAGCGCCACATGTCGAGTGCCGAACTGACGCCTGCGGACAAGAACCAGATCAGCCACCGCGCCCGCGCCATGGCCATTCTGCGTCAACGCCTGGGCCTGTAATGACCGAAAAGCTGCTTGTGCAACCGGCGGGCCTGATCCTTCCAGAACTCCCGCCGCTGTCGCTGTACATCCATATTCCCTGGTGCGTGCGCAAATGCCCTTATTGCGACTTCAACTCGCATCAGGCTGGGCCGACGCTGCCTGAAGACGAATACGTCACTGCATTGCTGAGCGATCTGGATCAGGAAATGCCAGCCGTTCACGGGCGCTTCATCAGCACCATTTTCTTCGGCGGCGGCACGCCCAGCCTGTTCAGCGCCGATGCCCTCGGTCGACTGCTGCGCGGCGTGGAGCAACGCATCCCGTTTGCGGCGGACATCGAGATCACCCTCGAAGCCAACCCCGGCACCTTCGAGCAGGAGAAATTCAAGGCCTATCGGCAGACCGGCATCAACCGCCTGTCCATCGGCGTGCAGAGCTTCCAGCCAGCCAAACTTGAGAAACTGGGGCGCATCCACAACGGCGACGAAGCGGTACGCGCCGCCGGCATGGCGCGGGCGGCGGGCTTCGACAACTTCAACCTGGACCTGATGCACGGGCTGCCCGATCAGTCGCTGGACGACGCCCTGGGCGACCTGCGCCAGGCCATCGAGCTGGGGCCGACCCACCTGTCCTGGTACCAGCTCACGCTGGAGCCGAACACGGTGTTCTGGAGCCAGCCGCCGGAGCTGCCCGAGGACGACATCCTCTGGGACATTCAGGAAGCCGGGCAGGCGCTGATGGCCGAGCACGGTTATCGCCAGTACGAAGTCTCGGCCTACGCTCAGGCCGGCCGTGCGGCGCGCCACAACCTCAACTACTGGCGCTTCGGCGACTTCATCGGCATCGGTGCCGGCGCCCACGGCAAGCTGTCGTTCCCGGACGGGCGCATCCTGCGCACCTGGAAAACCCGTCTGCCCAAGGATTATCTGAACCTGGCCAAGCCATTCAAGGCCGGTGAGAAACTGCTGCCCGCCGATGAGCTGCCGTTCGAATTCCTGATGAACGCCCTGCGCCTGACCGATGGCGTGAAGGCCGAACTGTTCACCCAACGCACCGGCCTGCCACTGGCACAGCTCGCCCAGGCGCGCCGTGACGCCGAACAAAAAGGCCTTTTGCAGGTCGAACCGGAGCGCCTGGCGGCCACGCCCCGCGGCCAGCTGTTTCTCAATGACCTGCTGCAGTATTTCTTGAATTAAGGATGACCCATGGACCTGGTACTTGACCTGCTCTCGACCGTTTCCCGCTGGAGCCGCAGCAACCTGTCGGAGATCTCGCTGGCTCTGGTGGGCTGCCTGCTGGTGCTGTTCGGCACCGACATCAAAGGCTGGGTCGAAGCGCGCCTGGGCGGGCTGGCCGGCGCGCTGCGAGTGCCGTTCATGGCGCTGCTGGTGATGATCGGCAGTGGCGCTGCACTGATCTATGCAACGCCATGGGTGGTGCGCGGGCTGAGCCAGTTCAACAACTACTCGCTGGCCCCGGTGCTGCTGGTGGTGCTGGTGCTGATCGGCGTGGTGGCCGACCGGCGCGGCTGACGCATCACGGCAGCAAACGCTGCTTCACCGGGCGGGAGCGCTGCCCGGCATAGTCGACGCCCACTGCGCAGAGCCGGGTATCCTCGGTCACCAGTACCTTTCGGGCGCCCGCGAGGGCCACATATCCTGATGGATCGGCGCAGTCGGTGCCAGCCCACGGCCCGCTCTTGAGCTCCACGCGACGCAATGATATTTGCTCAGGATCGACGCTCACCAGATAGCTGTTGCGGCCGTGCATGTCCTTGTACGGCTTGCCAATGTCCAGTTCGGGCCGCCCTGCCGGCCCCGCAGGGTGCACCACCACAGGCAGCGCCACAGCGTTGCGGTTGGCAGGTTCAGGCCCTGTTGCTTCACGCCCCCAGACACACAAAGCCAGCACCGTCGGATTCGCTGGCGCCAGCGTCAAGCCCTCGATCGGCACATTCAGCGCGCTGCCGGAAGCCTGCGTCACGCCATAGCCGCCAGCCACCTCGCATTGCTCGGGAAACTCGACGAGCTTGGTCTGATACAGGGTCGTGGTCGAATACAGGGCCTGGCTGATCATCATCGAGCCGTTGCCTGCCTTGTAGATCAGGCGATCATCATCCTCGTCCAGCGAAACGTTGAACGCGTTGCTTAACCCGCAGCCCTGAGTACTGGCCTCGAAGCGCCCGTTTTGCAGGCAGGCCGGCAGAAAACTCAGGTCAGATGAATAGCCCTTGCGAGCATTGGCGGAATGAGTGACCGCCAATACGCTGCCAGTGGCCGGATCCAGCACCGGGCTACCGGAGTCGCCCTCCTGCAGCCGCGCACCGTCCATCACCAGCAGATGCCGATTGAGAAAGCCGCGCCCGGTCTTGAGGTCGATGCGCGTCAACTCCTGGGTGCCCCATCGGGCATCGCTCTGGGAGTTGCCGCTCAAACGGGCAGCGATCGTGAGGGGGTCGCCTTCGGCTGCCTGGCGCCCGGCCAGCTTCATGGGCACGATCCCCAGGGCCTTGAGCGCGCCTTGGGTCTGTTGCAGTTCGAGGACGGAAAAATCCAGGCCGCGCAGCGAGGTATAGCGAATGTGCGCGACCGAAAACGCGTGAGCGCCACCCTCTTCGAACGTCACCGTCCCCTTGCCGACGAGCTGTTCGCCAACGCCGTCGATCACCCTGTGCACGCCGTGCCCGGTCGCCACCAACAGTGCCGGTGCGGCATCATTGCCGCTGTCGATCAGAAATGCCGTGCTCTCCATGCCATCCGCCAGCTTTGCCAGATAGAGACTTGAGGGGCGTTGGTATTGCGCGATGGCGGAGCGATCGAAGCCGGGTGTGGCGACGGCAGGTACAGCGACAGCGGATGCGGCCTGGGCAAGCACGGCCATTGCGGCGGAGAACGCCAGTTGCAGTGCAAAACGATTTGCAGACATGTAAAGCCTCCTATAGTGGTCCGGGCTCAATGCCCGAATACCGGAAGGCTCACATCTGGACCCTGCGAGCAGGTGGTAACATTTGCAAGCGATGCCTGCAAAAAGCAGAAAGGCGCCGCAGCGCCTTTCAACTCAACCCATCACGCCAGTTTTTCGAACTTCAGATCCCACACACCATGGCCCAGCCGCTCGCCACGGCGTTCGAACTTGGTGATCGGGCGTTCGGCCGGGCGCGGGACGCACTTGCCGTCTTCGGCCAGGTTGCGATAACCCGGCGCGACGTTCATCACTTCCAGCATGTACTCGGCATACGGCTCCCAGTCGGTGGCCATGTGCAGGATGCCGCCGGGCTTGAGCTTGCTGCGCACCAGCGCGGCGAACTCGGCCTGGACGATGCGGCGCTTGTGGTGACGCGCCTTGTGCCAGGGGTCCGGGAAAAACAGCATCAGACGGTCCAGGCTGTTGTCGGCCACGCAGCGGTTGAGCACTTCGATCGCGTCGCAATCGTAGACCCGAACATTGGTCAGGCCCTGAGTCAGCACGCCATTGAGCAGCGCGCCGACACCCGGCCGATGCACTTCAACACCGATGAAATCCTGCTCAGGCGCCGCCGCTGCCATTTCCAGCAACGAGTGGCCCATGCCGAAACCGATTTCCAGAGTGCGTGGCGCCGAGCGGCCGAACACCTTGTCGTAATCCACCGGCGCATCGGCCAGCGGCAGCACGAACAGCGGGCGGCCTTGATCCAGGCCGCGCTGCTGGCCTTCGGTCATGCGACCGGCGCGCATCACAAAGCTCTTGATGCGCCGATGATGGCTGTCATCGCCCTGCTCTTTACCGTCTTCGTCGTTCATCACTTCGTCGTCCGGAAGTGCTTCGGGCTTTTGCGAATCAATCATCAACAGGCTCTTACTTGATCAGACCATCCAGCGGCGAGGACGCGCTGGCATAGAGTTTCTTCGGCATACGACCGGCCAGGTAAGCCATGCGGCCTGCCAGGATGGCGTGTTTCATGGCTTCGGCCATCAGCACCGGCTGCTGCGCATGGGCGATGGCCGAGTTCATCAGCACCGCTTCGCAGCCCAGTTCCATGGCGATGGTGGCGTCCGACGCAGTACCGACACCGGCGTCGACCAGCACCGGGACATTCGATTCTTCGAGGATGATCTGCAGGTTGTACGGGTTGCAGATCCCCAGGCCCGAACCGATCAGCCCTGCCAGCGGCATGATCGCGCAGCAGCCGATTTCGGCCAGCTGGCGCGCGACGATCGGGTCATCACTGGTGTACACCATCACGTCGAAGCCGTCCTTGACCAGCGTTTCGGCGGCCTTGAGGGTTTCGATCACGTTGGGGAACAGGGTCTTCTGGTCAGCCAGCACTTCCAGCTTGACCAGGTTGTGCCCGTCGAGCAGCTCGCGGGCCAGACGGCAGGTGCGCACGGCTTCGATGGCGTCGTAGCAACCGGCAGTGTTCGGCAGGAAGGTGTAGCGTTCCGGCGACAGCACGTCGAGCAGGTTCGGCTCGCCCGGGTTCTGGCCCAGGTTGGTCCGGCGCACGGCGAAGGTGACGATTTCCGCACCCGAGGCCTCAATGGCCTGGCGGGTTTCTTCCATATCCTTGTACTTGCCGGTACCCACCAGCAGGCGCGACTGGAAGGTACGACCGGCCACGGTAAACGGCTTGTCGCTACGAACATTGCTCATCGAAAATCCTCTTTACGGTTGAGGTGCTTGCAGGTCTTGCGGATCAGGTTGCGCGGGGCGGATCAGCCGCCACCGATGGCGTGCACCACTTCGACCTGATCGCCCTCATTCAACGCCGTGGAGGCGTGCTGGCTGCGTGGGACGATATCCAGATTCAGCTCGACCGCGATTCGACGCCCGGCCAGGTCCAGACGGGTCAGCAATGCCGCAACGGTCTCGCCGTCGGGCAGTTCATAGGATTCACCGTTCAACTGAATGCGCATGCGAAAGGCAGCCATCATTTTTGGGGGGCGAGCATTCTAGCCCGATCGGCCGGTGCGACCAAGGCATAGTCATGCCATTCGTCTCACGCAGATTGGATGCATGATGCCAGACGCATTGTATACCCGTAGCAGCACGGCTTGCCGGCGGGTGCGCCCGTCAGATCACCATCGCCCTCAAGATCCTCCCGCGGGCAAGCCCGGCTGCTACGGGGGAGGTGGCGTGCTGCTACGGTTAAAGCGTGTCGAGCCCCAACCGCCAAGCGGTCCAGCCCAGAATGAACCAGCCGATGAGAAAGCACAGCCCGCCAATCGGCGTGATGATGCCCAGCTTGCTGAACCCGGTCAGGGTCAGCACATACAGGCTGCCCGAGAACAGAATGATGCCCAGGGTGAAGGCGATCCCCGCATAGCTGATCAACCGTCCCTGAATCTGCGTGGCCAGGATCGCCACGCCAAAGATCGCCAGCGCATGAATCAACTGGTACAGCACGCCGGTGTGGAAGATCGCCAGATACTCCGGCGTCAGGCGGTTTTTCAGGCCATGAGCGGCGAAGGCACCCAGACCTACGCCGGTGAAGCCGAAAAATGCAGCCAACATCAGAAAGGTTCGTAACATGTGCAGCTCCCTGCAAAGTCGTTCAATGGCCCGTGGTCTGTATAATGGCCCGCTCAACGGGTTCGGCCAAGCCATCTCATATGCTGCAATTTCTTCTTCGTCGCGTCGTCAAAGGCCTGCTGTGGTTCGCAGCGGCCAGTGTCGTGCTGGTTCTGATTTTCCGCTGGGTCCCTCCTCCGTTCACTGCCTTGATGGTAGAGCGCAAGATCGAATCATGGTTCGACGGCCAGCCCATTGACCTGCAGCGTGACTGGGAGCCCTGGGAGAAAATCTCCGACGACCTGAAAGTCGCGGTCATCGCCGGCGAAGACCAGAAGTTCGCCGAGCACTGGGGTTTCGACATCGACGCCATTCGCGCCGCCCTGGCCCACAACGAACTGGGCGGCTCCATTCGCGGCGCCAGTACCCTGAGCCAGCAGGTGTCGAAGAACCTGTTCTTGTGGTCCGGTCGCAGCTACCTGCGCAAGGGCCTTGAGGCCTGGTTCACCGGACTGATCGAGGTGCTCTGGTCCAAGCAGCGGATCCTCGAGGTTTACGTCAACAGCGTGGAATGGGACGACGGCGTGTTCGGCGCCCAGGCCGCGGCGCAGCACCACTTCCACATCAACGCCAGCCAGCTCTCGATGCAGCAGGCCAGCTATCTGGCCGCCGTACTGCCCAACCCGCGGGAATGGAGCGCCAGCCATCCCACCAGCTACGTCTCGCGCCGCGCCGGGTGGATCCGCCAGCAGATGCGCCAGTTGGGTGGGGATGAGTATCTGGTGGGGATCAATCATCGGCGCGAGTGGTAAACCCTCGCGCCTGGACGATGCATAACCCTGTGGGAGCCGGCTTGCTGGCGAATGCGGTGGGTCATTCAGCCCGTTGGCGTCTGACCTGACGCATTCGCCAGCAAGCCGGCTCCCACAAGGTGGAAGAACGCACAAACAAAAACGCCCCGAGGTTATCGGGGCGTTTTGCATTTCGGCGTGTCGCTTACGCGGCGATCGACAGCTTGAGCTTGTTCATCGCGCTCTTTTCGAGCTGACGAATACGCTCGGCGGAGACGTTGTACTTCTCGGCCAGGTCGTGCAGCGTGGCCTTTTCCTCTGCCAGCCAGCGCTGGTAGAGAATGTCCCGGCTGCGCTCGTCGAGCACGTTCAGCGCTTCGTGCAGATTGGCCGTAGAGCTGTCGCTCCAGTCAGCGTCTTCCAGTTGGCGGGCCGGATCGTAGCGATGGTCCTCCAGATAGTTGGCCGGCGACTGGAAGGCGCTGTCGTCGTCAGCTTCCGCTGCCGGGTCGAACGCCATGTCCTGGCCGGTCAGACGGCTTTCCATTTCACGCACTTCGCGCGGCTCAACACCCAGGCTTTCGGCGACGCGATGCACTTCGTCGTTGTTCAGCCAGGCCAAGCGTTTCTTCTGGCTGCGCAGGTTGAAGAACAGCTTGCGCTGGGCCTTGGTGGTCGCGACTTTCACGATGCGCCAGTTGCGCAGGATGAACTCGTGAATTTCCGCCTTGATCCAGTGCACGGCAAAAGACACCAGACGCACGCCCATTTCAGGGTTGAAGCGCTTCACGGCCTTCATCAGGCCGACGTTACCTTCCTGGATCAGGTCAGCCTGAGCCAGGCCGTAACCCGAATAACTGCGTGCGATATGCACGACAAAACGCAGATGGGCGAGCACCATCTGACGGGCCGACTCTAAATTCTGCTCGTAATAGAGACTTTCGGCCAGTTCACGCTCCTGCTCGGGCGTCAGCAGCGGAATGCTGTTCACCGTGTGCACATAGGCTTCCAGGTTCGCACCCGGAACCAGCGCATAAGCAGGTTGCAAAGAATTGGTCATACGAAAAAACCTCCTACACATGACTCGTGCAGTTCAGCACTGCGAAATTGACCGGGAACCGCGAGACAAGTTCCCTTAGCTGAAAAGTCAATAGATGAAACAAAATATACTAAAAACCCTGACGATTACCTGAACATTAACGAGGGGCCAGTTCCCTCAGGTGGCGCGCAACCGCAATCCACGCACCGATATACCCCAACAACACCGCCCCAAGCAAGAGCGACAGACCGTCGGCAGCCGGCACACCGGCCAGCGCAAAGTCGCTGCCATACAGCCCGGCCAGTTTGATGACCGCGTCGTTGAGCCAGTCCAGGCCGAAGGCCAGCACGCCCCAGGCGAAGATACCCGCGCCCAGGCCGTAGATCGCGCCCATATAAAGGAAGGGCCTGCGCACATAGCTGTCAGTACCGCCCACCAGCTTGATGACCTCGATTTCCGTGCGCCGGTTCTCGATGTGCAGACGGATGGTGTTACCGATGACCAGCAGCAAGGCACCCACCAGCAGTACCGTCAGACCGAACACAAACCGGTCGCCCAGCTTGAGGATCGCCGCCAGACGCTCGACCCAGACCAGATCCAGCTGGGCCTGCTGAACCTTCGGCAGTTCAGCCAGACGTGTACGTAATGCTTCCAGCGCGGCCTTGTCAACTTCCTGCGGGGTGACCAGCACGACGCCCGGCAGCGGGTTCTCCGGCAACTCCTTCAGGGCTTCGCCCAGACCGGACTGCTGCTGGAACTCGTTCAGCGCCTGATCGCGGCTGATGTACTCCGCTTCGGCGACGCCAGGCATTTCCTTGATCTGCGCCACCAGCCCCTGGCCTTCAGTTGCCGAAGCATCCAGTTGCAAATAAAGGGAGATCTGCGCCGCACGCTGCCAGGAACCACCCAGGCGCTCGACGTTGCTCAACAGCAGCGACAGCCCCATGGGCAGGCTCAAGGCCACTGCCATCACCATGCAGGTAAAAAAGCTGCCAATTGGCTGCTTGCCCAGACGGCGCAGGCTGTCGATCAGGCTCGACCGGTGGGCCTCGATCCAGGCGTGAAAGAGCTGGCCGAAACCCGGGCCGTCGTCGTCATCGTGTTTCTTTTTCTTCTGTGGAGCCGGGTCGGCGGCCTTGGGCGCCACGCGCTCCGAAACCTTAGGGCTGCGAGTGGCGCTCATGCCGTGGCCTCCCCGTCACCGATCAGTCGGCCGCGCTGCAGCGTCAACATGCGATGACGCATGCGCGCGATCAGCGCCAGGTCGTGGCTGGCGATCAGCACGCTGGTGCCCAGCCGGTTGATGTCTTCGAATACACCCATGATTTCCGCCGCCAGCCGTGGGTCGAGGTTACCGGTCGGTTCGTCCGCCAGCAGCAGGGCCGGGCGGTGAACGATGGCGCGAGCGATGCCGACGCGCTGCTGCTGGCCTGTGGACAAGTCGCCAGGATACAGCTCGGCCTTGTCGGACAGGGCCACGCGCTCCAGCGCCGAGTCCACGCGTTTGGTCACTTCGCCTTTGGACAGGCCGAGGATCTGCAGCGGCAGGGCGACGTTGTTGAACACCGTGCGATCGAACAGCAACTGGTGGTTCTGGAACACCACGCCGATCTGCCGGCGCAGGAAAGGGATCTGCGCGTTGCTGATCTGGCCCAGGTCCTGCCCCGCCAGCAGCAGTTTGCCGGAGGTCGGACGTTCCATCGCCAGCAACAGGCGCAAGAGCGTACTTTTACCGGCACCGGAGTGGCCGGTTACAAACAGAAACTCGCCGCGACGTACTCGAAAGCTCAGCTCATGCAAGCCGACGTGTCCGTTCGGATAGCGTTTACCGACCTGTTCGAAACGAATCATGTGCGCTCCCGCTCGGCGAATAGGGCCTGAACGAAGGGTTCGGCCTCGAAAGTCCGCAAATCGTCGATGCCTTCACCGACGCCGATGTAGCGAATTGGCAGCCCGAACTGCTTGGCCAGAGCGAAGATCACCCCGCCCTTGGCGGTGCCGTCGAGCTTGGTCAGGGCAAGGCCGGTCAGGTTCACGGTCTGGTTGAATTGCTTGGCCTGGTTGATGGCGTTCTGGCCAGTACCGGCGTCGAGCACCAGCAGCACCTCGTGAGGCGCCTGCTCATCGAGCTTGCCGATGACGCGACGAACCTTTTTCAGCTCTTCCATCAGGTTGTCTTTGGTGTGCAAGCGCCCGGCGGTGTCCGCGATCAACACGTCGATGCCACGGGCCTTGGCGGCCTGCACGGCGTCGAAGATCACCGAAGCCGAATCGGCGCCGGTGTGCTGGGCAATCACCGGGATCTTGTTGCGCTCGCCCCAGACTTGCAACTGCTCGACCGCTGCGGCACGGAAGGTGTCGCCTGCGGCCAGCATGACTTTCTTGCCTTCGAGCTGAAGCTTTTTGGCCAGCTTGCCGATGGTCGTGGTCTTGCCGGCGCCGTTGACGCCCACCACCAGAATCACGAACGGCTTGTGCTGCTGGTCGATCACCAGCGGCGCCTCGACCGGCTTGAGCATTTCGGTCAGCTCGGTTTGCAGGGACTTGTACAGCGCATCGCTGTCGGTCAGCTGTTTACGCGCAACTTTCTGCGTCAGGTTGCGCACGATCAGCGAAGTGGCCTCGACACCGACGTCAGCGGTCAGAAGACGGGTTTCCAGCTCGTCGAGCATGTCATCGTCGATGGCCTTCTTGCCCAGGAACAGGCTGGCCATGCCTTCGCCCAGGCTGGCGCTGGTCTTGGACAGGCCTTGCTTGAGACGGGCGAAGAAACCGGGTTGTTTGGCAGGGGCTTCGACGGCCGGCGCAACTGGCGTTTCGACTGGAGGTACAACTGCCGCCGCCACGACCGGCGGCACTACAGCAGCAGGGGCAGCAGCGGCCGCAGGAGCGGGTTGCGCCAAGGCTGGCAGATCGTCGCCCGCGAGCTTGTCGGGTGTCGTGACAGGGACCGGCTCTACCACTGGCACCACGGCAGCAGGTGCCGCAACGGGAGCAGCCTCGGTAACCACGGGCGAGTCAGGCACGTGAGATTCGGTGTGGGCCGGGATGTCTGGCGTGACATGGGGCTCACTCGGATCGGTCAGCGCAACCGGCTCTTCGGCCACCGGCAGCTTGAGCCATGGCTCGGCAACCACCGGCGTCGGTTCGACAACAGGCTCGGGCGCTGCAGCGGGTACGTCTTTGGGCTGCTCGGCGACGGTTTCCTGCGGCTTCTTGCGCAGCCATCCGAACAGGCCTTTCTTCTCGCCAGCCGGGGCTGGGGTCTTCTTGTCGTCGTTGGAACCAAACATGGAGGACGGCTATCTCAAGGTAGCGACGCGCCAGAGCGGCGCCTCTGAAAAATTCTTTCAATGCGAAACAGACTGTAATAGCGCTCGCTTGTTCAGCAAGCACACTGCCGTTCACGCCATTTAAGCATCGCCTTCCAGCATAAGACGAAGTGTCCTACGTCAAAGCCATGGTCGCCGAGCAAACTGGTCGCTATCCTAACACCCCCGCGCCCGCCGACGCTAAGTTCACGCAGGCCGTCTCGAAGGTTCAAATTACGAATGAATGCTCTCGCCCGCCGTGCCGCAGGCCTTCTGCTCGGCACATTGTGCTTGCCCCTCGCTGCCATCGCCGCCGATCCGCAACCTACCTCCGAGTTCACGCTGGACAACGGCCTGAAGGTCGTCGTGCGTGAAGACCACCGCGCCCCGGTCGTGGTTTCGCAAGTCTGGTACAAGGTCGGCTCCAGTTACGAGACGCCGGGCCAGACCGGCCTGTCCCATGCGCTGGAACACATGATGTTCAAGGGCAGCTCCAAGACCGGCCCGGGCGAAGCCTCGTTGATCCTGCGGGATCTGGGCGCCGAAGAGAACGCCTTCACCAGTGACGACTACACCGCCTACTACCAGGTGCTGGCCCGCGACCGACTGGGTGTGGCCTTCGAGCTGGAAGCCGACCGCATGGCCAGCCTGCGCCTGCCGCCGGAGGAATTCGCCAGAGAAATCGAAGTCATCAAGGAAGAGCGCCGCCTGCGCACCGATGACAAGCCCAACGCCAAGGCTTACGAGCGCTTCAAGGCCATCGCCTACCCGGCCAGCGGCTACCACACGCCGACCATCGGCTGGATGGCCGACCTCGATCGGATGACCGTCGAAGAGCTGCGCCACTGGTACGAATCCTGGTACGTGCCGAACAACGCCACGCTGGTGGTGGTTGGCGACGTAAAACCCGACGAAGTGAAGGCCCTGGCCGAGCGTTTCTTCGGCCCGATCCCGCGCCGCGACATTCCCCCGACCAAGAAGCCGCTGGAACTGGCCGAACCGGGCCTGCGCCAGATCACCGTGCATGTGGCGACGCAGATGCCGAGCCTGATGTACGGCTTCAACGTGCCGAGCCTGACCACCGCGACCGATCCGCAGTCGGTCAACGCCCTGCGCCTCATCTCGGCCCTGCTCGACGGCGGCTACAGTGCGCGCATCCCGACGCGCCTCGAACGCGGCGAAGAACTGGTCACCGGCGCGTCCTCCAATTACGACGCCTATACCCGTGGCGACAGCCTGTTCACCATCAGCGCGACGCCCAACCAGCAGAAGAAGAAAACCCTGGCCGACACCGAAGCCGGTATCTGGCGCCTGCTCGACGAGCTGAAAACCAAGCCGCCGACCAAGGAGGAACTCGAACGGGTTCGCGCCCAGGTCATTGCCGGGCTGGTTTACGAGCGTGATTCGATCACCAGCCAGGCGAGCACCATCGGCGAGCTGGAAACCGTCGGTCTGTCCTGGCGGCTGATCGACCGGGAGCTGAACGACCTGCAAAGCGTCACCCCGGAAGACATCCAGAAAGCCGCACGCACTTACTTCACCCGCGAACGCCTGACCGTCGCGCACGTTCTGCCAGAGGAGAAAGCCCAATGACCCAGCGCATTGAGACACGTCGTGCGCCGAAACGGACGCAGGCACTGCTGCTGGCGGTGAGCCTCGGACTGTTCGGCAGCGCGCAGAGCTTTGCAGAAACGTCCGGTACTGCGCCTGCTGACGCGCCCAAGGCCATCGACAAGGCCGCCTCGAAACTGGAAAGCCTCAAGGAGCTGGACGGCAAGGCGCCCGCACGGCGTACGCTGAACATCCAGTCCTGGAACACCGCCGAGGGCGCTCGCGTGCTGTTCGTCGAAGCCCACGAGCTGCCGATGTTCGACATGCGCCTGCTGTTCGCCGCCGGCAGCAGCCAGGACGGCGCCACCCCAGGCATCGCGCTGATCACCAACGCCATGCTCAACGAGGGCGTCAAAGGCAAGAACGTCGGCGCCATCGCCGAAGGGTTCGAAGGTCTGGGCGCCGACTTCGGCAACGGTTCCTATCGCGACATGGCCATTGCCTCGTTGCGCAGCCTGAGCGCGCCCGACAAGCGCGAACCGGCCCTGAAGCTGTTCTCGGAAGTCGTGGGCAAGCCGACCTTCCCGGCCGACTCACTGGCGCGCATCAAGAACCAGCTGCTGGCCAGCTTCGAATACCAGAAGCAGAACCCCGGCAAACTGGCGGGCGATGAGCTGTTCAAGCGTCTGTACGGCGAGCACCCGTACGCGCATCCGAGCATGGGCACGGCCAAGAGCATCACGCCGATCACCCTGGCGCAGCTAAAGGCCTTCCACGCCAAGGCCTACGCTGCCGGCAACGCGGTGATCGCGCTGGTGGGCGACCTGTCCCGCGCCGACGCTGAAGCCGTGGCCGCGCAAGTCTCGGCAGCGTTGCCAAAAGGTCCGGCACTGGCGAAAACCGTTGCGCCGACCGCGCCGCAAGCGGGCGAAACCCACATCGAATTCCCGTCCAAGCAGACTCACCTGATGCTGGCCGAACTGGGCATCAACCGCGCCGACCCTGATTACGCGGCGCTGTCGCTGGGCAACTCGATTCTGGGCGGCGGCGGTTTCGGCAGCCGCCTGATGACCGAAGTGCGGGAAAAACGCGGCCTGACCTACGGCGTGTCGTCGGGCTTCACCCCAATGCAGGCCCAGGGCCCGTTCATGATCGGCCTGCAGACCCGCGCCGAACTGAGCGAAAACACCCTCAAGCTGGTCAAGGACGTCACCCGCGAGTTCCTCGCCAACGGCCCGACCCAGAAAGAACTCGACGACGCCAAGCGCGAACTGGCGGGCAGTTTTCCGCTGTCGACCGCCAGCAATTCGGCCATCGTTGGCCAACTGGGCGCCATCGGCTTCTATAATCTGCCTCTGAATTACCTCGAAGATTTCATGACGCAGTCCCAGAGCGTCACCGTCGAGCAGATCAAGGCCGTGATGAACAAGCACCTGAACGTGGACAATCTGGTGATCGTGACCGCAGGTCCGACCGTCCCGCAGAAGCCGCTGCCACCCCCAACTGACAGACCCGCCGAGCAACCACTTGGCGTTCCGGAGCACTGATGACCTCGACTTCCAAACCGCCGCGTATCCACAAAGGCGCCAAAGTACACACAGGCCTTGGCCACTTGCGGATCATCGGCGGTGAATGGCGCAGTCGGCGTCTGACTTTCCCTGATGGCCCGGGCTTGCGCCCGACGCCGGACCGGGTCCGGGAGACCCTGTTCAACTGGCTGGCGCCTTACATCGAAGGCGCCCGCGTGCTCGACCCGTTCGTCGGTAGCGGCGCGCTGTACCTCGAAGCGCTGTCGCGTGGCGCCAGCATGGGCCTGGCGCTGGACACAAACTCGGCGGCGATCTCCAGCCTGCGCGAGCATCTGGGCACCTTGCGCTGCACCGTGGGCAAGACGTCCACCGGTGACGCCCTGCGCTATCTGGAAACCCAGCCTGCCGAGCAGTTCGACGTGGTGTTCCTCGACCCGCCGTTCCACCAGAACCTGCTGGCGCCTGCCTGCACGCTGCTGGAGGAACGCAACTGGCTGGCCAATGACGCCTGGGTCTATACCGAAAGCGAAACCGCGCCTTCGACCCTGGGCATGCCGGGTAACTGGCGCCTGCACCGAGAGAAAAAGGCCGGGCAGGTGTACTACGCGCTGTGGGAACGCAGTGGCACCGCTCACTGACAGCCGTCCGTTCGTTCCCGCGTTCGGTCTCGGCAATCCTCACCTGCAAACCCTGTGGGGGCCCCTGTGGCGCAAGACCATTCATCTGGAACGGCGCCGCGAACGTCTCTGGCTGGAAGACGGCGACTTTCTCGACATCGACTGGCACGGCCCGCATGACGCGAAAGTGCCCGTCGTGCTGGTCCTGCATGGCCTGACCGGCTCGTCCAACTCGCCCTATGTGGTGGGCTTGCAGCAGGCCATGGCCAAACGCGGCTGGACCAGCGCCGCGCTGAACTGGCGCGGCTGCTCGGGCGAGCCGAACCTGCTGCCACGCAGCTATCACTCCGGCGCCAGCGAAGACCTGGCCGCCGTCATCGACCACATTCGCACCGCCCGGCCATTGGCGCCGCTGTACGCGGTGGGCTACTCGCTGGGCGGCAACATCCTGCTCAAGCACCTGGGTGAGTCGGGCGTGGACAGCCACTTGCAGGGCGCGGCGGCGGTCTCGGTGCCGTTTCGCCTGGACGAATGCGCCGACCGCATCGGCCAGGGCTTTTCCAAGGTTTACCAGCGGCATTTCATGCGCGAGATGGTCGGTTACATCAAGGACAAGCAGCGGCGCTTTCAGCATGAAGGGCTGAGCGAGGGACTGGCCGAACTGGCCGCGCTGGGCTCGCTGGAAAACCTTCGCACCTTCTGGGAATTCGACGGCCGGGTGACGGCGCCGCTCAATGGCTTCCTCGATGCGCACGACTATTACCGCAGGGCGTCGAGCCGCTACTTCCTCGGCGCCATCCGCACACCGACCTTGCTGGTGCAAGCGCTGGACGACCCGTTCGTGTTCAAGCACAGCCTGCCCGATGCCAGCGAACTGTCAGCCAGCACCGCGTTCGATCTGCAGACCAAAGGCGGGCATGTGGGATTTGTCGGCGGCTCGATCAGAACGCCGGTCTACTACCTGGAACAGCGGATTCCGCAGTGGTTGGCGGACGTCCACGGCGTAATGTAAATCGCCCCCGTGTTGCCACGGACGATCTTGCAAGATCGTTCAAGACAACCCCCGCCCGCACCGGCCTACCATCCGGGACATAAGGAGAAAACCCATGTCCCGCAACCAACTCTACGTTCGCGGCCTTCGCGACAGCGTGCCCATGCTGTTCGGCATCGCGCCGTTCGGCATCATTTTCGGAACCCTGGCCGGGGTCGGCGGCCTGTCGCTGTGGCAGGCGGTCGGCATGTCGATGTTCGTCTACGCCGGTTCCGCGCAGTTCATCGTCATCAGCCTGATGGGCGCCAGCGCCAGTGCCGTGGTGATTCTGCTGACCACCCTGATCGTCAACCTGCGCCACGTGCTGTACAGCGCCACCCTGCAACCCCAGGTCCAGGACATGCCACAGCGCTGGCGCCTGCTGCTGGCGTTCTGGCTCACCGACGAAACCTTCGCCGTGGTTCAGCGCTATTACCTGGTGCACGGCAAATCGCCGTTGGCGCACTGGTACTGGCTCGGTGTCGCCTGCTCGCTGTATGCCTGCTGGGTGGGCAGCTCGCTGGTCGGCGTGCTGTTCGGCCAGGCCGTGCCGGACATGGCGGGCTGGGGCCTGGAATTCGCCATGCTGGCGACCTTCATCGGTATCGTCGTGCCGGTGCTGCGCAACCAGCCGCAAATCGCCGCAGCACTGGCCGCGGGCGTGGTTGCGCTGATGACCTGGTCGTGGCCCTACAAACTGGGGTTGATGGCCGCAGCCTTCAGCGGGATCGCCGTCGGCGTGATCCTCGAACGCCGACAGACCAATGGCGTGGCGCCCGCGAAGGAGGTGCATTCATGAGTTACTGGTGGCTGATTCTGGGCATGACCGCGATCACCTTCCTGATGCGCTACAGCCTGTTCGCCTGGCCGAACCTGCGCTTCCCGCCGGTGGTGCGCCAGGGCCTGCATTACGTGCCGACCGCCGTGCTGACCGCAATCGTGGTGCCCGGCATGCTGATGCCCGATGGCCAGCACTGGCAGCTGTCACTGGATAACGCTTATCTGCTGGGCGGCATCATTGCCATCGCGATCGCGGCATTTACCCGCAATTTATTGGCAACGATCGCCGGGGGATTGGCGGTGTTCTTCTTGCTGCGCTGGGCAATGGGGCAGATCTGAAGCCCAACGGCGACGGATCGGGCCCATCGCAATTGCCCCGATGTACGCGGCCCTCTGTAGGAGCGAATTCATTCGCGAAGGCCGATCAGACGACATATCTCTATCGCCTGACCCATTTTCGCGAATGAATTCGCTCCTACAGATCCGCGTTCACTCCCCTGTCGCGACCGCGCGCTGCGGATCGGTGATCCATTCACTCCACGACCCCGCATACAACCGCCCCAACGGATAACCCGCCAGGCATAGCGCGAACAGGTTGTGGCACGCCGTCACGCCGGAGCCGCAATAGGCCACCAGCTTCTCGGCAGGCCGCCCGTTCAGTATCTCGGTGAAACGCTGCTTGAGCTGATCGGCTGGCAGAAAACGTCCATCCGCACCCAGATTGTCAGTGAAGGCCGCGCACTGGGCGCCCGGAATATGCCCCGCCACCGGATCGATCGGCTCGACCTCGCCGCGAAAGCGCGCAGGCGCCCGGGCATCGATCACGGCTACTTCCGGCTTTTCGAGTTTTTTCCGCACATCGGCAGCACTGAGCACCAGCGCGTCGTCCGGCTTGCCCCGGAAGTTGCCCTCGCGATGCTCTGGCGGGTCCAGGCTCAGCGGCAGGCCTGTGGCATGCCAGGCCTTCAGGCCGCCATCGAGAATGAACACGCCGTCGCGCTTGCCCAGCCAGGCCAGCAGCCACCAGGCACGAGCCGCATAGGCACCGGGGCCGTCGTCATACAGTACGATTTCGCTGTCGTTATCGACGCCCCAGAACCGCAACCGCTCGATCAGCGCCTGCGGGTTGGGCAATGGATGACGCCCCGTCACACCCTTGGTGATCGGCCCGCTCAGGTCGTTGAGCAAGTCGGCGTAGGAAGAGCCCTCGATATGCCCCTCGGCATAGCTGCGCTGGCCGTAGTCCAGGTCATCGAGGGAGGCACGGCAATCCAGAATGACCAGCCCGGATTTCCTGTTTTGGCGATCCGCCAGTTGTTGCGGGCTGATCAGTTGCGCAATAGACATGATTGGCTCCTGCAAGTGGAGTAACGGACATTTCGACAGCGTGAATGTGTCTGGAAGTGTGTCCGCAGCACGCAATCAATGTCCACCCCTGGCCGACGGTTCCAGCCACTGATCCCATTGCGGCTGCGTGGCGAATCGCTGGATCAGGAAATCCAGAAATGCTCGCAGCGCAACCGGCATGTGCTTGCGCGATGTGTAGACCGCGTACAGGGTCAGTTCCTGCGGCCTGGCGTGCGGCAGCAGACGAACCAGCTCGCCCCGCTGAACGAGCGCGCCGGCCTGGTAGGTGGGCAACATCGCAATGCCCGCGCCCATCAACACGGCACGTTGCAGGGCCAGGGCATCATTGGACGTGATGCTGCCTTTGACGGGAACCGAGACCTGCCTGCCGTCCACCTCGAACTGCCACAGATTGCGCCCGAAGTAGGCATGCGTCAGGCAGTTGTGCTCGCTCAGCGATTCGACCCGCTCAGGCCAGCCATGCTCGCGCAAGTAACCGGCGGAGGCGCACACCACCGAGCGGCAGACGCAAAGGCGTCGGGCGATCAGGCCCGGGTCCACGACATTGCTGGTGCGAATGGCCAGATCGATGCGCTCATCCACCAGATGCACGGTGCGATCCAGCGCTTCCATGTCGATACACACGGCGGGGTGCAGGGCGACAAAATCGGCAATCGCGTCGATCAATTGGGCCTGCCCGAACGAAGTGCTCACGCTCACGCGCAGCTCGCCCCGCGGTATGGCATCAGGTTCGCTGACTGCAGCGCGCAGAGAATCGGAATACTCCAGCATCGTCCGACAGCGGACCAAGGCTTCCTGCCCGGCAGCGGTGAGGCTCAGCTTGCGAGTGGTGCGATGCATCAGCCGCGCCCCGAGCCAGTCCTCCAGTGTCGCCAGGTAGCGGGAAACCACTGGCCGGGACATTCCCAGGTGTTCAGCCGCCGCCGACTGGCTGCCTTGATCGATGACGGCGACGAAGACGCGCATGGCGCTCAGGTGATCCATGATTTGCCCGGTTTCAGAAACAAACCGTATTGAATACCGACGTTTTTTGTACCGCAAGGCGCAACTAAGCTTCAGGTTCGACCTTATCCGGTCCAAATCACTGCGGAGCTCATGCATGTCATTGTTCAAATACTGCCTCTCGGCACTGGGCGCACTGATGTTCGCCAGCCACGTCTACGCCAGCCCTGCGCCATTGCAGTTGACGGTCTACAACCCCGGTAACGACGCGCTGTTTCCAGTCAGTTCGGTCATCGTCAGCGGTGAGAGGGACGCCATTCTGGTGGATGCCCAATTCGGCGCGAGCCAGGCCGAACAGGTAGTCAGGCAGATCCGGGCATCCGGCAAACACCTGACCGCCATCTACATCAGCCACGGCGACCCGGACTACTACTTCGGCCTTGAAACCCTGACCACGGCATTCCCCGATGCTCGCGTAGTCGCCTCTGCCCCGACCGTTGCCCATATCAAGAAGACAATGACCGACAAACTGGCTTACTGGGGGCCGAAAATGGGGGCTGACAAGCCTTCGAAGCTGGTCATACCGGACGTGCTGCAAGGCAACAGCCTGCCCCTCGAAGGCCAGAAGCTCGAAGTCATCGGGCTGGACAGCCAGCAACCCGATCGCAGCTTCGTCTGGATTCCGTCGATCAAGGCGGTGGTCGGGGGCGTGGTAGTCGCCGAGAACATCCACGTCTGGATGGCCGACACTCAGGGTGAAGAGGCGCAGCAGCAATGGCTCAAGACGCTGCAACGCATCCTCGACCTTGCGCCGCAAACCGTGATTCCCGGTCATTACCTGGGTGAAAGCAGCCGGTCCGTCAAAGCGGCTCAATTCACCAGGGATTACATCAGCACCTTCCTCAAGGAAACGCCGAAGGCGAAGAACTCAAGCGAGCTGATCGGTGCCATGCAACGCGCCTTTCCCGGCCTTGGGGACGAATCATCGCTGGAGCTCAGCGCCAAGGTCGCCAAAGGCGAAATGCAGTGGTGACCTGCCGTGCAGGGGCCGACTCGCCCAAGGGTGAGCGACCGCTGAAGCGAGGTTCAATCCTGGTAGATGCCAACCAGCGGCACGCAGAACTGCTCGCACAGCGCTTGCACTTCATCCCGTGCCTTGGGGGTGACGTAGGCCATTTCCAGCATCAGCACCTGATAGACACCCCGGCGGATGGCATCTTCGTTCAGCCGCGTGGCGTTCTCACGAGTCGTGCAGAGAAATCGCACCCACGAGGTCAGGATGATCCAGGCATTGAGGGTCAGCGATTCGATCTGCACTTCGTCCATCTGCAGAATGCCGGCCTCGACGAAGCCGCCGTAAATGGCCATGGCCTTGAGCAAACAATGCTGGGAAAAGCGTCGATAGCGCGCCGCAAGCTCAGGGTCGGCATCGAGCAGGTGCTCGAGATCGCGGTGCAGGAAGCGGTAGCGCCACATGCCGTCGAGGATCGCCAGGAGGTAATGACGCTTGTCTTCAACCCCAGGCAGACGCCCTTCGGGCAGGTGCAGGAAACTGTCCACCAGCGCTTCGTACTCGCTGAACAGCTCGGCGATGATCGCCTGCTTGTTGGGGAAGTGGTAGTACAGGTTGCCTGGCGAAATTTCCATGTGGGCCGCGATGTGATTGGTGCTGACACTGCGCTCACCCTGCTGATTGAACAGCGCAAGACTCGTCTGCACGATACGGTCTCGGGTGTTGATGCGAAGGGTCTTGATGCGCGGCGCCATGCTCGACTCAGAGGCTGAATGTGACGGGAATGTGCTGAATCTTAACGCATGCATCGAGGCCGGGGGCAGGCAGAGGCTGCATTTGACTTTATAGAGTAATGACTCTAAAAATCACTCTATAAAATCAGAAGGAAGTGCAGCGATGCCTGTCGAATCCCTCCGCTCGTCCCTGCCAGACGACATTCCCGCCCAGCAGGATGATCTCCAGTACATCTTCGACGCCCAGCGCCGGGCCTTTGCGGCGAACCCGATGCCGGTCGCGGGGCAGCGGCGGCAATGGCTCGACAGCCTGCGCCAGTTGCTCAGCGATGAACGCCAGGCCCTGATCGAGGCCATCAGCGCCGATTTCAGCCACCGCAGCGCCGACGAGACGCTGCTCGCCGAGCTGATGCCCAGCCTGCACAACATCCATTACGCCCGCCGTCATCTGAAGAAATGGATGCGTCCGTCCCGCCGCCGCGTGGGCATGGCGTTTCAGCCAGCGGCGGCGAAAGTCGTGTACCAGCCGCTCGGTGTGGTGGGCGTGATCGTGCCGTGGAATTACCCGCTGTACCTCGCCATCGGCCCGATGGTCGGCGCCCTGGCGGCGGGCAATCGGGTGATGCTCAAACTCAGCGAATCCACGCCCGCCACCGGCCAGTTGCTCAAGACGCTGTTCGCCAGAGTCTTTCCCGAAGATCTGGTGGCTGTGGTGCTGGGCGAGGCGGATGTCGGCATCGCCTTCTCGAAACTGCCGTTCGATCATTTGCTGTTCACCGGCGCCACCAGCGTCGGGCGGCATGTGATGCGCGCCGCTGCGGAAAATCTCACCCCGGTGACCCTGGAGCTGGGCGGCAAATCCCCCGCCATCGTCGCCCAGGACGTGCCGCTCAAGGACGCCGCCGAGCGCATCGCCTTCGGAAAGACCCTCAATGCCGGACAAACCTGTGTGGCGCCGGACTACGTGCTGGTGCCCAAGGATCGCGTCGAGGGGTTCGTCGCGGCCTACAAACAGGCGGTTACCGGCTTTTTTCCTACGCTTGCCGACAATCCGGACTACACCGCGATCATCAATCCGCGCCATCTGGCACGCCTGAACAGCTACCTGGAAGACGCCACCGACAAAGGCGCGCGCGTCATCCCGCTGTACCCGCAAGGCCAGGGGCGACGCATGTCGTTCAGCCTGTTGCTCGATGTGCGCGATGACATGTTGGTCATGCAGGACGAGATTTTCGGGCCGTTATTGCCCATCGTGCCTTACGAGCGTATCGAGCAGGCTCTGGACTACATCAATCAACGTCCTCGCCCACTGGCCCTGTATTACTTCGGCTACAACAAGGCCGAGCAGAATCGCGTGCTGGAACAGACGCATTCCGGCGGAGTTTGTCTGAATGACACCCTGCTGCATGTCGCTCAGGACGACTTGCCCTTCGGCGGCATCGGCCCCTCGGGGATGGGGCACTACCACGGCCACGAAGGCTTTCTCACCTTCAGCAAGGCCAAAGGCGTGTTCATCAAGCAACGCTTCAACGCGGCGCGGTTGATTTATCCGCCCTACGGCAAGGCGATTCAGAAGCTGATTCAGAGACTGTTCGTACGATGAGCGCTGAAACCGCTGAAGGGTTTTCACGGCGAAACCTGCTCAAGTTCAGCCTCGGCGCCACCGTATTTCTGGGCACAGTCGGCGTCACGGCCAGCCTCAGCGGTTGTTCGGCCAGCAGCGCGGCAGCGGGATTTTCGGCGTTGCGCGCCAGCGACCTGCCGTTGTTGAAGGCTTTGATCCCGGTGCTGCTCGATGGCGCGCTGGCGAACATTTCTGCGCAATCGGCCACCGAACGCACCTTGCACAGCCTGGACCGAGGCCTTGCGAGCCTGTCGCCGCAAATGCTGAAACTGACTCGCCAGCTGTTCGACGTGCTGACGATGGCCATCACCCGTGGGCCGCTGACGGGTATCTGGGGATCCTGGGAAAGCGCCGACGCCGGTCAGATCCGCCATTTTCTCGATCGTTGGGAGCACAGTTCGCTGAACTTGCTGCGTCAGGGCCACAGCTCGCTGCTGCAGCTGGTGCTCATGGCCTGGTACAGCCAGCCCGAGTCCTGGGCTCACTGCGGCTACCCTGGCCCACCTAAAGTCTGATGCAAGAAAAACAACAATAAGCAGAGGTTACATGCCAGTTGCCGACACGTTTCGC
This sequence comes from Pseudomonas sp. 2, assembly GCF_056627435.1. Lineage (NCBI taxonomy): Bacteria > Pseudomonadati > Pseudomonadota > Gammaproteobacteria > Pseudomonadales > Pseudomonadaceae > Pseudomonas > Pseudomonas sp. 2. The sequence continues at coordinate 296,023 of NZ_JBWXNG010000004.1, forward strand.
GAAGGTCTTGCTCGCGGATGGAAAACCTACGATGGTTCGCGCCTTGAAAGCGATCTGACTCTGGAAGCCGATGTCGCCATCATCGGCAGCGGCGCGGGCGGCGGTACCACCGCAGAAATCCTCAGCGCCGCCGGGCTCAAGGTGCTGATCATCGAAGAGGGCCCGCTGAAAACCAGCTCCGACTTCGCGCTGCTGGAAGATCAGGCGTATTCCACGCTGTATCAGGAAGGCATCGGCCGAATGAGCAATGATGGCGCGATCACCATTCTGCAGGGCCGCGCGGTGGGCGGCACGACGCTGGTGAACTGGACGTCGAGCTTTCGCACGCCCGATCAGACCCTCGAGCACTGGGCGCGACAGCATCAGGTCAAAGGGCACAGCCCCGCCGAAATGGCGCCCTGGTTCGAGAAAATGGAGCAGCGCCTGGGCGTGGCGCCGTGGATCATGCCGCCCAACGCCAATAACGACGTGATCCGCCAGGGCTGCGAAAAACTTGGCTACAGCTGGCATGTGATCCCACGCAACGTGCGCGGTTGCTGGAACCTGGGCTATTGCGGCCTGGGCTGCCCGACCAATGCCAAGCAATCGATGCTGGTCACCACCATCCCCGCGACATTGGATAAGGGCGGCGAGCTGCTTTACCTGAGCCGCGCCGAGCGCGTGATCATCAACGCCGGCAAGGTCACCGGCGTGGAATGCCTGGCGATGGACGAACGCTGCGTTGCCCCGACCGGCCGCAAGATCAGGGTCAAGGCGCGGCACACCGTGCTGGCTGGCGGCGGCATCAACAGCCCCGCGCTGTTGATGCGCTCCAAGGCGCCCGACCCGCACGAGCGACTGGGCAAGCGCACCTTTCTGCACTTGGTGGCCTTCTCGGCGGCGCTGTTCGATCAGGTGATCAACCCGTTCTACGGCGCGCCGCAGTCGATCTATTCCGACCATTTCCAGTGGCGCGACGGTGTGACCGGGCCCATGGCCTACAAACTCGAAGTGCCGCCGCTGCAGCCCGCGCTGGCCAGCACATTGCTGGGCAGCTACGGCCCGACCAACGCCGAGCGCATGGCGCAACTCCCGCATACCCACATGATGCTGGCGCTGCTGCGCGACGGGTTTCACCCAGACAGCGCGGGCGGCGACGTGCAATTGCGCAGCGATGGCACCCCGGTGCTGGACTATCAGGTTTCGCCCTACGCCTGGGACGGCGTACGCCGCGCCCTGCACAGCATGGCCGAGATCCAGTTCGCAGGCGGCGCCCGAGCGGTCATGCCGCTGCACGGCGACGCGCACTACATGAAAACCGCCGAACAGGCACGCACGCTGATCGATGGCCTGAGCCTTGAGACTTTCCGCACCCGCCTGGGCAGCGCTCATGTGATGGGCGGTTGCGCCATGGGCGAGGACCCAAGGCTGGCGGTGGCCGACAGCCTGGGGCGCCATCATCAGCTGGAAAACCTGTCGATCCACGACGGCTCGCTGTTTCCCACCAGCATCGGCGCCAATCCGCAGTTGTCGGTGTATGGGCTGACGGCGCAGTTGGCGACGGCGTTGTTGCAGCGGTTGCAAGATCCGGCGTAGACGCCGCCCCGCGACTTGGCCCCGCGTGCCCGCTACGCTACCATCCCGGTTCCCTGCGACATCAGGACGACGCGATGAACCGAGTGTTGTACCCAGGCACCTTCGACCCCATCACCAAGGGCCATGGCGATCTGGTCGAGCGCGCTTCGCGCATGTTCGATCAAGTGGTCATCGCCATCGCTGCCAGCCCGAAGAAAAACCCGCTTTTCCCGCTGGAGCAACGTGTCGAACTGGCTCGTGAAGCCACCCAACACCTGCCGAACGTCGAAGTCGTCGGTTTTTCGACACTGCTCGCCCACTTCGCCCAGGAGCAGAACGCCAATATTCTGCTGCGCGGCCTGCGCGCCGTGTCTGACTTCGAATACGAATTCCAGCTGGCCAACATGAACAAGCAGCTGGCGCCGGACGTGGAAAGTCTTTTTCTCACCCCATCCGAACGCTACTCGTTCATTTCATCTACGCTGGTCAGAGAAATCGCAGCGTTAGGCGGTGATATCAGCAAATTCGTACACCCTGCGGTCGCCAAGGCGCTGAGCGAAAGGTTCAAGACCTGACCTCGACGCGATGGTGCAGGTGCATGTCGAGCGCTAATGCGGCACAATTCGCCGCATTCGTTTTGATATGCCCCGGCATCGACCGCGGCAGGAGTATCCATGTCCCTGATCATCACCGACGATTGCATCAATTGCGACGTCTGCGAACCCGAGTGCCCGAACGAAGCGATCTCTCAAGGTGAAGAGATCTACGTGATCAACCCGAACCTGTGCACTGAGTGCGTCGGCCATTACGACGAACCGCAATGCCAGCAAGTGTGCCCCGTGGATTGCATCCCGCTGGATGAAAACCACGTGGAGAGCAAGGACGAGCTCATGGCCAAATACAAGTTGATCACCAGTAAGGCATAACCGAAGGCATATCCTGTCGGCATCCGCGCTTTCGCCGAAGACACTGGCTGTAATGCCTGTTGACCTGAGCGAGATACGCATGACATCGAAGCTTTCGCGGATTCCGTCCTCGGTGGGCGCGGCGCTTTTCCTGTGCGCCTTCAACACCCAGGCCAGTCCCGACCATCCGGGTCAGGCGGCCATCGCCAGCCCTCACCCCATTGCGACTGCCGCCGGTCGGGAAATTCTGGTCGACGGCGGCAACGCTTTCGACGCCGCCATCGCCATCAGCGCAACACTCGCCGTGGTCGAGCCCTATGGCTCCGGCATGGGCGGCGGTGGTTTTTTTCTGCTGCGTCAGGCCGGGGAGCCGGTGCAGTACCAGTTCCTCGATGCCCGCGAAAAAGCGCCGCTCAAGGCCAAGAGCAGGATGTTTTATCGCCATGGCGTCGCCCAGGCCGATCTTTCCCTGAATGGCCCGATGGCTGCGGCCATCCCCGGCCTGCCCGCCGCGCTGGTGGAACTGGCCGAACGCTATGGCCGTTTGCCACTGACGATCTCCCTGGCACCGGCCATCCGCGTGGCCTATCGCGGCTTCAAGGTCGACGGGGTCTACCGTGAACGTGCCAGCTGGCGGCTGTTCGCACTCCGGGAAAACAAGGAAAGCGCCCGGCTGTTCCTGCGCAACAATGATGTGCCGGAACTGGGCGAGATCATCAAACAGCCGGAACTGGCACAGACCCTGGATCGCCTGGCCGACAAAGGCCGCGCCGGGTTCTACAGCGGCTTGACGGCCCAGGCGATGGTCAGCGGGGTTCGGGCAGCGGGCGGCATCTGGAATTACCACGATTTCGAAGAATACGACGTGATTACCCGCACGCCGCTGCGCTTTCCACTGGCTGACCAGCGCGAGCTGATCAGCGCCCCACCGCCCTCCGCCGGTGGCGTGGCACTGGCGCAGAGCCTGTACATGCTGCAGCAGTTGCCGTGGCGCGAATCCGAGAAGGTCCAGCGCGCCCATTACGTGGTTGAAGTGCTGCGCCGTGCGTATCGCGACCGGGTGCTGTTCGGCGATCCGGACTACGTGCCCAATCCGGTGGCACAGGTCCTGGCGCCCGATTACCTGATGCAACTGACCACCAGCATCGACCCGCACCGGGCCACGCCGAACAACATCCTGCCGCCTGCGCCGCGCTGGCGCGAGGGCGACAACACCAGCCACTTCGCCGTACTGGACAACGAGGGCAATGCGGTCGCCGCGACCCTGTCGCTGAATCTGCCGTTCGGCTCGACCTTCACCGTGCCCGGCACGGGCGTTATCCTCAACGACGAGATGGACGACTTCGCCGTCGATCCCAAGGGCAGCAATACCTACGGCCTGGTGGGCAGCCAGGCGAACATCATCGAGCCGGGCAAGCGCCCGCTGTCGAGCATGAGCCCCAGCTTCATCGAAAGCCCCCATGCATTCACCGCCTTTGGCACACCGGGCGGCAGCCGGATTCCCAGCATGGTGCTGCTGTCGATGCTGGAGTATCTGGACGATCAACCCATTACCAACTGGATATCAGTGCCGCGCTATCACCATCAGTACATTCCTGACGTGATGGAGTACGAACCGGGGGCGTTCACTGACGAGGAACTGGCCGACCTGCGCGAGCGCGGCTATCGGCTGCGGGAGACCAAGCGCGACTTCGGCAATCAGCAGGTGCTGCTGTGGCGCAAGACCAACGCCCGCGTGGAAGCCGCGAGCGATCCTCGCGGCATTGGTGTTTCAGAAATATTCAAACCGACGGCGCCGTTGAGCCTGATACGCGCCTGCGCGGATCAGTCGTGCTTGCCGTAGCCGCTGGTGGTGCAACCCAGGCAACGCACGAACGCAGCCTTGCCGGGATCGACCACCAGCGCCTTGCCGGTGGCGCCCAGGTTGCCGCCTGCTGCGGCGAACGGTGATGCGATGACAAACAGCCCGGCGCCGAGCACGGTCGCCACGATCAGCAGCGGACGGGCCACCAGCAGGTCGCCGATCATCGCGTAGGCAGGGGGATTCTGAATCTGATAGACGGGATCTTCCCCGCCCGATGCCTCAACCTGCGCCATGGCGGGTGTCATCTGCAAACCAAAAAACAGGGCCAGGGTAGCAGCGAGAATGCGAAACGGGCTCATGGCGTGGTCCTTCAGGCTCGGCAACAAAAGTGATGCTGATCACTATAAACAGGCATCAAGGTTAAGCAAGGGAATGCGTGTCTCTTTAACGACACAGATCCTGTAGGAAACCCGCCCTTATTTCTGGCATTTGGGGCAATAAACGCTCGCCCGCTGCCCCAGCTTGATTTCGCGCATTGTCGTGCCGCAGACCTTGCACGGCTCCTCGCCGCGCCCGTACGCGAACAGCTCCTGCTGGAAGTAACCCGGCTGGCCGTCGCCGCCGATGAAGTCGCGCAAGGTGGTGCCGCCCCGCTCGATCGCTGCCGCCAGAATCCGTTTGATTTCCACCGCCAGCTTTATATAGCGCGCCTTGGAGATGCTTTTGGCTTCACGGCGAGGGTCGATGCCCGCGGCGAACAGCGCTTCGGTCGCGTAGATATTGCCCACGCCGACCACCACGGCGTTGTCCATGATGAACGGCTTGACCGCCATCGAGCGGCCACGGGACAGCTCGAACAGGCGCAAGCCGTCGAACAGATCGGTCAGTGGCTCAGGCCCCAGGCGCACCAGCAGCTCATGGTTGTGCGGGTCGAGGCTCCAGAGCATCGCGCCAAAACGACGAGGGTCGGTGTAGCGCAGGGCCAGCCCGGACTCCAGCTCGATGTCCACATGCTCGTGCTTGAGCGCCGGCATCCCCACTTCCACCAGGCGTAGATTGCCCGACATGCCCAAGTGGCTGATCAAGGTGCCGACTTCTGCCTGGATCAGCAGATACTTGGCGCGCCGCTCCACTACCACAATCTTCTGGCCGGACAAACGCACGTCCAGATCTTCCGGGATCGGCCAGCGCAGGCGGCGATCACGCACGATCACGCGGCTGACGCGCTGCCCTTCCAGGTGGGGCGCGATGCCCCGGCGGGTGGTTTCGACTTCAGGCAATTCAGGCATGGGACAACTCGGTGGGGGCCAGGCGCGCGGCTCGCAGGGTCAGTGCGAGCTCAGTTCACGGATACTTTCCTTGAGGTTCTCGAAATCGTAGTCCGAGAGCCCGACGTAATCGAGGATCAGGTGGCCGATGCTGTTCCACTCATGATCGACCACCTGATTGCCCAGCACGCGGTGTGAAGAACAGATGTGCTCGGCCATCTTCAGGATCGCCAGCAGATTCTTCAGCGGCGCGTTGCGGCCTGATTCGTCCTGGAAAATCGCCAGCGCGTTGTGGTGATTGGCGATGGCATTGCTGACATGTTCAGGCAAACGCCAGGATTTGGCAGTGAAATAGCCGACAACCGCATGGTTGGTGTTGAGAATGCGGTTTTCGGTGTCGACTACGCGCGACTCGGGCCCGGCGTTGGCGTAGGCCTCTTCGAGCACATTCATGTACTCGGGGAAGCGCTTGAGCATCAATGGCACGCCGCAGTCATGGAACAAGCCCAGCGCGTAGGATTCGTCCACGGTCTGCGAGCCGATGCGCTTGGCCAGCGTCAGACTGGTCATCGCCACATCCTGCGCAGTGTCCCAGAAGCGGTTGAGCACCACGATGGTCTCGTCGCTCATCTCGCCCTTGATCGACTGCGCGTTGATCAGGTTGATCACCGAACGGCTGCCCAGCAGGTTCACTGCGCGCTGAATCGAGGCGATCTTGTTGGCCAGGCCGTAATGCGCCGAGTTGACGATTTTCAGCAGGGCACCGGAAAGCCCCGGATCCTGCGCGATCAACCGGGCGATGACACCCAGGTCAGGGTCGGGCATGTACTGCTCCATCTGCAAATCCACCATGATTTGCGGCTGGGGCGGGACGCTGATGCCTTGCAACGCCTGCTGGATCTGCTCGGAAGTAAGCTCTTGGGACATAAGTACACACTCGGGGTCAGGGGGCGATTTTAACCCTTGTCGCCCATGCTTCGACAACCGTTGATACAGTCTTTGGATCCGACAGACCGTCAGCCGGTTAATTCAAGGCGACGCGCCCGCAGGCGGAATCACGGGGTATAATCCCGCTCTTTTTTCCCGGAGCGACGTCATGTCCCTGCCTAGCTTGCGCCTCAAGCCCAACGCCGACCGCCGCCTTCGCGCCGGTCACCTGTGGGTCTACAGCAACGAAATCGACGTTGCCGCCACCCCGCTCAACGGCTTCGCTCCTGGCGCACAAGCGATACTTGAGGCTGCTGGCGGCAAGCCGCTGGGCATCGTCGCGCTAAGCCCGAACAACCTGATCTGCGCACGCCTGCTGTCGCGCGATATCAAGCTGCCGCTGGACAAGTCGCTGCTGGTGCACCGCCTGAACGTCTGCCTGTCTCTGCGCGAGCGCCTGTTCGACAAGCCTTTCTATCGTCTGGTCTACGGCGATTCGGACCTGCTGCCGGGCCTGGTGGTCGACCGTTTCGGTGACATTCTGGTGGTGCAGCTGGCCTCCGCCACCATGGAACAGCACAAGGACGACGTGCTGGCGGCGCTGATTCAAGTGCTCAAGCCAAGCGGCATCCTGCTCAAGAACGACTCGGCCGCACGCGATGCCGAGGGCCTGAATCGCTACGTCGAAACCGCGTTCGGCCTGGTGCCGGAATGGGTCGCGCTGGAAGAGAACGGCGTGAAGTTCGAAGCGCCGGTGATGGAAGGCCAGAAAACCGGCTGGTTCTACGACCACCGCATGAACCGCGCACGCCTGGCGCCGTACGTCAAAGGCAAGCGCGTGCTGGACCTGTTCAGCTACATCGGCGGCTGGGGCGTGCAAGCCGGCGCATTCGGTGCCAGCGAAGTGTTCTGCGTCGACGCCTCGGGCTTCGCCCTGGATGGCGTTGAACGCAACGCGACGCTGAACGGCTTTGCCGACAAGGTCACCTGCGTCGAAGGCGATGTTTTCGAAGCCCTGAAAGAGCTGAAGGCTGCCGAAGAACGTTTCGACGTGATCGTCGCCGACCCGCCCGCCTTCATCAAACGCAAGAAAGACCTGAAGAACGGCGAAGGTGCCTACCGCCGCTTGAACGAACAGGCCATGCGCCTGCTGACCAAGGACGGCATCCTGGTCAGCGCATCCTGCTCGATGCATTTGCCGGAAGACGATCTGCAAAACATCCTCCTGACCAGCGCCCGCCACCTTGACCGCAACATCCAGCTGCTGGAACGCGGCGGCCAGGGCCCGGATCACCCGGTACACCCGGCGATTCCGGAAACGCGTTACATCAAGAGCATTACTTGCCGGTTGTTGCCCAACAGCTGATCGATGCGGCGACTGATCTGACGTCATTCGCGAGCAAGCTCACTCCTACAGGCCTTGCACCTTTCCTGTAGGAGTGAGCTTGCTCGCGAAGCTTTCTCGGTGATCCAGCAAGCCCCTGATCGGTCTTGGCATTCCATCCGCACGCCAGCGGTGTAGAATCGGCGTATTCATCGCCAATCATCCCCGGCGGGTTTATGAGCTCCGGCCGAGCGCGCAGCGATCCTGTGGCGTCACCGACCTCATCCGCAACGGCAGCTACCTGTCGCCGTTGCAATGGACCAAGAGAAGCTCACTCCCTGTTTAAACCTGATTAGCCGCCCGGAGTGCTCCATGCCTGATTATCGTTCGAAAACGTCCACCCACGGCCGCAACATGGCCGGTGCGCGCGCCCTGTGGCGCGCCACGGGTATGAAAGACGAAGACTTCAAGAAACCGATCATCGCCATCGCCAACTCGTTCACCCAGTTCGTACCGGGTCACGTGCACCTGAAGGATCTGGGCCAGCTGGTTGCCCGCGAGATCGAAAAAGCCGGTGGTGTGGCCAAGGAATTCAACACCATTGCCGTGGATGACGGCATCGCCATGGGCCACGACGGCATGCTGTACTCGCTGCCGAGCCGCGAGATCATCGCCGACTCCGTGGAGTACATGGTCAACGCGCACTGCGCCGACGCCATCGTCTGCATCTCCAACTGCGACAAGATCACCCCCGGCATGCTGATGGCCGCCCTGCGCCTGAACATCCCGGTGATCTTCGTCTCCGGCGGCCCGATGGAAGCCGGCAAGACCAAACTGGCCAGCCACGGCCTGGACCTGGTCGACGCGATGGTCATCGCCGCCGACTCTTCGGCGTCCGACGAGAAAGTCGCCGAATACGAGCGCAGCGCCTGCCCAACCTGCGGTTCGTGCTCCGGCATGTTCACCGCCAACTCCATGAACTGCCTGACCGAAGCGCTGGGCCTGGCCCTGCCGGGCAACGGTTCGACCCTGGCCACCCACGCTGACCGCGAGCAGCTGTTCCTGCAGGCAGGCCGCACCATCGTCGAGCTGTGCAAAACCTACTATCGCGATGGCGACGAGTCGGTGCTGCCGCGCAACATCGCCAACTTCAAGGCCTTTGAAAACGCGATGACCCTGGACATCGCCATGGGCGGTTCGACCAACACCATCCTGCACCTGCTGGCGGCCGCCCAGGAAGCCGAGGTCGCGTTCGACCTGCGCGACATCGATCGCCTGTCGCGCAAAGTGCCGCAGCTGTGCAAGGTCGCGCCGAACATCCAGAAGTACCACATGGAAGACGTGCACCGCGCCGGCGGCATCTTCAGCATTCTGGGCGAGCTGGCCCGTGGCGGCCTGTTGCACACCAACCTGCCGACCGTGCACGCAAAATCCATGGAAGAAGCCATCGCCAAGTGGGACATCACCCAGACTGACGACGAAGCGGTGCACACCTTCTTCAAGGCAGGCCCGGCCGGTATCCCGACCCAGACCGCCTTCAGCCAGTCGACCCGCTGGGAAACCCTGGACGACGACCGCGAGAACGGCTGTATCCGCAGCGTCGAGCACGCCTACTCGCAAGAAGGCGGCCTGGCCGTGCTGTATGGCAACATCGCGCTGGACGGTTGCGTGGTGAAAACCGCGGGCGTGGACGAGTCGATCCACGTGTTCGAAGGCAGCGCGAAGATCTTCGAAAGCCAGGACAGCGCCGTGCGCGGCATCCTCGCCGATGAAGTGAAGGCCGGCGACATCGTGATCATCCGTTACGAAGGCCCGAAAGGCGGCCCGGGCATGCAGGAAATGCTGTACCCGACCTCCTACCTGAAATCCAAGGGCCTGGGCAAAGCCTGTGCGCTGCTGACCGACGGCCGCTTCTCGGGCGGTACCTCGGGCCTGTCCATCGGCCACGCTTCGCCAGAAGCCGCAGCCGGTGGCGCGATTGGCCTGGTGCGCGATGGCGACAAGGTGCTGATCGACATTCCGAACCGTGGCATCAACCTGTTGGTGTCCGACGAAGAACTGGCCGCCCGCCGCGCCGAGCAGGACAAGAAAGGCTGGAAACCGGTCGAAGCACGCCCTCGCAAGGTGACCACGGCCCTCAAGGCCTACGCCCTGCTCGCCACCAGCGCCGATAAAGGCGCAGTGCGTGACAAAGGCATGCTGGACAAGCTGGTGCCGTAATCGGCCTCGGCGCAGCAACCAAAAAGCCCGGCAGCGATGCCGGGCTTTTTTATTTGGCGTCACTCTCGCCCACGTAGCAGCACGGCTTGCCGGCGGGGCGATCGATCAGCAAAAGATGCATTGCCTGACACAACGCTCCCGCCGGCAAGCCGTGCTGCTACGGATCGGTGGCGATATCAGGCCAACGCCCCATCCACCAGCACCTGAATGCTGCCCTGCGAGCAAAACTCGACCCGCCCCTGCACGCCATACACATCGGCGAGCAACCCCGGTGTGAGGATCTGCCCCGCGCCACCGAAGGCGAACAATTGCCCGTCGCGCAACACAGCGAGATGATCGGCATGCCGCGCCGCCAGGCTGATGTCGTGCAGGACCACCACCGCAATCAACTGATGCTCACGCACCATGTCGCGCACGCAGGCCATGACCTTGAGCTGGTAATTCAGGTCCAGCGCACTGGTCGGCTCATCCAGCAGCATGACCTTTGGCCGGCGTGCAATCAGTTGCGCCAGGCTGACCAATTGCCGCTGCCCGCCGGAAAGCCCGTTCAACAGGTGATCGGCCAAGTGCGTGATGCCGATCCGCTGCAACGCCTGATACGCCTCGCGCAGACAAGCCTCGCTCGACAACGGCACGCCGTCGGACGTCCCCGCGCGCAACGCCGCCACCACGCTTTCCATGACGCTGAGCGAGAGCCCCGGCGGCAGGTTCTGCGGCATGTAGGTGATCTGCCGCGCACGCTCTGCGATGGACACAGTATTCAGCGAGCGACCTTGCAGGCTGACATCGCCGGTCATCCTTTCCAGCCCGGCGATGCCTCTGAGCAAGGTCGACTTGCCAGCGCCGTTCGGGCCGATCAGCGCGGTCACCGTGCCCGGCCGAAGCTCTGGCAAGGACAGCCCGCGCACCACCTGCCGGCGCCCATAGGCGATATGCACATCCCCCACGTTCAGGCCGCTCATAGCTGCCTCCCGCGCTTGAACACCAGAAACACAAAAATCGGCACGCCGACCAACGCCGTAACAATACCCACCGGCACGATCACGCCGGGCATGATCAGCTTGCTGGCAATCGACGACAGCGACAGCAACAGGGCGCCGACCAATGCGCTGGCCGGAAGCAGAAAGCGCTGATCTTCGCCCACCAGAATCCGCGCGATGTGCGGGCCGACCAGGCCGATGAATCCGATGGTGCCGACAAACGCCACCGCCGTGGCCGACAGCAGGCTGATGCGCAGCAGGGAAAACAACCGCAAGCGGCGCACGTCGATGCCGAAGCTCTGCGCCCGGTCCTCGCCCATGCGCAGCAGCGTCATGCGCGGCGATGCGGCGAACGACATCGGCATGATCACCGCCAGCACCAGCGCCAGCATGCCCAGCTTGTCCCAGTTGGCCCGCGCAACACTGCCCAGGCTCCAGAACACCAGTTGCTGCAGCACGTCTTCAGTGGCGACCAGTTGCAGCAGCGCCACCAACGCGTTGCAGCTGAACACCAGCGCGATGCCGAACAGCACCAGACTCTCCACACCCGCGCCGCGCAGCTTCGACATGGCTTGCAGCAGAAACACCGATGCGCAGGCGAACACGAACGCCGATACCGTCACGGCGGCATTCCCTGAGAGCCAACTGAACGAGACCGGAAAAACGATCACCAGCGAGGCGCCCAACGCCGCCGCCGAGGACACGCCCAGAGTGAACGGGCTGGCCAGCGGGTTGTTGAGGATGGCCTGCATTTCCGCGCCCGCCAGCGACAAGGCGCAGCCCACCAGCACGGCCATCAGCGCGTACGGCAGGCGCACGTTCCAGATGATGATGCGGTCGGTGATCGGCAGATGGTCGGGGTGCAGCACGCCGTCGAGCAGCGTGCCCAGGCTCATGCCGGACGGGCCGGTGGTCAGGTCGATCAGCACCGCGAACACCAGCACCACCGCCAGCCCGGCCAGCAGCCAGAAACGCCGCGCCAGCAAGCGTCGATAACCCTGGCTGGCGGCTTCAAGACCTGCCGCGGCAGCGGGCAGGCCATGTGCTTGAGAAGTCACTTCTGCTGATCGATCCAGTACTGGCCGGACAGCGGCGTTTGCAGGAATTTCTGGTTCATCTCAGCCATGGTCTGCTGCGGGTCCAGGTCCTTGAACTTGGCCGGGCTGATCCATTTGGCGAGCGCTTCGATGGCCAGAATGTTGTACGGCGAGTTGTAGAAGTCATGCCACAGGCCATGGGCCTGCCCTTCGCGAATCGGCCGCAGGTCCTTGAACTCGGGGCGCGCCAACACTTTCTGGAATGCTGCCTGCGCTGGCGCTGCTTGTACGCCCGCGCCCAGCAGCAGACCCGGTTCGTGGTTGCCAGTGGCGATATAGACGTCCGGGTCGGCCTTGAGCGCATATTCCACGCTCACGTCGCCCAGTGCGCCCGGCACCACGCCTTCGGCGATGTTGCGCCCGCCCACCAGCTTGATCACTTCACCCAGGCCGCTCTTGCCGGTGGTGTGCCCCGGCGCCTGCCAGGCACCGGCCAGCAGTTCGAGGAACACGCTCGGGCGCTGGCCGTCGTCGACCTTGCCCACGGTGTCGATCACATGCTTGAGGTGCTGATCGTAGAAATCGATGTAATCGGCAGCCTGTTTCTCACGGCCCAGGGCCTGCCCCAGCGCCATCATGCTGGTGCGGGTGCCTTCGATGGGCTTGATGCGAAAGTCGACGAACAGCACCGGAATGCCCGCTGCTGCCAGGGTGTCAGCCACCGGGCTGTGCTCGGTGGGGCCGTGGCCGGAAATGCTGAACACCGCCAGGTCAGGTTTCAGGCTGAGGATTTCTTCGGCGCTGACGCTCTGCTCGGAGGCCTGGCCGATCAGCGGAATCTTGCTGACTTCGGGAAATTTCGCCGCGTAGGCGTTGTAGGTGTTGGGGTCCAGCTTCTTGAGATCAGCCTGCCAACCGACGATGCGCTTGAACGGCTCGTCGCGATCAAGCAGCGCAAACACCGAGATCAACCGGCCTTCACCCAGCACCACGCGCTGAACGTGGTCCGACACCTGAACCTTGCGGCCCAACACGTCGGTGACTTCTTTGGCCGAGGCCATGGACATCTGGCCCACACAGGCGCCGAGCAGCAAGACCAGCGCAGCGGCGCTGCGCATCGAGAGGAAAGTTTTGAACACGCACGTCTCCAGATTACAATGACTCGCATTTACAACAGCCAGTCTAAAGAGCAGCGCGGCCCGGGTCGGGCCGAGTTTGTATTGCGGGTGCAGGAATTCGTCGCCCACAACATTCCATTACATTTGCTCCGCCCGCCGGTCGGTTTTTCCGCTACCACAGCGTCGGCAGGATCGTCCGGTGCACATTTCGGCAGGGCTGCCCTTCTTCGGTTCACAGGCACAGCGTCCCCTATGTCCAGGCAAGACCACGTTTTGATCGTCGATGACGATCCGGAAATCCGCCAACTGATCGCCGAGTACCTGCGCGATGCGGGCTATCAGACCTCCACCGCCTGCGACGGCAAGGAGATGCGTCGCCGCCTTGAGCTGAACGTCATCGACCTGATCGTGCTGGACGTGATGCTGCCCGGCGAAGACGGCCTGAGCCTGTGCCGCGAGTTGCGCACCACCTCCAACACGCCGGTGATCATGCTCACTGCGCGCGGCAGCCTGATCGACCGCATCGTCGGCCTGGAGATCGGCGCGGACGACTACCTGCCCAAGCCATTCGACCCGCGCGAATTGCTGGTACGCATCAAGGTGGTGCTGCGCCGGGTGCAGAGCTTCCCCGAACGCGCCCGCGTCGATGAAACCCCGTTCGTCAACTTCGACGGCTGGCAGCTGGACACCCGCGCACGCCAAGTACTGTCACCCCAAGGGCTGGTGATCAGCCTGGGCAACTCCGATTACCGCGTACTGCGCTTGCTCTTGCAGCACCCCAATCGCCCCTTGAGCCGCGACTTTCTGCTCAATCACGTGTTCGAGAAAAACAGCACGCCGTTCGACCGCTCCATCGATGTCTGCGTCAGCCGCTTGCGTCAGCAGCTCGATCCCAAGCTGATCAAGACCGTGCGCAACGAAGGCTACATGCTGACTGCAACTGAAGTGGCCAGCGCCTCGTGAGACTTCCATGAGGCTTTGGCCGCGCACGCTGTACGGGCGCCTGGTGATCATTCTGGTCGCGGGGATGATCGCCGCGCAGATCGCCACCAGCAGCATCTGGTACGACGTGCGCCACAGCCAGGTGCTGGAAATTCCCACGCGCCTGATCGCCAGCCGTCTGGCTGATATCGTGCGGGTCATCCATGTCGCACCCACCCACACCAACGGTTTTATCGGCCACCTCAATACGCCAGACTTTCGCTTGCAGTTCATCGAAGCGCCGACGCCGCGCAGCGAAACCCTGAGCAGTGCCGATCAGGCCACCGAGCGCCTGCTCAACAACGTGATCGAACAGCGTACCGGCATCCCCAGCGATCTGCGCCTGTTGCACCTCTCGCTGCTCGACGATCAGGGCCATGCGGCCGGGATGAGCACGCTGTTTGGCTCAAGCCCCGCAGCGGGCATGTTCAATATCGAGCTGCACCTGCCCGATGGCCGCTGGTTGCAGGTGCGCGCCCGAGAGGATCAAGGCTGGACCAGCCTGACGCCGCTGCAGGTGATGTTCGATTACTTCCTGCGCATTTACCTGGTGCGGATCATTCTGCTGACCATCATTGTCCTGCTCGCGGTGCGCCTGGCCATTCGCCCGCTGACCGAGCTGACCAACGCCGCGCAGGCGCTGGGCCGCGACATCAAGCGCGCACCGCTGGCGCTGGACGGCCCGTTGGAAGTGCGCCGCGCGGCCAAGGCGTTCAACAGCATGCAGCAGCGCCTGATCGCCAACCTGCGCGAGCGTACGCGGTTTCTCGCGGCGATCTCCCACGACCTGCGTTCACCCATCACGCGGCTGCGCCTGCGCACCGAAATGCTCGCCGATGAGCAGACGCGGGAGCGCTTTCGCAAGGATCTGGAGGACATGGAAAACATGGTGTCGTCGACGCTGGAGTTCGTCAGCAGCGGCGAAATCAACGAAACCCGCCAGAGCGTGGACATCAACGCGCTGCTGCAAAGCCTGCAAGTGGATTTTCAGGACATGGGCGCCCAGGTCGCGTTGCATGGCGAGGCGTATCAGCCACTGCCCGCCTACTCGCGCAGCCTGAAACGCTGCGTGCAGAACCTCCTGGAGAACGCCATTCGTTACGGGCATCAGGCGGACATCTTTATCGAGGATCAACCCGAGCGCTTGCGCATCGTGATCGCCGATCAGGGCCCGGGCATTCCGGAGGATCAACTGGAGCAGGTGGTCGAGCCGTTCTACCGCCTGGAAAGCTCGCGCAATGCGGGCACCGGCGGCTACGGGTTGGGCCTGAGCATCGCCCACACCGTAGCGGCCGCCCACGACGGCCGCCTGCAACTGCGTAATCGCGACAGCGGCGGGCTTGAGGCGATTCTCGATCTACCCAGAACCTGACGAAACGCAATCGCATGGACACCGATGATCAATGTAGGAGTGAGCTTGCTCGCGAATGCGTCAGTCCAGACGATGCTGAATTGCCTGAACTGACGCATTCGCGAGCAAGCTCACTCCTACAGGTTTTGTGTCGGTATCAAATGCAGCGGATGACTACTGGATTTCTTCCGGCTTGACGATCACCCAGTTCTTGTCCGCCGTCACCGGCAAACCTTCCTTGGCCTGGGCCTCGGCGTTGGTTTTCATCATGCCGTTGAGTTGGGTCATGTACTTGTCCTTGCGGTTGACCCACAGGTGGATGCCGCCCTTGTTGACGTCGACGCTGTGGAACAGCATGTAGCCGTCGCTGCTCGGGGTGTCGCCGCCCACCAGCACCGGTTTTTTCCACTGGTCGATGTAGGTCAGGATCGCCGCCTGCTTGCCCGCCATCCAGGTGGCCGGGGTCCACAGGTAAGGGGTCAGCTCAAGACCGAGGTTGGCCTTCTCGTCGTATTTGCCCGCGCTGATCTGTTTGCGCGCGGTGGTCAGCTCGCCGGTGTCGCGGTTCTTCAGCAGCGTGGTCACGCCGATGACGTTCTGCGGTTTGACGTTGTAGCCGTACTTGGGATCGGACGCGACCATGCGCACCAGCTCCTCGGACGCGGCAGTCATCACGTAGACCTCGATGCCGTTTTCCATCAGCTTGTTGTACAGCTCGGCCTGGCCGGTGAAGACCTTCGGCGGCTGGACCTCAATGGTCTTGACCACATCGCCCTCGTAATAGGTGGCAGGCACCGGTTTGCCCGAGGCCATCAACTCGTCAACGTAGCCCTTGAGTTCCTTGAGGGTGAAACCGGAGAACACCTGCGCAACCCACGGGTAGCAGACCATGTCGTCGATTTCGCAGAGGCGGTAGTAGTAGCTGAACAGGCTTTCCTTGTGGTCGGCCGTGTCCTTGAACGGAATCAGCTTGAGGGAAGGATCGAGCTTCTCGCGGGTGAGCAGCCCTTTGTTTTCCATGAACGGCAGCAGCGACTCTTCCAGGTCGTAGCGGTAGCTGGTGTTGTCCATGTCGAAGACAGCGAAATTACCCTTGTTGGCATTTGCCGCAATCATGGCGTTCAACTGCTTGGCAGCAGGCTCGGGCCAGTGTTTGAGCTCGGTGGAAAACGCCTGCCCGGCAAGGCCCAGGCACAGCGCGGCGGCCAACAGCTTTGGTACGAAATTCATAACGGTGTCCTCCCCTTTATTAATTCGAGGAGGGACCGTAACAAAAAGCCATTACTGTTTTAAAACGTCAGCGACCGTGTGCGTTCTGATGACGTCATCTTGCGAGCTGATCGCGACAGATGACACAAAAGCGACACTTTTATGACCGTTCCCACACCTCAAAGCGGTACGCAGGCTTGTCATCCTCAGTCGGATTTTCGGTGTTGGAAACCAGCTTCCACTGCGCCTGATCGAACTCCGGAAACCACGCATCGCCCTCAGGGCTCAACGCTACGCGAGTCAGGTACAGGCGGTCGGCGTGCGCAAGGCCTTGCGCATACAGCTGGGCACCGCCAATCAGCATCAGCTCGTCGACGCCCTGCTCAACGGCCCACTGCTCTGCGCGCTCTACGGCAGCTTCGAGTGAGGTGAAGACTTCTGCGCCTTCGAGTTGCAGATCCGCCTGACGGGTGACGACGATGTTCAGCCGTCCTGGCAGCGGACGCCCCAGCGAATCCCAGGTTTTGCGCCCCATGATGATCGGCTTGCCCAGGGTGGTCGCCTTGAAATACTTGAAATCCCCCGGCAGGTGCCAGGGCATGGAATTGTCGACGCCGATGACGCGGTTTTCACCGAGCGCGGCGATCAGGCTGAGGGGAAGATGTTTTTTCATGGCGGCGAGGATAGCAGAGGCACGCCCCGACAGAACATTCGGTTACCGCGCGGTCCAAGCAGCACGAGCACCTTGCCTGCGCAACACAGGCACAACGGTTATGCTCACCTCTGATTTGACCAACGAGACGCCGCGTGACTGCACTGACCCCACTCGATGAACTCTGGCTGACTGAAGCCGTGCGCCTGCGCGAGCAACACGCAGGGCCTCTTGAAGACGACGAAGCGACCCGCCGCGCCCGCGCCAGTGGCGGCGACCTGCTCGCGCGCATCAAACACAGGGCGCTGTGGCTGGCCGAGCGCGATGGCATGGTTGCGGCCCTGCGCCACTGGAAACAGGGCGCGCGTCTGTCGATGATCGTGCTGGCGGCCTTTGCCATCGTCAGTGGCGCGGGTCTGGCCTTTGCAGCGCTGGGCGACGGGCAAACGCCGGTCAATGTGTTCTGGGCCCTGGGCAGCCTGTTGGGCGTGAACCTGATTCTGCTGATCAGTTGGGCGCTGGGGCTGCTGTTCGCCGGTGAAAGCGCCGCCAGCCTTGGGCGATTGTGGTTGTGGCTCAGCGAACGGCTCGCCCGGGATGCGCAGGCCGCGCAACTGGCCCCGGCGCTGATTCTCCTGCTGCAGCGCAAGCGCCTGAACCGCTGGCTGCTCGGCGCCTGCGTCAACGGTCTCTGGCTGCTGGCGCTGTCGAGCGCACTGACTTTGCTGCTGTTGCTGATGGCGACCCGGCGCTACGGCTTTGTCTGGGAAACCACGATTCTGAGCAGCGATACTTTCGTCAGCCTGACGCAAGGGCTCGGCGTGCTGCCAGCGCTGGTGGGTTTCAGCGTGCCGAGCGAGTCGATGATCCGCGCCAGCGGCGACAGTGCGCTGGTCATCGAAAACGCTCGCCAGGCCTGGGCCGGATGGCTGGTGGGCGTGCTAGTGATCTACGGCATCTTGCCGCGCCTGCTGCTCGCGCTGTTCTGCTATGGCCGTTGGCGCGCGGGCCGCAAGCAGCTTGCGCTGGACCTGAGCGCCCCCGGTTTTGCCGAATTGCGCGAGCGCCTGATGCCGAGCAGCGAGCGCCTGGGGGTCAACGATGCGGCGCCCGCGCAATTGCATCAGGTGACCCGCAGCCCCGCGACCCAGGAAAGCGAGGGCGCATTGCTGGTGGCCATCGAACTGGACGACCAGCGCCCCTGGCCACCGAAACTGCCCGAGGGCATCGCCGACGCGGGCGTGCTCGACAGCCGGGAATCGCGGCGCAATCTGCTCGATCAACTGACCCGCTACCCGCCTGCGCGCCTGGCCATCGCTTGCGACCCGCGCCGTTCGCCGGATCGCGGCAGCCTGGCGTTGATCGCCGAACTGGCCCGCTGCGCCAGCGCCACACGTGTCTGGCTGCTGCCCGCGCCGGTGGGCGAGGCGCTGGACGCCGACCGCCTGGGTGACTGGCATGCCGCGCTGCAGCAGCTCGAACTGCAGTGGGCCGACAGCGCGCCACTGACCTGGCTGGAGACCGGACATGACTGACCATCGCCCACTGAAACTGGCAGTCGTCGGCCACACCAACGTCGGCAAGACGTCGCTGCTGCGCACCCTGACCCGCGATGTCGGGTTCGGCGAGGTGTCCCATCGCCCCAGCACCACCCGCCACGTCGAAGGCGCACGCCTGTCGGTGGATGGCCAAGCGTTGCTGGAGCTGTACGACACGCCAGGCCTGGAAGACGCCATCGCGCTGCTGGATTTTCTGGAACGCCTCGACCGTCCCGGCGAACGGCTCGATGGGCCGGCGCGTCTGGCCCGGTTTCTCGACGGCAGCGAGGCCCGTCAGCGCTTCGAGCAGGAGGCCAAGGTCCTTCGCCAGTTGCTGGCCTCCGATGCCGGGCTGTACGTGATCGACGCCCGGGAGCCGGTGCTGGCCAAGTATCGTGACGAGCTGGCGGTGCTGGCCAGTTGCGGAAAACCGCTGCTGCCGGTGCTGAATTTCGTCAGCAGCGCCCAGCATCGCGAAGCGGACTGGCGCGAGGCGCTGGCCCGCCTCGGGCTGCACGCACTGGTGCGCTTCGACAGCGTCGCGCCACCGGAAGACGGCGAACGGCGGTTGTATGAAAGCCTGGCCTTGTTGCTGGAGAACTCACGCGCACAACTGGAGCGGCTGATCCTCGATCAACAGGCGCAGCGGGAAATGCGCAGGCAGAGCGCGGCGCGGCTGATTGCCGATCTGCTGGTGGACTGCGCGGCCTGTCGACGTAGCGTCGCCACCGAGTCCGATCAGGTGCAACGCGCTATCGAAGACTTGCGCAAGGCTGTGCGTCAACGCGAGCAGCGCTGTGTCGAATCGCTGCTCAAGCTCTACGCGTTTCGCCTGCAGGACGCCTCGGCCAGTGATCTGCCGCTGCTGGATGGCCGTTGGGGCGATGACCTCTTCAATCCGGAAACCCTGAAACTGCTTGGCGTGCGAGTGGGCAGCGGCATCGCGGCGGGCGCGGCGGCCGGTGCGGGCGTGGACCTGCTGGTCGGCGGTATCACCCTGGGCGCGGCCGCGCTGGTCGGTGCCATTGCCGGCGGCGCCCTGCAGACCGCGCGCAGCTATGGCGGGCGACTGCTGGGCAAGCTCAAGGGCCAGCGTGAATTGACCGTCGACGACGCCGTGCTGCGCCTGCTCGCCCTGCGCCAGCGCCAACTGCTCGCAGCTCTGGAAGCGCGGGGCCATGCGGCGATGGACAGCATCAAGCTGGCCACTCCACAGGACAAAACCTGGCGCGAAGGCAAACTGCCCGAGCCGTTGCACAAAGCCCGGGCGCATCCGCAGTGGTCGACACTCAATCCGCACTCCAGGCTCAATCAGGCGGAGCGGCAGGAGCAGATAGATAATCTCGCCGAAACACTGCGGACCCTGTAGGAGCAATCGGACGTTAGGACGGTCGCGAACGCGATCTGTCTGACACACCGCATCGCGACCCTCGTAACCTCGGATTGCTCCTACAGGGGTATGTGTTGATCAGAGTTATGTGGCAAGCAGGGCTAGCGCCTTGGCCTTGAGCACATCCAGATCGATCACCGGCACATTCATTTCCTTGGCCATCTCGTCCCACTGCCGCATCCGCAGGCTGACGCTGCACAGGGGATCCTGCTCGAATGCATCAGCCTCAGACTCGGTCATGACCCCGCCCTGGTACTCCAGCGTGCGCCGGCTGGCCTCGCTCAACTGCGCGTAATAGCCGGGTTGGCGCAGGGTCAGGTAGCGCTTGGCCTGTACGTGATACTCCACCAGCCGGGCCATGCGCTCACCGAAGCCGCATTTGCGCAGGTAATCGGCGCCCACCCGCTCGTGACTGGCCACGCCGTAGCCGCCCATGCTCGCGGCGTCAGGATCGTGCTCGCAGATGTGGCCGATGTCGTGAAAGAAAGCGGCCAGCACCACTTCGTCGTCATAGCCTTCCAGCAGCGCCAGTTGCGCGGACTGCGACATGTGCTCGATCTGCGACACCGGCTCGCCGATGTAGTCGTCGCTGCCACGTTGCAGATACAACCCGAAAACCTCGTTAACCACCTGCTCAGCCTGTTGCATCACCTGCCCTCACCAACCCGTTGCCTGCCAGAGCGCACACCCTACCCGCGGCGTGTTGCGAAGCCGTGGCAGAAACACCAGAGATGCCGATAGTCGAATCGAGCATTTTGCGATAGGGGAAATGCGCGGCGCCCGGTATGATCGCGCGCCCGATACACCCAGAGTTCACCGTGATGAAACCGACCCTGATCGCCGCCGCTGAAATCGACCGCCTGGAGACCTGGCAGAAATACTCCAGCCACATGTGCGGAGGCTGTGTTTCCAGCTGCTGCCCCCTGCCTGTGGAAGCGAAGATCAAGGACCTGATCCGGATTGGCGTGGTCGATGAGTTCGAGATGGGCGACAACCCCAAGAACATCGCCAAGCGCCTGCAGAAGGAAGGCATTATCGAGCGCTTCAACCAGAAGTCGGGGATCTTCACCCTGCAGCGCATGAGCAACGACGACTGCCTGTATCTGGACCGCAAGAGCCGCCTGTGCACCATCTACGACAAGCGCCCGGACACCTGCCGCAACCATCCGAAGATCGGCCCGCGCCCGGGTTACTGCGCGTACAAGCCCAAGGCGCCGGAGCGCCAGAGTAGCGGCGCGTTGAGCGCGAATTCCGGGCGGGTTCCGCTTAAATTCTAAAGATGACTGAGATCCTGTAGGAGCGAATTCATTCGCGATGATCGGTCAGGCGCAAGAGATGCATCGGACGCACCGGCCATTCGCGAATGAATTCGCTCCTACAGGATTGGGATATTCATAATAATCCCGACACAAACAAAAACGCCCCCGGCCTTGCGACCGGGGGCGTTTTCGTTCAGCCGGAACTAAGTCTTAGTTCTTGGCTTTCTTGGCAGCGCGGGTACGCTCGCCTTCGTCCAGGATCTTCTTGCGAAGACGGATGGACTGAGGCGTGACTTCGCACAGCTCGTCGTCCTGGATGTATTCCAGAGCCTGTTCCAGGGTGAAGCGAACAGGTGGAACCAGCGCGATGACTTCGTCTTTACCCGAAGCGCGCATGTTGTCAAGCTTCTTGCCCTTGGTAGGGTTGACGCCCAAGTCGTTGTCGCGGCTGTTCTGGCCGATGATCTGACCGTTGTAGATGTCCTGGCCGTGTTCGATGAACAGCTTGCCGCGCGCCTGCAGGGTTTCCAGCGAGTAGGTCAGTGCCTTGCCAGTTTCGACCGAAACCAGAACGCCGTTCAGACGACCGGACATGTGGCCCGACTTGACGGTGTCGTAACGATCGAAGATCGAGGTCAGGATGCCAGCACCGTTGGTCAGGGTCAGGAACTGGTTACGGAAACCAATCAGACCGCGAGCAGGGATGTTGTACTCCAGACGAACACGGCCTTTGCCATCCGGCATCATGTTGGTCAGGTCGCCCTTACGCAGGCCCATCTCTTCCATGACCTTGCCCTGGGATTCTTCAGGGACGTCGATGGTGACGTTTTCGAACGGTTCCTGCTTGACGCCGTCGACTTCACGAATGATCACTTCAGGGCGGCCCAGGGCCAGCTCGAAGCCTTCACGACGCATGGTTTCGATCAGTACCGACAGGTGCAGCTCACCACGGCCCGATACCTTGAACTTGTCAGGGGAATCGGTTTCCTGAACGCGCAGAGCAACGTTGTACAGCAGCTCTTTGTCCAGACGGTCCTTGATGTTACGCGAGGTCACGAACTTGCCTTCTTTACCGCAGAATGGCGAGTCGTTGACCTGGAAGGTCATGGAAACGGTTGGCTCGTCAACGGTCAGAGGCTTCATCGCCTCGACAGTGTTGATGTCGCACAGGGTGTCGGAGATGAACAGCTCTTCGAAACCGCTGATGCAGACGATGTCGCCGGCAGCGGCTTCTTCGACGTCCACACGGTGCAGACCGTGGTGACCCATCAGCTTGAGGATACGACCGTTGCGGCGCTTGCCGTCAGCGGTGATTGCCACAACCGGAGTGTTTGGCTTGACGCGACCGCGAGCGATACGGCCAACACCGATGACGCCCAGGAAGCTGTTGTAGTCCAGAGCGGAGATCTGCATCTGGAATGGACCGTCACGGTCAACGCTTGGCGCCGGAACGTGATCGACGACCGCCTGATACAGCGGGGTCATGTCTTCGGCCATGTCTGTGTGGTCCAGACCGGCAATGCCGTTGATCGCCGAGGCGTAGACGACTTTGAAGTCCAGCTGTTCGTCGGTGGCACCCAGGTTGTCGAACAGGTCGAAGATCTGGTCCAGAACCCAGTCAGGACGCGCGCCCGGACGGTCAACCTTGTTGATCACGACGATTGGCTTCAGACCGGCTTCGAAGGCCTTCTTGGTCACGAAGCGAGTCTGTGGCATCGGGCCGTCTTGAGCGTCGACCAGCAGCAGAACGGAGTCGACCATCGACATCACGCGCTCTACCTCACCGCCGAAGTCGGCGTGGCCGGGGGTGTCGACGATGTTGATGTGGTAGCCATTCCAGTTGATCGCGGTGTTTTTCGCGAGAATGGTAATGCCGCGCTCTTTTTCCTGGTCGTTGGAGTCCATCACGCGCTCGTCGTTGAGCTCGTTGCGCTCAAGAGTGCCGGACTGGCGCAGAAGCTTGTCGACGAGGGTGGTTTTACCGTGGTCAACGTGAGCAATGATGGCGATGTTACGTAGATTTTCGATCACTTGTGTATCTCGATCAGAGGATTCGGTGAGCTGACTGATTGTAGTCAGCTATGAAAACGAATAACCGGCGAAAGCCGTTACGGCTGACGACTGGTGTCGGGGGGCCGGTGACGCAAGCCACAGGCAAACAGCCCCGGGCACTTAGCTCGGTCGATAAACGCGCACATTGGCATGCCCCTCACTGAGCAGATGATGAGCATGCAGGCGACTCATGACGCCTTTGTCGCAATAGAGCAGGTACTGGCGCGTTTCATCCAGTTCCTTGAAACGGCTGTTCAATGCAAAGAACGGCAGCGTTTGTACTTCAATGCCGGCCAGCTCAAGCGGACGGTCCTCGGCTTCATCCGGGTGACGGATGTCGATGACCACCTGTCCTGCCAGCGCCTGGCTGACTTCCTCGACCTGAACGTCCTGGCCCAGCTCCTCGATCACGCGGTCGATCGGCACCAGACGGGCGTTTTCGAGCGCACGCTCGAGCACGGCCATGTCGAACTCTTTTTCTTCATGCTCGACGCGGTGGCGCTTGGCCGCGGTCTTCGGATTGACCGAGATCACGCCGCAGTATTCGGGCATGTGCCGGGCAAAATCGCCGGTACCGATGTGATCGGCCTCGTCGATGATGTCCTGCTTGTGGCTGGCGATCAGCGGGCGCAAGACCAGCTTTTCGGTCACGCAATCGATGACCGACAGGTTGGGCAGCGTCTGGCTGGACACCTGGGAAATCGCCTCGCCGGTGACCAGCGCGTCGATTTCCAGGCGGTCGGCAATATTAGTCGCAGCGCGCAACATCATACGCTTCAATACTACGCCCATATGACTGTTATCGACTTTTCCGAGAATTTCGCCGAGAACTTCCTCGAACGGTACGCTGACGAACAGCACGCGCTGGGAGCTGCCGTACTTCTTCCAGATGAAGTGCGCGACTTCCATCACGCCCAGCTCGTGGGCCCGGCCGCCCAGGTTGAAGAAGCAGAAGTGGCTCATCAGGCCGCGGCGCATGACGTGGTAGGCCGCGACGGTGGAGTCGAAACCACCGGACATCAGCACCAGGGTCTGCTCCAGCGAGCCCAGCGGATAACCGCCGATGCTGTTGTGCTGGCTGTGGATCACGAACAGGCGCTGGTCGCGGATCTCGATCCGCACCTCGACTTCCGGATCCTTCAGCGAAATACCGGCCGCCCCGCACTCGCGGCGCAGCTTGCTGCCCACGTAGCGCTCGACGTCCATGGAGCTGAAGTCATGGTGCCCGCCGCGCTTGCAGCGCACCGAGAAAATCTTGCCGGGCAGGACGTCACCGAAGTGCTGTTTGCACTTCTCATAGATGTCGTCCATGTCGCCCAGGAGGTATTGATCGACCTGCAGGAAATGCGCGATGCCCGGCATGCAGCTCAGGCGCTCGGTCATCTCGTGCAGGACTTTCGCGTCCTCGACCTTGGTTTCGACCTCGAGGTTGTCCCACACGCCATCGACCACCAGCGCCGGGTCCAAGTCGCGGAGCACGGTGCGGATGTTCTTGGCCAGCTGCTTGATGAAGCGCTTGCGCACAGGCCGGCTTTTGATGGTGATTTCCGGGAAAACTTTGACGATTAGTTTCATGAAAACAGCGCGCGAGGTGCCGGTCGAAAAAGGGGGGCGCGGATTATAGCGGAAATTGCTCAAGGTTTGACCAACTATCTCACAGCCGATCATCAGCGCACCAAAATGGCACTGTATACAATCCAAAAGCACCAATAAGGTGCGTCGATTTTCACAAATGCGACGTTTTGCGCCCTAAAACAGTGGGATTTGCGCAAAAAACCCATCACGGGGCACTGGCATGCAAATTGCTCCCTTGTGAGGCAGGTTGCCTTGGCCGACTATTCGCGCCCGGCATCACCCAAATTTAAGGGCCTACAACTACCTCGCCCTATTTCACCCCGGAGGACAGCATGTCGAAGTCGGTTCAACTCATCAAAGATCATGACGTTAAGTGGATTGATCTGCGCTTCACGGACACCAAGGGCAAGCAGCAGCACGTCACCATGCCAGCGCGTGATGCACTGGACGACGACTTCTTCGAAGTCGGCAAGATGTTCGACGGTTCCTCCATCGAAGGCTGGAAAGGCATCGAAGCTTCCGACATGATCCTGCTGCCGGACGACGAAACCGCTGTTCTGGATCCGTTCACCGAAGAGCCGACCCTGATCCTGGTCTGCGACATCATCGAACCTTCGACCATGCAAGGTTACGACCGCGACCCACGCGCCATCGCTCACCGCGCCGAAGAGTACCTGAAGTCCACCGGTATCGGTGACACCGTATTCGTCGGTCCAGAGCCAGAATTCTTCATCTTCGATTCGGTCAAGTTCAAGTCCGACATCTCCGGTTCCATGTTCAAGATCTTCTCCGAACAAGGTTCGTGGATGACTGACCAGGAAGTCGAAGGCGGCAACAAAGGCCACCGTCCAGGCGTCAAAGGCGGCTACTTCCCAGTGCCACCGGTCGACCACGACCACGAAATCCGTACCGCAATGTGCAACGCCCTGGAAGAAATGGGCCAGGTCGTGGAAGTTCACCACCACGAAGTTGCCACTGCCGGCCAGAACGAAATCGGCGTGAAATTCAACACGCTGGTCAAGAAGGCTGACGAAGTCCAGACCCTGAAATACGTTGTCCACAATGTTGCTGACGCTTACGGCCGCACCGCGACCTTCATGCCGAAGCCACTGTACGGCGACAACGGTTCGGGCATGCACGTTCACATGTCGATCGCCAAAGACGGCAAGAACACCTTCGCTGGCGAAGGCTATGCCGGCCTGTCCGACACCGCTCTGTACTTCATCGGCGGTATCATCAAGCACGGTAAGGCGCTGAACGGCTTCACCAACCCTGCAACCAACTCCTACAAGCGTCTGGTTCCAGGCTTCGAAGCTCCGGTCATGCTGGCCTACTCGGCTCGTAACCGTTCCGCCTCGATCCGTATTCCTTACGTCTCCAGCCCACGTGGCCGTCGTATCGAAGCCCGCTTCCCGGATCCGGCTGCCAACCCGTACCTGGCTTTCGCAGCGCTGCTGATGGCCGGTCTGGACGGTATCCAGAACAAGATCCACCCTGGCGATGCAGCCGACAAGAACCTGTACGACCTGCCGCCAGAAGAAGCAGCAGAGATCCCGCAAGTGTGCGGCAGCCTGAAAGAAGCTCTGGAAGAGCTGGACAAGGGCCGTGCGTTCCTGACCAAGGGCGGCGTATTCAGCGACGACTTCATCGACGCTTACATCGCGCTGAAATCGGAAGAAGAAATCAAGGTACGTACCTTCGTACACCCACTGGAATACGACCTGTACTACAGCGTCTGATCCCGTTGCGTCAGCGCTAGCTGCGTGATTTGAAAAGGCCTCCTTCGGGAGGCCTTTTTTGTGGCCGTGATGTTGTCCGTAGCACACAATCGGATATCAAACGCGATACTCCAGTACCGCATTCAGGAAAAAAACCGGGGCGATAATTGCCCGCACGGTTCCTGCCCGGACGCTGACCGAACGCGACTTTTCACACCAAGGATTCCACCATGCGCTCCTCTCTCGCGACGCTTTTCGCCGCCCTGCCGCTGCTTGCCAGCTGCACGACCACGGCATCGAATCACCCTGCCCCGGCCGCCCTTCGCCCGTTGATCGAAGCCATCGGCCAGCGCACGGACATCGCCAACGAAGTCGCGCTGAGCAAGTGGTACAGCGGCAAGCAGGTGCAGGACAGCGAACGCGAGCAACAGGTGATTCTCAACGCCGAAAACCAGGCGGGCAGTTTCGGGCTGGGCAAAGACGATGTGCGAAGGTTCATGACCGCGCAGATCGAGGCCAACAAGATGGTCCAGTACGCGCGCATCGGCCAATGGCACGAGCACGGTCAGGTGCCGGCCAGGCCCGACGCCAGTGTGTTACAAGGTATTCGGGTGCGGCTCGACACGCTGCAACCGGTGATGATGCAGCAGTACGCAGCCTTTATGCCCTGGCGTCAGGACGCGACTTGCCCGAGTTGGGTACAGGCCGAAATACATCGTCACACTTCCGACCCGATCATCGTGACGGCGATGCAACGCGCCACCGAAGGCCTATGCAGCGCCCATGGCAACGCCTGATCTCAGCGCCGCCTTGCCAATGCCCCAGGCGAGGCGCTTTTGCTCTATGCTGGCGTCTGTTACTCAAGCGCGCGGCACGCGCCGTTCTCCTGATCGTGGTACTGGAGCATTCATGCGTCAAAGCCTTGCCCTTTTGCTGCTGTTGCTTGCCCTGCCCGCCGTCGCGCAGATCTACAAATACACCGACGCCAACGGCAATACGGCCTACACCAACCAGCCGCCGGACGGCATCAAGGCGCAGACGGTGGACTTGCCGCCGCTCAACAGCGTGCCGACCAACGCACCACCACCCGCGCCGAGCGCACCGTCGCCACAAAACCAGGCGCAACAAAGCACGGCGGCCTATCAAGTGCTGGAACTGACCGACCTGCCCACCGACGAAGCCCTGCGCGCCAACAACGGCAGCTTCACCGTTGGCGTGGCGATCCAGCCGCGCCTGCAGCCGGGGCATCTGCTGCAACTGATCATCGACGGCAAGCCTTATGGCCAGCCCACCAACATACCGCGCATGCAGGTGATGGAGATCGATCGTGGCGAACACAGCCTCTCGGTGGCGGTGTTGCAAGGCAACCAGGCGATCCAGCAGAGCCAGACCCTCAACCTGACAGTGCAGCGGGTCCATGTCGGCAAGCCGTAAGCCCCGTTGGTGCGCAATGCTTCTGGCCTGCCTGCTGATGTTCGGCGGCCGGCTGGCAGTGGCCGAGGTCTACACCTACATCGATGCCGAGGGGAACCGGGTCTTCACCGATCAGCCCCATCGCGGCGCGAAAAAGGTCGACATCGCGCCCAGCAACCAGATCAAATCCACGCCCAAGGCGCCGCGCCAGGCGGCCAGCAGCAAGCCGCAACCCGGGCCGCTGTTCCGTTATCAGCTGCTGCGCATTCTCGCGCCCGAGCCGGACAGCACTATCCGCGACATTCAGGGCAACCTGATCGTGACCGTCACCAACGATCCGGAGCTGCAACCGCGCCACACCTATCGCCTGTTGCTCGACGGCAAGACGTTCAGCGAACAGGGCAGAAGCCCGGTGTTCCCGATGACCAACATCGACCGCGGCACCCATCAACTGTCGATCGAGATCGTCGACGAGTTCGGCCGCGTGGTCGAGCGCACGCCCAACCAGCCCTTCCACATGATGCGCATCTCCCTGGCGCAGAAACGCCTGGCCCAGCCCTGCAAGGCCGACGACTACGGCGTGCGCCCCGAGTGTCCGCTCAAGGACAAGCCGCCGGAAGAAGAAGGCAGCATCCTGCCGTTTTTCTGAATCCGACCAGATAAGCGGCTAAGCTCCAAAATGGTGCATCAGCTGAACGAATGCCCTGACCAAAACACCATTTTGGGTCACTAATCGCGCGTTTCAGCCGCTCATTCAATTTTCAGGTGCAGAAAAGGCCCGAAATGACTCGGCCAGCGCTTCTTTTCGGAGCTTGGTTTGGTTTTTGCAGTTTCTACGGAATATGCCAGTGCATATGCGAGGAATCCGCTGCCGGTCAGTGGACGTTCAACGCCGGCAGAGACCAACCAGAGCCTGCACTTTCGGGCTTGCCCCAGTGCGATGTGCCAAAAGAGGTCAACGAGATTCATGACTATCAGCGATACCTTGCACCGACTGCTGCTCGACAACCTGACCACTGCCACGATTCTGCTCAATGCCGATCTGCGCCTGGAATACATGAACCCGGCCGCCGAAATGCTGCTGGCGATCAGCGGGCAGCGCAGCCATGGGCAATTCATCAGCGAGCTGTTCACCGAGTCGGCCGAGGCACTGAGTTCGTTGCGCCAGGCGGTGGAGCAAGCGCATCCGTTCACCAAGCGCGAGGCGATGCTGACCGCGCTCACCGGCCAGACCCTGACGGTGGATTACGCCGTCACGCCGATTCTGTCCCAAGGCGAGACCCTGTTGCTGCTGGAAGTCCATCCCCGTGACCGCCTGTTGCGCATCACCAAGGAAGAGGCCCAGCTGTCCAAGCAGGAAACCACCAAGATGCTGGTGCGTGGCCTGGCTCACGAGATCAAGAACCCGCTGGGCGGGATTCGCGGCGCCGCGCAGCTGCTGTCCCGCGAGCTGCCCGACGAAGGCCTGAAGGACTACACCAACGTCATCATCGAAGAGGCCGACCGCCTGCGTAACCTGGTCGACCGCATGCTCGGCTCGAACAAGCTGCCGTCGCTGGCGATGACCAACGTTCACGAAGTGCTTGAGCGCGTCTGCAGCCTGGTCGAGGCCGAAAGCCAGGGTTGCATCACTTTGGTGCGCGACTATGACCCGAGCATTCCCGATGTGCTGATCGACCGCGAGCAGATGATCCAGGCCGTGCTCAATATCGTGCGCAACGCGATGCAGGCCATCAGCGGCCAGAACGAGCTGCGCCTGGGCCGCATCAGCCTGCGCACCCGGGCCATGCGTCAGTTCACCATCGGCCACGTGCGCCACCGGCTGGTGAGCAAGATCGAAATCATCGACAACGGTCCCGGCATCCCGCAGGAACTTCAGGAAACCATTTTCTACCCAATGGTCAGCGGCCGCCCGGACGGTACCGGGCTGGGCCTTGCCATCACCCAGAACATCATCAGTCAGCACCAGGGGCTGATCGAGTGTGACAGCCATCCTGGCCACACCACTTTCTCGATCTTCCTGCCGCTGGAACAAGGAGCAGCTTCGACATGAGCCGTAGTGAAACTGTCTGGATCGTCGATGACGACCGTTCCATCCGCTGGGTACTTGAAAAGGCCTTGCAACAGGAAGGCATGACCACTCAGAGCTTCGACAGCGCCGATGGCGTGATGAGCCGCCTGGCGCGTCAGCAACCGGACGTGATCATCTCTGACATCCGCATGCCCGGCGCCAGCGGCCTGGACCTGCTGGCACGCATCCGCGAACAGCACCCGCGCCTGCCGGTCATCATCATGACCGCGCACTCGGACCTGGACAGCGCCGTGGCGTCCTATCAGGGCGGCGCCTTCGAATACCTGCCCAAGCCGTTCGACGTCGACGAGGCGGTGGCGCTGGTCAAGCGCGCCAACCAGCACGCCCAGGAACAACAGGGCATGGACGCGGCGCCCACCCTGACCCGCACGCCGGAAATCATCGGCGAAGCCCCGGCGATGCAGGAAGTGTTTCGCGCCATCGGGCGCCTGAGCCATTCCAACATCACCGTGCTGATCAATGGGGAATCGGGCACCGGTAAAGAGCTGGTGGCCCACGCGCTGCATCGTCACAGCCCGCGCTCAGCCTCGCCGTTCATCGCGCTGAACATGGCGGCGATTCCGAAGGACCTGATGGAATCCGAGCTGTTCGGCCATGAAAAAGGCGCTTTCACCGGCGCGGCCAACCTGCGTCGCGGCCGCTTCGAACAGGCCGACGGCGGCACGCTGTTTCTCGACGAGATCGGCGACATGCCGGCCGACACCCAGACCCGCCTGCTGCGCGTCTTGGCCGACGGCGAGTTCTACCGGGTAGGCGGCCATGTACCAGTCAAGGTCGACGTGCGCATCATCGCCGCGACTCACCAGAACCTGGAAACCCTGGTGCAGGCGGGCAAGTTCCGTGAGGACTTGTTCCATCGCCTGAACGTGATCCGCATCCACATTCCACGCCTGTCGGACCGTCGCGAAGACATCGGCACGCTGGCCAAGCACTTCTTGAGCCGCGCCGCGCAGGAACTGGCGGTCGAGCCCAAGCTGCTCAAGGCCGAGACCGAGGAATACCTCAAGCATCTGCCGTGGCCGGGCAACGTGCGCCAGCTGGAAAACACCTGCCGCTGGATCACGGTCATGGCGTCGGGGCGCGAGGTGCACATCAGCGACCTGCCGCCTGAACTGCTGAGCCTGCCGCAGGACGCCGCGCCAGTGACCAACTGGGAGCAGGCACTGCGTCAGTGGGCCGATCAGGCGCTGGCGCGCGGGCAGTCGAGCCTGTTGGACAGCGCCGTGCCGACCTTCGAACGCATCATGATCGAAACCGCCCTCAAGCACACCGCCGGCCGCCGTCGCGACGCCGCCGTGCTGCTGGGCTGGGGCCGCAATACCTTGACCCGCAAGATCAAGGAACTGGGCATGAAGATCGATGGTGGGGATGATGATGAGGGGGATGAGGGCTGATTGATTTCAATCTGTCCTCAATACGCAAAACCTGTAGGAGCCGGCTTGCTGGCGAATGCGTCAGGTCAGACGACACAGCGTTGAACGACATACCGCATTCGCTGTAGGAGCGCGCTTGCCCGCGATTGCTTCGTGTCGGTCGACGGATTCGTCACAGACATACCGCAATCGCGGGCAAGCGCGCTCCTACAGCGGCGATCACATTACTCGGCCAATGAAGGCTTCGCCCACAGATTGATCCCGCCTTCCTGCGCGAACCGGTCGATCTCGGCCAGTTCTTCCTGGCTGAATGTCAGGTTATCCAGCGCCCCCACGTTCTCGATGATCTGCTCAGGCCGGCTGGCGCCGATCAGCGCCGAGGTCACCCGCGGGTCGCGCAGTGTCCAGGCCAAGGCCATCTGCGCCAGGCTCTGGCCACGACGCTTGGCGATCTCGTTCAGCGCCCGCACGTGGGCAATGTTCTGCTCCGACAGGTGCGAAGCCTGCAACGAACCACCGCCCGGACGATTCACCCGCGCATCCTGGGGAATGCCATTGAGGTACTTGTCCGACAGCAGCCCCTGGGCCAGTGCCGTGAACGCGATCACCCCGGTGCCCAGCTCGTCGGTGGTCTCCAGCAGATCCCTTTCGACCCAGCGATTGAGCATGTTGTAGGCCGGCTGGTGAATCAGCAGCGGGACTTTCCACTCTTTCAGCAGCGCGGCGATCTCCCGGGTCTTGGCGCCCGAGTAGGACGAGATGCCGATATACAGCGCCTTGCCCTGCTGCACGGCGGTCGCCAGCGCACCTGCGGTTTCCTCCAGCGGGGTGTCCGGGTCGAAGCGGTGCGAATAGAAGATATCCACATAGTCCAGGCCCATGCGCGCCAGGCTCTGGTCGAGGCTGGCCAGCACGTATTTGCGCGAGCCGCCGCCCTGCCCGTAAGGGCCCGGCCACATGTCCCAGCCAGCCTTGGTGGAGATGATCAGCTCATCGCGATAGGGCTTGAAGTCTTCCTTGAGCAGCCGGCCGAAGTTGATCTCGGCGCTGCCGTAGGGCGGCCCGTAGTTGTTGGCGAGGTCGAAGTGGTTGATGCCCAGGTCGAACGCGGTGCGCAGCATGGCGCGCTGGGTGTCGAGCGTGGTGGTGTCGCCGAAGTTGTGCCACAGGCCCATGGACAGCGCAGGCAGCACCAGGCCGCTGCGGCCGACGCGGCGATAGGGAACGCGTTCATAACGATTTTCGGCAGCGATGTAGGTCATTCGATTCTCTCTTCTTCGAGTGGCGCCGCATGGATGAGCAGCTGCGATAAGAAACGCCGATGGATAAGCAGTGAAGCGAGTATATTCAGCGCTCGCTTCGGGCGAAAAATGCTTTATTCCTCTGGCTGACATCGGTTTCTGATATGGATATTCGCCAACTCAACGCCTTCATCGCGGTGTTCGAAGAACGCAACATCACCCAGGCTGCCCAGCGGCTGTTCACCAGCCAGCCCACGCTGTCGGTGACCATCCGCCAGCTGGAAGAAGCACTGGGCACCACGCTGTTCGAGCGTCAGCCCCGTGGCGTCGAGGTCACTGACGATGCGCGCACGCTGTACCCGCAGGCACGTCGGCTGCTGGCCGAAGCCCAGGCGTTGAGCAATCAGTTCCGCCAGCGCAACGACCGCCTGACCCTGGCCATCGGCATCGAGGGCGAGATCGCTGCCAGTCATCTGGAAACCTTTCTGCAGACGGCGTATCGGGTCGTGCCCAATCTGCAACTGACCCTGGCCGACGGTTGCAGCGGCGATGCGCGGTTGTCGGTGGAGGAAGACTGCTGCGAAGACGAGTTGTTTCTGCCGATCTGGGAGGAGGCCTTCGTGCTCGCGCTGCCGGCCGGTCATGTTCTCGCACAACGAGCGGCGCTGGATGAGGCCGACCTGCTCGACGTGCAGTGGATCACTTGCCCGTCGCACCCGTCCCACCAGCGCCTGATGGAGTTCTACACCCGCGCGGCCTGCCCGGTGGCGGCGATTGCCGGCTCGCTGACGCTGGCGCTGCGCCTGGTCAAGGCCGGCGCCGGGCTGGCGATGCTGCCCGCATCCATGCTCGACCATCAGCAGGGCGTGATCACCCTGCCCGCGCCGATCCCCAACCTGATCCGCCGGGTCGGCCTGTGCTATGCGGCACAGGCGCTGGATGTGCCGGCGCTGGGGCTGTTGCACGGGCATTTGCAAAAGGGGCATATCGCCCCGTAGCAGCACGGCTTGCCGGCGGGGCGATCTGTCTGTGACGAAAGTGTCGCCTGACACACCGCCCCGCCAGCAAGCCGTGCTGCTACGGGTTTGGTTGCGATCCAGCTTCGTATCTAACGCACCAGATGCAAAAACTGCATGTGCCGCTCGTACTGATCCAGCACGTCGTTGATCACCTGCTCCTTGGTGTAGCCCACCAGATCGTAATCCTGGCTGCCCTCGCTCAAATGCACTTCGGCGCGGTAGTAGCGGCGGTTGTTCAGCTGCTTGGAGCCCATTCCGGCACGGGCGAAGGACGGCGTGAAATAGCCGCGCATGGCCACCTGATAGACGAACGGGCGCTCTTCGCCGAGGCCGATTTCCAGGCTGACGGTGTGGGTGACGGGATCGGGCTGGGTGATCACGCTCAGGCCCTTCTCGACGAACACCGCGGTCACTTCTTCGATGGCCGGGCGCACCGTGTGGTCGAGGAAGCGGTACACCTCATCGCGCGAAGGGAAGTGCACCGCCTGGCTCAAGCGCTGGCGCCAGCCGCCCCGGCGTGACCCGGACGCCGGCGCCAGCGAATACAACTGGGCGATCTGGCGCTGGGACTCCAGGTAAAACGCCTTGTGCAGGCCCCACATCATGGTCAGCAGAATCAGCGAGAACGGCAGCGAGGTCAGCACCACCGCCGACTTCAGCGCATCGATGCTGCCCGAGAACAGTAACCCGCTGGTGACCAGCGCGGTCATCACGCCCCAGAACACCCGCAGCCACTTCGGGCCGTCTTCGTCGGGGCTGCCGCCCTTGGCCGAGAGGGTCGACAACACCACGGTGCCGGAGTCGGCGGAGGTCACGAAGAACACAAAACTGATAAACACCGTGACCGCGATCACGGTCTTGCTCCACGGGTACTGCTCAAGCATCAGGTACAGCGCCATGGACGGATCGTCGATGGCTGCATGGCCCAGAGCAGTCAGGCCATGGTTGAGCAGTTGGTCGATGGCGCTGTTGCCGAAGATCGACATCCAGGCCAGGGTGAAGCCCAAGGGAATCAGCAACACGCCGAAGACGAACTCGCGAATGGTCCGGCCCCGGGAAATCCGCGCGATGAACAGCCCCACGAACGGCGACCAGGCGATCCACCAGGCCCAGTAGAACACCGTCCAGTCGCCCAGCCAGGCGCTGGGCTCGTTGTAGGCGTAGACGTCGAAACTCTTGACCGGCAAGGCGCCCAGGTAATCGCCGATGTTCTGCACCAGGGTGTTGAGCAGATGCTGCGTGGGCCCGGCGAACAGCACGAACAACAGCAGCGCGCAGGCCAGCAGCATGTTGATGTCGGACATGACCCGCACGCCCTTGTCGACGCCTGCCACGGCGACGATGATCGCCGCGCCCATCATCAGGGTGATCAGCCCGACCTGGACCCATTGCGTGTGCGCCACGCCGAACAGGTAATCCAGCCCGGAATTGAGGTGCAGCACGCCGAAGCCCATGTCCGCGCCCAGGCCGAAGATCGTCGCGATGATGCCGAAGCCATCCACCGCATAGCCAATCGGGCCGTTGATGCGCTTGCCAATCAGCGGATACAACGCCGAACGCAGTGCCAGCGGTAGGTTGTGGCGATAGGCAAAATAGGCCAGCGCCATGCCGACAAAGGCAAACACGCCCCAGCCATGCAGGCCCCAGTGCAGAAACAGCAGCTGCATGGCCTGGCGCGCGGCCTCGGTGGTACCGCCCTCGCCTTGCGGCGGTTGCTGCAAATGGGTCAGCGGCTCTGACACACAGAAGAAAAACAGGGTGATGCTGATCCCGGCGGCGAACAACATGCCGGCCCAGGACAGGTAACTGAATTCCGGCTCGTCATGGTCAGCACCGAGCTTGATCTTGCCGTAGCTGGAAAACGCCGTGACGATCACGAACAGCAGATACAGCGTCATGGCCAGCATGTAGTACCAGCCCACGGTGTTGGCCGCCCAGTTCTGCGCGGCGAGCAGCCACTGGCCGGCGGCTTCGGGGAAGCTGATGACCACCAGGCCGAAGATCAGGATAAAGCTGGCAGCGAAGTAGAAAACGGGGGCATTCATACGGACCGGCGCGCTGTTCTGCGCGCTCGGCACACTCATGCGCTCACCGTGGCGAAGGTGGGAAAAACGTTCATGCAAGGCTGATGCGGCAAGGGTAGGCCTCCTTTTGTGAGGGCAGCGAACCACCGGTTTAACTTGATTGAACGTTCAATTAAAACACGAATTGCGGGGTGAGGACCAATTCACAAGCGTGAGCGGTAGTCGACTGTGGGAGCCGGCTTGCTGGCGAATGCGGTGTGTCAAACGATACATCTGTGAATGACACAACGTATTCGCCAGCAAGCCGGCTCCCACAGATGGAGATCGGCGATGAACAGAGATTCTGGGGCTAAGCCTTATTTCTGGGTGCCGTCATCATGCTGCAGGCTGGCCTGGTTGACGTTGCTGCCCGGCGGCACGCCGCGGGTCAGCCAGACGTTACCGCCGATGGTCGAACCCTGGCCGATGGTGATGCGCCCCAGAATGGTCGCGCCGGCGTAGATGACCACGTCGTCCTCGACGATCGGATGGCGCGCGTGGCCCTTCTGCAACTGGCCGTCTTCGTCGGCCGGGAAGCGCTTGGCGCCCAGGGTCACGGCCTGGTAGATCCGCACGCGCTCGCCGATGATCGCGGTCTCGCCGATGACCACGCCAGTGCCGTGATCAATGAAGAAGCTCGGGCCGATCTTCGCACCGGGGTGAATGTCGATGCCGGTGGCCGAATGCGCCAGCTCCGAGCTGATCCT
The DNA here is from genome assembly GCF_056627435.1 of Pseudomonas sp. 2. NCBI lineage: Bacteria > Pseudomonadati > Pseudomonadota > Gammaproteobacteria > Pseudomonadales > Pseudomonadaceae > Pseudomonas > Pseudomonas sp. 2. The sequence continues at coordinate 332,793 of NZ_JBWXNG010000004.1, forward strand.
CGCCAGCAGCGGCAGGCCGTTCAGGTACAGATGATGGGCCAGACGGTGATGGATGATCGCCAGAATGCCGGGGTAGCACAGCAGCACTTCGTCGACACTGCGCGCCGCCGGGTCGCCGTGGTAGGCCGCCAGCACGTCGGTGTCGAGAATGCGACGGATGCCCGGCAAGGCGCTGGCGAAATCCTGAATCAGCCGCTCGGCATGCACGTCGGCGCAACTGGCGTCCTCGCCGCGCTGGCGCGCCACATAGCGCAGCTCAAGCCGCGCCTGGGCCAGCAACGAGTTGAGCGCAACGTCCAGCGTATGGCCAACGTAGAAGTCCTCGCTTTCTTCGCGCAGGTCCACCGGCCCCAGACGCATCGGAAACAGCGCACCACAGAGCGCTTCAAGGATGTCACGCAGGGCCTCGCGCGAAGGCAGTTCGCGCCCGCCCTTCTCGCCACTGACCCGACCATTGCGGGTGCGCCAGTCATCCCGTGCGGCGCGCAACTCGCCCACGATCCGCTGCAATTGCCAATGGCCGGTCACGCCCTGGGCACAGTCTTGCGGGGACAGTTCAGGACCATGGCTCATGTCAGGAAGTGTGCTCACGCAGATTTCTCCTCGGTTCAACGGCTCGTCAGGCTGGACATGGCCGCAATGGGAATCACTCTACGGCAATCATTCAGCGCAAAAAAATAACAATTTTCGTGAGGCTATAACCCGCAAGCCGCAAGAACTCGCCGGGTTGCCCTGTGGGAATCGTCTGCCTATAGTCCAGCGACTCACTCGCAACACGTATCGACCTCATCATGATCAAACATCAGCTCGACCGCTTTAACCGCCTGGAGCTGCTCAACGCTCCGACGCCTCTGGAAAAACTCGAACGCCTGTCCGCCTGGGCCGGCCGCGACATCTACGTCAAACGTGACGACATCACGCCGCTGGCGATGGGCGGCAACAAGTTGCGCAAACTCGAATACCTCGCCGCAGATGCTCTGGCCCAAGGCGCCGACACGCTGATCACCGCCGGCGCCATCCAGTCCAACCACGTTCGCCAGACCGCCGCATTGGCCGCAAAACTGGGCCTGGGCTGCGTCGCGCTGCTGGAAAACCCCATCGCCACCGAAGACAGCAACTACCTGGGCAATGGCAACCGCCTGTTGCTGGACTTGTTCGACGCCAAAGTCGAGCTGGTGGAAAACCTCGACAACGCCGACGAACAGCTTCAGGCCCTCGCCACGCGCCTGCAGACCAGCGGCAAGAAGCCGTATCTGGTGCCGATCGGCGGCTCCAACGCGCTGGGCGCCTTGGGTTACGTGTGCGCAGGTTTCGAGCTGGCCGAGCAGATCAAGGCCAGCGGCGTCGATTTCGCCGCCGTGGTGCTGGCCTCCGGCAGCGCAGGCACCCACAGTGGCCTGGCGCTGGCATTGGCCGAAGCCTTGCCGCAGTTGCCGGTGATCGGCGTGACCGTTTCGCGCCCGGAAGAAACCCAGGCGCCGAAGGTGCAGACACTGGCCGAGCGCACTGTCGAACTGCTCGGCGTGCCGCTGCCCGACGCCTTCAAGGTGCAACTGTGGGACGAGTATTACGGCCCGCGTTATGGCGAACCGAATGCCGGGACGCTAGCGGCGGTCAAGCTGGTGGCGAGCCAGGAAGGTCTGTTGCTGGACCCGGTGTACACCGGCAAGGCCATGGCCGGGCTGCTGGATGGCATCGGTCGGCATCGGCTGGACGACGGCCCGGTGATTTTCCTGCACACCGGCGGGGCGCCGGCGCTGTTTGCCTATCCGGATGTTTTCTCAGGTCAGTAAGTATTCACCGCTTCTGCCGAAGGCGTGGGAGCCGGCTTGCTTGCGAATGCGGTGTGTAATTCGCAATCGATGTTGAATGACACACCGCATTCGCCAGCAAGCCGGCTCCCACAGATTGAAGACAGCACTCGATCGTATATTCAAAAATAAGATAAGCGATTCGTTTTTAATTATTTTTAATCCTAACCAACGCCTCCTATGATTCATCCCAGCGTGTACGACAAAACCCGGCAGAGCACTGAAAAAGCTGGATAAACGCGCGATGCCACAGTAGCTTCGTCAGGTCTGACACCAACCTGACATACCAATTAAAAACAGGGGACTCACATGAACATGTCTGCTATCCGCCGCACCTTCCTGCTGTCGGCCTTCAGCCTGGTGCTGGGCACCGGTCTGGTCACGCACGCCGTCGCCGGCGAGCAACTGGCAACCATCAAAAAGAACGGCACCCTCAACGTCGGCCTGGAAGGCACTTACCCGCCCTTCAGCTTCGTGGGTGAAGACGGCAAGCTGACCGGTTTCGAGGTCGAGTTCTCTGAAGCGCTGGCCAAGGAGCTGGGCGTCAAGGTCAAACTGAGCGCCACCCCATGGGCCGGCATCCTTGCGGCACTGGAGTCCAAGCGTCTGGACGTGGTGGTCAACCAGGTGACCATTTCCGACGAGCGCAAGAAGAAGTACGACTTCTCCGAGCCCTACACCGTCTCGGGTATCCAGGCGCTGGTGCAGAAGAAAGACGAGAACAAGTTCCCGACGCCTAAAGACCTCGACGGCAAGAAAGTCGGCGTAGGCCTGGGCACCAACTACGAGCAGTGGCTCAAGGAAAACGTGCCAGGCGCCGTCGTCAAGACCTACGACGATGATCCGACCAAGTACCAGGACCTGAAAGTCGGCCGTATCGACGCCATTCTGGTCGACCGCCTGGCCGCGCTGGACCTGATCACCAAGACCAAGGACAACCTGGCCATCTCCGGCCCTGCGTTCTCCCGTCAGGAAGCCGGTATCGCACTGCGCAAGGGCGAGCCTGAACTGCTCGACGCCCTGAACAAGGCCATCGACAAGCTGCGCGCCGACGGCACCCTGGCCAAGCTGTCCGAGAAGTACTTCAAGGCTGACGTGACCAAATGATCTCAGAGAGCATTCAGCTCGCGCTGGACTCCGCGCCCTTTCTGCTCAAGGGCGCGTATTACACCGTTGGCTTGAGCCTGGGCGGGATGTTTTTCGGATTGGTGCTGGGCTTCGGCCTGGCACTGATGCGCCTGTCCAAGGTCTGGATCGTCAGCGCCATCGCCCGCGTCTACGTGTCGTTCTTTCGCGGCACACCGTTGCTGGTGCAGTTGTTCGTGATCTATTACGGCTTGCCTGATCTGGGCATCGAACTGGATGCCATCAGCGCCGCATTGATCGGTCTGTCGCTGAACATGGCTGCCTACGCCTGCGAAATCCTGCGTGCGGCCATCGGCGCTGTGGACAAGGGCCAGTGGGAAGCGGCCGCCAGTATCGGCATGACCCGCGCCCAGACCATGCGCCGGGCAATCCTGCCGCAAGCTGCGCGCACCGCGCTGCCGCCGCTGGGCAACAGCTTCATTTCGCTGGTCAAGGACACGGCCATGGCCGCCACCATTCAGGTGCCGGAAGTGTTCCGTCAGGCTCAGCTGATTTCTTCCAGGACCCTGGAAGTCTTCACCATGTACATCACCGTTGCGCTGATCTACTGGGTCCTGTGCAGCGTGCTCGCGCATTTCCAGAACCGTCTCGAATCGCGGGTCAACCGCCATGATCAGGAGTCCTGAAGCATGATCACGGTTGAGAAACTGACCAAGGAGTTCAAGGGCAACCAGGTGCTCAAGGGCATCGATCTGAAAGTCGAGCCGGGCGAAGTGGTCGCGATCATCGGCCCCAGCGGCTCGGGCAAGACCACCCTGCTGCGCTGCCTGAACCTGCTGGAAGAACCCAGCAGCGGCACCATCGTCGTCGGCGACATCAGGATCGATGGCAGCAAGCCGCTGAGCCAGCAACAGGGCCTGATCCGCAAGCTGCGTCAACATGTGGGTTTCGTGTTCCAGAACTTCAACCTGTTCCCCCATCGCACCGCGCTGGAAAACGTCATCGAAGGCCCGACCGTGGTCAAGAAGGTGCCGCGTGAGCAGGCCGTGGAACTGGCGCGCAAGCTGCTGGCCAAGGTTGGCCTGGCGGGCAAGGAAGACGCCTACCCCCGGCGCCTGTCGGGCGGGCAGCAACAGCGCGTGGCGATCGCCCGGGCGCTGGCGATGGAGCCTGAAGTGATTCTGTTCGACGAACCTACGTCGGCCCTCGATCCGGAACTGGTGGGCGAGGTGCTCAACGCTATCCGCGCGCTGGCCGAAGAGAACCGCACCATGGTTATCGTCACCCACGAGATGAAGTTCGCGCGGGACGTGGCCAATCGTGTGGTGTTCATCGACAAGGGCGTGATCGTTGAGCAGGGTGAAGCCAAGGAGCTGTTCGCCAACCCCAAAGAGGAACGCACGCGGCAGTTTCTGGAACGCAGCAGAAATTAGTCCTACATCAATTGAACAAAAAACGGCGCCTCAGGGCGCCGTTTTCGTTGGTCCGTAGATCTTGAAACAACTCCGATTGATCGACCTTTCCAGGCCTTCGATGAGGCTATGCGTCACCATTCATCGATTTCCTTTATCAAAACCACGCTCTTCCCCTGACGCCAAGAATGAACCTGCAGGTCGGTGCAATTAAGCGATTGACAGATTTCGCCTTTCAGATTCCGCCCTATCAGAGTTTTACGCATTCCAAGTAGGACATCACATCAATTGCTTAGGACTTAGTTAGAGAAACTTCTGTAGGAATAGTCTGTTTCTTTCGCTCACAACAAGACGCATCTTTTTGACTGTTGACATATACGCAGCAACACAATTAGCTCACTGAAAACCTGAAAAACCCATTACCAGAGATATGCAATCACTTATTTAATACAGCTTGTAATGATTGCCTTCAGTCCACATCACGCTTGTACTAGCGCCACCGCTTTCAAGTTGCGATGGCAACGAAGAACATCGCTGAGTGATCTTTCGTTCAACTTTCAAGGAGTACCCTGACATGATAAAAACACCTGTCTGCCAGCCCCGCTTCAACCTGCTTGCGCCTTGCATTCCGCAGTCGAACAGGCACGGCATCGGCGCCCAGGCTGCGGCCAATCTGTTGGTGCATGTACCGCCCTATGACGATATGGAATGCGCGGATCTGATCGAACTGTTCTGGGGAGACTGTTATGTCGCGTCAACATTGTTAGCTGAGTCCGACTTGGGCCAGGCTTGCGTCCTACATGTTCCGGAAAGTTTTCTACGAAGTGGCAAGGTCAAGACTTACTACAAAGTCACGAAAATAGGCTGCGAACCTGTTCAATCACCGTCCTGCAAGTTGTGGGTCAAACTGGAGATGCCGGGAGGTCATTTGGTCAGTGCCGATGGAGAAGAAAACCAGGGGCTGGCCCCGGTCACCTTTGCCGAAACGATCATGCAAAACGGCTTGTGCGCCGAGCAAATCGAGCGCGGCGTCGATATCACCATCCCCAGCTACCCCAACATGCAGGCCTACGATGAGATCACCCTGCGCTGGGGCGATCTGCGCATGGACTTGCCGGTGCTCACCGACGATCACGTCGGCAAGGCAGTCAGCGTGCATGTGCCCGCCGACCTGATCAGGGAAGCAGGCGAGGACCTGCATCAGGAGGTGACCTACTGCGTGATCGACCGCGTGGGCAACAACTCGCGCTGGGCGCCGCCACGCGATATCCGGGTTTGCATCAGCGACCCACAAAGTCCGCAGGCCTGATGCTGTCGGCTCAAAGCACATTGTCGCGGTGCAGGGAGGCTGTAGCGCGACACGTGGAGCGACCCCGATCGACGCCCGACGACGGCCACTCAATCTTCTATTCTTATTCCCAAATATTAGTTCTTTTAATTTTTATAAGCGCTTAGGGTATATGCACCGGACCACCGGACCTTTGTCAGTTTTCCTGCCGCCACGCGGTATCGAATCGAGGTTTCCATGGTCACGCGCAACCACCCCGGCGCTCGCGTTCGCAGAGCGGTCCGCTCATGAGCAAGAAGAAGATCCTGCTCAATGCGTTCAACATGAATTGCATCGGCCACATCAACCACGGCTTCTGGACCCATCCTCGGGACACTTCCACCCAATACAAGACGCTCGACTATTGGACGAACCTGGCGCAGCTGCTGGAGCGCGGCCTGTTCGACGGGTTGTTCATCGCCGATATCGTCGGCGTCTACGACGTGTACCAGAAGTCGGTCGATGTGCCGCTCAAGGAGTCGATCCAGCTGCCAGTCAACGACCCGCTGCTGCTGGTCTCGGCCATGGCGGCGGTCACAAAAAACCTGGGCTTCGGCCTGACTGCCAACCTCACCTATGAGGCGCCGTATCTGTTCGCGCGGCGCATGTCGACGCTCGATCACCTGACGCGCGGGCGCGTGGGCTGGAACATCGTCACCGGCTATCTGGACAGCGCCGCCAAGGCCATGGGCCTGACCGAGCAGATCGAACACGACCGGCGCTACGATCAGGCCGACGAGTACCTGGAGGTGCTCTACAAACTCTGGGAAGGCAGCTGGGAAGACGACGCGGTCATCGAAGATCGCGCCAATCGCATCTACGCCCAGCCGGACAAAGTCCACTACGTGCGCCACAGCGGCGAGTTCTATCAGGTTCAGGGCTATCACCTGTGCGAGCCCTCGCCCCAGCGCACACCGGTTTTGTTTCAGGCAGGCAGCTCCGAGCGCGGGTTGAAGTTCGCCGGCAACAACGCCGAGTGCGTGTTCATCAGCGGCCAGAACAAGGCCGCGACCCGCGAGCAGGTCGACAAGGTCCGCGCCAGCGCCGTGGCAGCCGGGCGCAACCCGGACGACATCAAGGTGTTCATGGGGCTGAACGTGATCGTCGGCGCCACTGAACAGGCCGCTCAGGCCAAATATGCCGAATATGTGCAATACGCCAGCGCCGAGGCGGGGCTGGCGCATTTTTCCGCCTCCACTGCGATCGACTTTGCCGAGTACGAACTCGACGAGCCGATCCAGCACGTCAAGAGCAACGCCATTCAATCGGCGACGAAGATTCTCAAGAACAACGACTGGACCCGACGCAAACTGCTGGATCAGCACGCGCTGGGCGGGCGTTACATCACCGTGATCGGCTCGCCCGAGCAGGTAGCCGACGAGCTGGAATCCTGGATCGCCGAAACCGGCCTGGACGGCTTCAACCTGACCCGCATCGTCACTCCGGAAAGTTACGAGGATTTCATCGACCTGGTGATCCCGGAGTTGCAGCGGCGTGGGTCGTACAAGACCGCGTATGAGCACGGCACCTTGCGTGAGAAGTTGTTTGTCGAGGGGGGCGCCCGGCTGCCGCAGCGCCATGCGGGGGCGAGATACCAAGCTTCAACCCCAAGACATGTGGCGTCTGACCTGGCCTCTTCGTGAGCAAGCTCACTCCCACAGCTGCACCAAGGCCCTTATGAGCATGTGGGAGTGAGCTTGCTCACGAACGCGGCGGCATTGACAGCAATGAAATCAAACCAGACCACCGACATTGAACCGGACAACACAAGATGCCAAAAACCCTGCTGACCCTCGCCCTCTCCCTGGGCCTGTTCACCGGCCTCACCCAGGCCGCCGAGCAACCCTTGAAAGTCGGCACCACGGCCGCTTTCGCCATCCCGCTGGAGGCCGCAGTGGCCGAAGCCGACAAGCAGGGCCTGAAGGTCGAGCTGGTGGAATTCACCGACTGGATCGCGCCCAACGTCAGCCTCAATGCTGGCGACATCGACGTGAACTACTTCCAGCACATCCCGTTTCTGGAGAACGCCAAGGCCGCCTCGGGCTTCGATCTGGTCCCTTACGCGCCGGGCATCATCAACAACGTCGGCCTGTATTCGAAGAAGTACAAGAGCTTCGATGAGCTGCCCACTGGCGCCAGCGTGGCCATCGCCAACGACCCGATCAACAGCGGCCGCGGCCTGCAATTGCTGGCCAAGGCCGGGCTGATCACCCTCAAGCCGGGCGTGGGCTACAAGGCCACCGAGGACGACATCACCGCCAACCCGAAAAAACTCAAGATCATTCAGGTCGAAGCCGTGCAACTGGTGCGCGCCTATGACGACGCCGATCTGGTGCAGGGTTACCCCGCCTACATTCGCCTGGCGAAAAGCTTCGATGCAGGTTCGGCGATTCTCTTCGACGGCCTGGACCACCCCGAGTACGTCATCCAGTTCGTGATCAAGCCGGACCACAAGAACGACCCGCGTCTGGCCAAATTCATCGACATCTACCAACACTCCCCTGTGGTGCGCGCCTCGCTGGATAAAGTGAATGGCTCGCTGTATCAGGTCGGCTGGAAGAACTGAACATGAACGCAACTGTGCAACGTTCCCTGCCACTGGAAGAGCCCACGCCGCATTCCGCCGATCAGGCGCGTTTGCACCCTGAAAAAGCCAGCGCTCACGTGCGCTTCAGCCAGCTGGGCAAGGTCTATCAAGGCACCCACGGCCCGGTGGCGGCGCTGCAGGGCATCGACCTGGACATCCAGCGCGGCGAGGTGTTCGGCATCATTGGTCGCAGCGGCGCGGGCAAGTCGTCGCTGATCCGCACCATCAACCGCCTGGAACAACCCAGCAGCGGGCGGGTGCTGATCGATCAGGTCGACATCGCCGCGTTCAACGAGGACATGCTGGTCGAGCTGCGCCGGCGCATCGGCATGATCTTCCAGCACTTCAACCTGATGTCGGCCAAGACCGTGTGGCAGAACGTCGAGCTGCCGCTGAAAGTGGCGAAGGTGCCGAGAGAGCAACGCCAGCGCAAAGTCACCGAACTGCTGGAACTGGTGGGCCTGAAAGACAAGCAGCATGCCTACCCCGCGCAGTTGTCCGGCGGCCAGAAACAGCGCGTCGGCATTGCCCGCGCGCTGGTCCACGACCCGGCGATCCTGCTGTGCGACGAGGCCACCTCGGCGCTTGACCCGGAGACCACGCAGTCGATCCTGGGGCTACTGCGCGAGATCAATCAGCGCCTGGGTCTGACGATCATTCTGATCACTCACGAAATGGCGGTAATCCGCGAGATCTGCGACCGCGTCGTGGTGCTGGAACAAGGCCGTATCGTCGAGCAGGGCCCGGTCTGGCAAGTGTTTGGCGACCCTCAGCATGAGGTCAGCAAAACCCTGCTCGCCCCCCTGCAGCACGCGCTGCCGGATGACCTGCAAGCCCGCCTGAAAGCGCAGCCTGCAGCCGCTCACGCCAGCGTCGTGCTCGACCTGCAATTCGTTGGCAACGAGCCCGATCTGTCGGCGCTGTTCAGTGCTTTCGGTGGCAAGGTCAGCCTCTTGCACGGCGGCGTCGAGCGCATTCAGGGCCGCGCCTTGGGGCATCTGCTGCTCTCGGTCAGCCACTCGCCGCTGTCGGTCGACGAACTGCTCATCCGCGCCCGCAGACAGGCGCAACACGCAAAGGTACTGGGTTATGTGGCTTGATCGTTTGTGGCAAGGCGTCATCGACACCTTCCTGATGGTGGGCGTGTCATCGCTGATCGCGCTGGTACTGGGCATTCCGCTGGCGGTGATCCTGGTCACCAGCGGCAAGGGCGGGATCTTCGAGGCGCCCAACGTCAACCGCGTGCTCGGTGCCTTCGTGAACATCTTTCGCTCGGTGCCCTTCCTTATCCTGATGGTCGCGCTGATCCCCTTCACCCGCCTGATCGTCGGCACCACTTATGGCGTGTGGGCCGCGGTCGTGCCGCTGACCATCGCCGCCACGCCGTTCTTCGCACGCATCGCCGAAGTCAGCCTGCGCGAAGTCGACCACGGCCTGATCGAAGCCGCCCAGGCCATGGGCTGCCGCCGCTGGCACATCGTCTGGCACGTGTTGCTGCCCGAGGCGCTGCCCGGCATCGTCGGCGGCTTCACCATCACCCTGGTCACCATGATCAACTCCTCGGCCATGGCCGGCGCCATCGGCGCAGGCGGCCTGGGCGACATCGCCTACCGCTATGGCTATCAGCGGTTCGATACGCAAGTGATGCTGACCGTGATCGTGTTGCTGGTGGTGTTGGTGGCGGTGATTCAACTGGGCGGGGACAGGTTGGCGGTGCGGTTGAACAAGCGCTAAAAAGTAGGAAAATTCCTGCTCTAACGTACGAGCAGTCTTGTTTTATCTGGTGGCGACAAGTCGCGGTACAAATCAGATAGTCTCCATGCCACGTTGATCAGCTTGGACGCAAGGCCATGGAAGAGAGAGATTTGTCAGAGGCTGTTTTCAAGGAGTTTCACCAGTTAAAACGCCAAGGAGTCGATCTGGGATCACCTAGTCTGGTGATGTTCAATCTGACGAATTCGATGATGACGTCCTGCCCCGCCACCCTGCTGCTTCCTACCAAGGAATGGACAACCGGCGCTGCGGCTCACGAAGTTATCCATGCGGTGCCGACCCAGCCGTCGATCCCGGACACTACGCTTGAAACTCTCTGGAGTTGCACCAAAGAGCATTACGGCTTGACAACGGCGACAATACTCACCGCCGCCGCTGGCATCCCGATCAGCAAAACAGGAGTAGGGGCCTGGGTACTTACCGGATCGAGCAAAACCACCAACTTGGCAAGTTTAGTTGGCCTTCATTTTTTTCCACGAACCCTTATCAGGCAGCCCACTGCCGCAAGAGTTGCCAAAGCCACTTTTGGTACCGTTAGGGTCTTTGGTGTTATCGGACGAGGAATTCCTTTCGTCGCAGCGGGACTTGCAATATTTGATCTGGTGAGCATCGGACTGTGTGCATACGAGGCAAAAAATGGGCGTTGATACAGACCGGGAAAGACTGACCGAACAAATAATCGATCTGTTCGTGTCGATTATTGGGTTCATCCCCAGGGAAGCGGTGTCCGCAAAAACAAACTTCATCACCGAATTCGACATCATCGACGACGACCTCACCTGCTTCATCATGCAGGTGAAGCGGCAGTACAAACTCAACCCGGATCCAGAGCGCTTACTGAAAGTCGAGACCATGGAGCAACTGGTTGATTTCATCATTAGCCAGCGGTGACTCTGCTGAGTGGGGACCAGCTGGCGGTGCGGTTGAACAAGCGGTGACCGTCGCCTTGTTCTCGCGTTCTTGACTCTGCCCGGAGGGCGTAGAAGCAGGTCGTGGTGAGCACAGGATTGCAGCAAGGTCGGGCGGGGGTATATTGGCGGCTTCCTTCGACCAAAACACGCACCGATGAAACTCGACCCGCAGGATCTCGCCCAAATCACCGCCACCACGCTGGGCAATTACAACGATGTCGCCGAGGACTTTCGTGAGGGCACGCGCGATCACGATGTGAGCCAGAACATCGACGCGCTGCTGCGCAATATTCAGGGCCCGGCGCCGTTTCAGATTCTGGATTTCGGCTGCGGGCCGGGGCGGGATTTGCGTACGTTCACGGCGCTGGGGCACATCGCGACCGGGCTCGACGGCTCGGAGCGCTTCGCCGAAATGGCGCGTGCCGACAGCGGCTGCGAGGTCTTTCATCAGAACTTTCTCGAACTCGACCTGCCCACCGAGCGCTTCGACGGGATCTTCGCCAATGCCTCGCTGTTTCACGTACCCCGCCAGGAATTGCCCCGAGTGCTGAAGCAATTGCGCGCGGCGTTGAAGCCCGGCGGCGTGCTGTTCAGCTCCAACCCGCGCGGGAGCAATCAGGAAGGCTGGAAGGGCGAACGCTATGGCTCGTTTCACGACCTGGCGTCTTGGAGCGCGCTCCTGACCGAGGCCGGGTTCGTCGAGGTCGAACATTACTACCGCCCAGCGGGGCTGCCCAGAGAGCAGCAACCGTGGCTGGCGAGCGTCTGGCGCAGGGTTTGAATCCGACACCCATCCGCCTCTGCCGAAGGCGTGGGAGCCGGCTTGCTGGCGATGCGTCAGGCCAGACACTGCAACGTTGAATGACACACCGCATTCGCCAGCAAGCCGGCTCCCACATTTCAAGACGGTGCATCAATCTAAGGCGCGGCGGGATGTGCGCCGTCGTCGTCCTCGTGCCGCTGCTTCTCGGCCTCGGCCTTCTCCCGTTGTTCCTGCGTCGGCTCCTTGATCTTGTACCAGGCCACGTACAGCGCGGGCAGGAACAGCAGCGTGAGCAGGGTGGCGATGATGATGCCGCCGATCATCGCGTAGGCCATCGGGCCCCAGAACACTTCGCGGGCGATGGGGATCATGCCCAGGCTGGCCGCTGCGGCAGTCAGGAGGATGGGTCGGCGTCGGTGTTCGGTGGCTTCGGCCACGGCGTCCCACGGCAGGTAGCCGGCGTGTTCGTACTCTTCGATCTGGGTCACCAGAATCACCGAGTTGCGGATGATGATGCCGATCAGCGCGAGAATCCCCAGGATCGCCACAAAGCCCATGGGCGTGCCCGTCGGCACCAGCGCCAGCACCACGCCGATCAGGCCGAGCGGCGCGACGCTGGCCACCAGGAACATCTTCTGCACGCTGTGCAGCTGGATCATCAGGAAGGTCGCCATCAGGAACACCATCAGCGGCACCACCTTGGCGATCGGCCCCTTGGCCTTGCCGCTTTCCTCCACGGTGCCGCCGGTGGCGATCTTGTAGCCCACCGGCAACTCCGAGGCGAACTTGTCGATCTCCGGTTTTAGCTGTTTGACCAGGTCGGTGGGCTGAATCTCGTCGCGCACCGCCGCCTTCAGGGTGATCGTCGGCTTGCGATCGCGGCGCCAGACCAACGGCTGCTCCAGTTCGTAGCGCACGTTGGCGAACGCCAGCAGCGGAATCGAGGTGCCGCCCGGCGTGACGATCTGCAGGTTCTGCAGGGTTTCCGGCGAGCCGCGTTCTGAGTCCACCGCGCGCCCGACCACGTTGATCAGATAGATGTCATCGCGCACCTGGGTCACGTTGGCGCCCACCACAATCGTGTTCATCAACTGTGCCACGTCTTCGGACGACAGCCCCAGTTGCCGCGCCTTGTCCTGGTTGATGTCGATGCGCAGGACTTTGCCCGGCTCGTTCCAGTCGTAGATCATCTCGCCGATGTGCTGATTCTTGTCCAGCAGCGTGGCCAGGTCGATGGCGTGCTGGCGGACTTTATCGATGTTGTCGCCACTGACCCGATACTGGATCGGCCGCCCCACCGGAGGCCCCATTTCCAGCGGCTGGACGTAGGTGCCGATACCGACGAAATCCTCGCGCAGGCGTTTTTTCAGGCGCTCCATCAGCGCCCCGCGCTCTTCCAGGCCTTTGCTGACAATCACCAGCTGCGCGTAGTACGGGTTCTCCAGTTGCTGGTCCAGCGGCAGGTAGAAGCGCACCGCGCCCTGGCCGATGTAGGTGCTCCAGCGCACGATGTCCGGGTCGTCCTTGATACTGGCTTCCAGCTTGTCCACGGCCCTGCGCGTTTCGTTGATTGAAGCGTTTTGCGGCAGGTTCAGGTCCAGCAGGATTTCCGGCCGGTCCGATGACGGAAAGAACTGGTTCTGCACGAAGCGCATGCAGAACAGCGCGGTGGCGAACAACGCGATGGTGATGATGATCGCCAGCCAGCGGTTGCGCATGGCCCAGTACATCGAGCCGGTGAAGCCTCGGGCGAGCCGGCCCGGCGGCTTTTCGTCGTGCTTTTTCACCTTGTCGCTGAGGATATGCACGCCGATCACCGGCGCGAACAGCACGGCGACGATCCACGACACCAGCATCGCCACGGCGATCACCGCGAACAGGGTGAAGGTGTACTCGCCCGCGGAACTGGCGTTCAGGCCGATGGGCACGAACCCGGCCACCGTCACCAGCGTGCCGGTGAGCATGGGGAAGGCGGTCGAGGTGTAGGCGAAGGTCGCAGCCTGGGCTTTGGTGTCGCCCAGCTCCAGCCGCGTGACCATCATCTCCACCGTGATCATCGCGTCATCCACCAACAGCCCCAGCGCAATGATCAGCGCGCCGAGGGAAATCCGCTGCATGGTGATGCCGCTGTACTCCATGAACACGAAGACCATCGCCAGCACCAGCGGAATCGAGCACGCCACCACCAGCCCCGCGCGCACGCCCAGGCTGATGAAGCTCACCACCATCACGATGATTACTGCCTCGAACAGCGCGCTGGTGAAGCCGCCCACGGCCTTCTCCACCACCTGCGCCTGATCCGACACCACATGCACACCAACGCCGATGGGCAAATCCGCTGTGGCCTGGTCCATGCGCGCGTGCAGGTCCTTGCCAAATTCCTGAACGTTGCCGCCCTTCTTCATCGCGATGGCCAGACCGATGGCCGGTTTGCCGTCGAAGCGGAACAGCGGCTTGGGCGGGTCGACGTAACCGCGGCTGATTTCGGCGATGTCACTGAGGCGATAGAAACGGTCATTGAGCCTGAGGTTGACGTCGCGCAGGTCCTTTTCCGAATCGAACTGCCCGGAGGTGCGCACCGAAATCCGCTCGGGCCCGGCCTCGATCACACCCGCTGGCGTCACCGCGTTCTGCGCCTGCAGGCTTTGCACGACTTGTCGCTGATCGAGCCCCAGCGCGGCTAGTTTGCGGGTGGAGAAGTTGAGGTAGATCACCTCATCCTGCTGGCCGATCATCTGGATCTTGCCCAGCCCCGGCACGTCGCGGATCTGCACGCGCACCTGCTCCACGTAGTCGCGCAGCTGGCGCAGGGTCAGGCCGTCAGCGGTGAATGCGTAGACCGAACCGAACACGTCACCGAACTCGTCGTTGAACGAAGGCCCCTGCAGCCCCTGGGGAAAGGTGCCGCGAATGTCGTCGATCTTCTTGCGCACCTGGTACCAGATTTCCGGAATCGCTGCGGCGCTGGTGGTGTCGCGCAGGTAGACGAACACCGTCGACTCTCCGGGCCGGGTGTAGCTTTTCACGTAGTCGAGTGAATCGAGCTCCTCGAGTTTCTTCTCGATGCGGTCGGTGACCTGCTCCAGGGTTTCGTCGACGGTCGCGCCCGGCCAGCGGGTCTGGATCACCATGGTCTTGATGGTGAACGAGGGGTCTTCCTCGCGGCCCAAATTCATGTACGAGAACACACCCATCAGCAGGGCGACGAACATCAGGTACCAGACGAACGACTGATGCTTGAGCGCCCATTCGGAGAGGTTGAAGGTCCCTTTCATCGTGGGCTGTCCTTATCGACTTTGACTTTCTGGCCGGGCTTGAGGCTGTTCACCCCGGCCGTGACCACACGCTCCCCGCCCTTGACGCCACCGGCCAGCACCACGGAATCGCCGTCGCGGCTGACGACCTTCACCGGATGCGGCGAAACCGTCTGGTTCTGCATGTCGACGATCCAGATCTGCGTCTTGCCTTCGACCTCCTGCAACACATTGGCGGGCAGTTCGATGCGCGGCTCGATGGCCGAACTCAGGGTGACGCTGATCGCCGTGCCCAGCCGGAACGCCGCTGGGGTGTCAGCGAGGGTCAGGCGTGCACGACGGGTGCGGGTCGAGCTTTCGGCCTGGGGCTCCAGTTCGCGCAGGGTTGCGGTGGTGTTGATCTCCGGTTCCAACTGGCTGGCGACCTTGAACACCACATCCTGCGGCAACTGCTCAGCCAATGGCGCGGGCAGGTCGATCACTGCTTCCTTGATGTCGGGGCGGGCCAGGGTCACCACCTGCTCGCCGGCGCTGACCACTTGCCCGGCTTCGGCTTTCCATTGGGTCACGACGGCAGCGTGGTCGGTGCGCAATTCGCTGTAGCTCAACTGATCCTGCGCCTGCTGCACCTGAGCCTGGGCCTGATCGAAGGAGGACCTGGTGGTCTTCAGGTCAGTCACCGCGACGTCCAGCGCCGCCTGCGCGCCCACGCCACGATCGAACAGTTCCTGCTGGCGCCGCGCGTTGGCCTGGGCATTGATGTACTGCGCCTGAACCCGGGCCAGATCGCCCTGGCTGGCGCGCACCTGGTTCTGCAGGTCGGTAGGGTCGAGCGTGGCGAGCAACTGGCCCTTCTCGACCTCGCTGCCGACGTCCACGCTGCGCGAGGCGATGCGCCCGGCCACCCGGAAGCCCAGGGTGCTTTCGTAACGGGCGGCAATATTGCCGGCGAACCGGCCCAGGCTTTCCTCGGCTTGGGGTTTGACCTCCATGTACAGCACCGGGCGCACGGGTTCTGCGGGCGGTTCTTCCTTGCCACAGGCGCTCAGCAAAAGGCCGGCGATGACGATTCCCGAGAAGCGCTTCATGGCGTCGCTCCCGCAGGCTGTTTATAGACGTCGGCCAGTTCCACCTGCATGTCCGGGTGCAGCAGCTGGTTTCCGGCGACCACCACTTTTTCGCCGTTTTTCAAGCCGTCGACGATGATCACCTTGCCGGTCAGGTAGCGCCCCACGGTGACACCCCGCAGGCTGGCCTTGTTCTGCTCGTCGACCACCCACACCGCCGGCTGGCCGAGCTGATCGCCCAGCCCTTTGGTCAATGCCGACCATGGCAGTTCGACGCTCTGCCGGGCGGGCACGCTCAGTGCGGCACTGACCACCGAGCCGAGGTCCATGCCGTCGGGCAGCGAATTCAGGGCGATCTTCACCTGCAAGGTGCCGGTTTGCGCCGACACGGCCGGGGTCACTTCGCGAACCTTGCCGCTGGCCTTG
Organism: Pseudomonas sp. 2; assembly: GCF_056627435.1. Classification (NCBI taxonomy): domain Bacteria; kingdom Pseudomonadati; phylum Pseudomonadota; class Gammaproteobacteria; order Pseudomonadales; family Pseudomonadaceae; genus Pseudomonas; species Pseudomonas sp. 2. The sequence goes on from NZ_JBWXNG010000004.1 coordinate 349,210, forward strand.
ATTTTCGGGTTGTCGAGCAACGTGACCTCGACCTCCTGATCGGTGGGCGGCTGGACGAACAGCGATTCGTAGACGTTGAACACTGCATCGCGCTCGCCATCACGGGCCTGGCTGAAGATCGGCATGGTCGCCTGCACCACCTGGCCGACCTCGGCCTGGCGCGCGGTGATGATGCCCGGCGCATCGGCGATCAGCGCGGTGTAACCCAGTTGCTCGCGGGCATTGGCCAGTTGCGCCTGGGCGGCCTTGAGCGCGCTCTGGCTGCTGCGCAGTTGCGCCTGGGCCGAATCGTATTCGCTCTTGCTGGTGTAACCCTTGGGCAGCAGTTTTTCCTGGCGCACGAAGGCCGCGGCGGTCTGCTTCACCCGCGCCTCTTCGGCGGCCACGGCGGCCTGCGCCGAATCCACGTTTGTCTGCAGATCCTTGGGGTCGAGCCGGGCCAACACTTGTTTGGCGGTGATGCGATCGCCGACATCGACCGAGCGCTGAATGATCTTGCCGCCCACCCGGAACGAAAGCTGAGTCTGCACCCGCGCCTGAATATCGCCGGTCAGCGCCACGGTGGCGGCGAATTCGCTGGTTTTGACTTCCTGTATCTGCACGCGCGGGCGCACCGGCTCGGCAGGTTTTTCCTTGCCGCACCCGGCCGCCAGCGCCAGGCACAGCGCCAACATGGGGAGTCTTAATCCATGCATCGAAAGTTGGACGGGCATGCAAGCTCCTTGTGCCAATGCCGTGTTCCGCGACGTGCCCCGCAAGACGAGCGCGACGTGAACATGCGACTGTGAGCGTAGATCAGGGTTCCTTGCACCGCTAAACTGCGCCGAACCTGTTTCGCCACCTGTGTTCACACACAGCAAGGATCGCTCGATGCTCACCACCCTGGCCGTCGCCAATTACCGCTCGATCAACACGCTGGTGGTGCCCCTCGGGCGCCTGAACCTGATCACCGGGCCCAACGGCAGCGGCAAGTCCAACCTCTATCGCGCGCTGCGCCTGCTGGCGGAAACCGCACAGGGTGGCGTGATCAGTGCGCTGGCCCGTGAGGGCGGCTTGAACTCGACCTTCTGGGCGGGCCCCGAAACCATCAGCCGGCGCATGCGCAATGGCGAAGTCGAGGTGCAGGGCGGGCCGCGCAAGGACGTCGTGCGCTTGCGCCTGGGCTTTGCCGCCGAGGATTTCAGCTATGCGATCTCCCTCGGCCTGCCGCCACCGCCCGACGCCCCCACCGCGTTCTCGCTGGACCCCGAGATCAAGCGCGAATGCATCTGGGCCGGCCCGCTGTATCGCCCGGCCAGCCTGCTGGTGGACCGCGCAGGTCCCATGATCCGTGCTCGCGAAGGCCGCAGCTGGGACGTACTGGCACAACACACGCCCGCGTTCGACAGCCTGTTCGATCAGGTGGGCAACATGCGTTCTTCGCCGGAAGTACTGCAACTGCGCGACAGCATTCGCGGCTGGCGATTTTATGACCACTTTCGCACCGACGCCGACGCGCCCGCGCGCAAGGCGCAACTGGGTACGCGCACCCCAGTGCTGCATCACGACGGCCGGGATCTTGCGGCCGCCTTGCAGACCATCCGCGAAATCGGCGAGCCCGAAGCGCTGGACGCGGCCATTAGCGACGCCTTCCCCGGCGCTCGAATAGCGATCAACGCGCAGAGCGGCGGCCTGTTCGCGCTGGAGTTTTATCAACAAGGGCTGCTGCGGCCTCTGTCGGCAGCGGAACTGTCGGACGGCACGTTGCGTTATCTGCTGCTGATCGCCGCGCTGCTGACGCCGCGTCCGCCGACCATGATGGTATTGAACGAGCCGGAAACCAGCCTGCATCCGGATCTGCTGCCTGCGCTGGCAAGGCTGATTATCCGTGCGTCGCAGCAATGCCAGGTATGGGTGGTGTCCCACGCCAGCCGCCTGATCGCGGCGCTGGAACGGGATGACCAATGCAATTGCATCGTACTGGAGAAGGAATTGGGGCAGACCGGGGTGGTCGGGCAGGGGATGCTGGATGAACCGGCGTGGCATTGGCCGGATTGACGAAGACGGCATCCGATCTTGTGGGAGTGAGCTTGCTCACGAAAGGGCTGGTACATCCACAACACTGGTTGTGAGCACTAATCATTCGTGAGCAAGCTCACTCCCACAGAGCAGTCAGCTCCCCGCCCCGCCATGCGCCTCTTCGAAGAAGAAATCCTTCCAGCTCGCAGCCTTGTTCTTCAGCACGCCCAGTTCCTGCAGCTTCTCGGCATAGATGAAGGTGCGTTGCGGCACGACGGTGAAGTCGATTTCCGGATCGTTGACGATCTTCTCCACCAGCGGCAACGGCAGCTTGGATTTCTCGACCTCGATGTAGGTCTTGGCCGCCGCGTTCTTGTCGGCCTTGATGATCTTCTCGGCCTCGACCAGCGCGTCGTAGAACGCCTTGTAGGTCTTGGGGTTTTCGTCGTGGAATTTCTGCGTGGTGTACAGCACGTTGAACGTCGCCTGACCACCCAGCACGTCGTAGGAACTCAGCACTTTATGCACCTTGTCGCTCTCCAGTTCCTGATACTGGAACGGCGGGCTTGAGAAGTGTGCGCTGATTTCCGAGCCGCCCGCGATCAGCGCCGAAGTGGCGTCCGGGTGCGGCAGGCTGACGGAGATGTTGTCGAATTTCTTGAAATTGTCGTTACCGAACACTTTGGCGGTTTCGATCTGCAAAGTGCGCGACTGGAAGCCCACGCCGGCAGCAGGCACGGCGATGCGGTCCTTGTCGGTGAAGTCATTCAGCGTCTTCACGTTCGGGTTGTTGGTCAGCAAATAGTTGGGCATCGACCCCAGCGAGGCGATGGCCTTGACGTTCTGCTTGCCCTTTGTCCGGTCCCAGATGGTCAGCATCGGCGGCACGCCGGCCGACACCACGTCCAGCGCGCCCGCCAGCAGCGCTTCGTTCATCGCCGTGGCGCCGGAAATGCTGTTCCAGTCGACCTTGATGTCGATGCCCTGCTCCTTGCCGTGCTTCTCGATCAGCTTCTGCTGCTGCACCACGTCAAGAATCAGATAACCGATGCCGAACTGCTGGGCGATGCTGATCTTGCCCTCGGCCTGCGCACCCGCGCTCGACAGCGCGCCGACCAGGCCCAGCGTGGCCGCCAGCGCGGTCAACAGCGGGCGTTTGAATGAAGTCTCCATGCAACGATCCTCAAAGAAAAAGCGAAAAGTATTGGAAGGCTTCATGTCCGGTGGTCCGGTCCATTCGGCTGATTGTTCGAATTTCCCGTAGCAGCACGGCTTGCCGGCGGGGCGTTCTCAAGATCGCTCCCGCTGGCAAGCCAGGCGGCTACGGATCGGTTTTGTACGCTCGGCCTCAGCGCTGCATGCCCCACCGCTTCACGGTCAGGCGCTCGACGTTGCTGAACAGCAGGTTTTCCACCAGAAGGCCAATGATGATCACCGCCGCCAGGCCCGCGAACACCTTGTCGGTGTACAGCTCGTTGCGGTTCTGGAAGATGTACCAGCCCAGCCCGCCCTTGCCCGAGGAGGCGCCGAACACCAGCTCGGCAGCGATCAAGGTGCGCCAGGCAAAGGCCCAGCCGATTTTCAGACCCGCCAGGATCGACGGCAGCGCAGCGGGAATCAGGATGTGCCAGACGAACCGGATGCCCTTCAGGCCATAGTTGCGACCGGCCATGCGCTGGGTTTCCGAGACACCGAGAAAACCCGCGTAGGTGTTCAGCGCCAGGGCCCAGAGCACCGAATGCACCAGCACGAAAATCAGGCTATTCTCGCCCAGCCCGAACCACAGCAGCGACAGCGGCAGCAGCGCGATGGCGGGCAGCGGGTTGAGCATCGAAGTCAGCGTGCCGAGCAGGTCGCGACCCAGCTGGGTCGACACGGCAAGGGTGGTCATGCCAAACGCCAGCACGATACCGATCAGGTAACCCTTGACCAGTACTGTCAGGGAAATCCACACCTTGGCCAGCAGCTCGCCGGTGACGATGCCGTCGACGAAGGCCTTGGCGGTTTGCAGGAAGCTGGGCAGCAGCAGGTCGTTGCCCTGAATGCGCGCGGCGATTTCCCAGATCACCGCCAGGGCGATCAGGATCACGCTCTTGCGCACCCAGCCCAGTTGCCAGATGCGTTGGGCCAGAGGAATGTCGCGCGCCAGATCAGCCTGGGTGAAAGGCTCCAGCGCGATTTCGTATTCCTCGCGAATCGGGGGTGAAAGGCTCATGGTGTTGTCTCTCTGAGTCGATGCACTTGCCCTGTGGGAGCCGGCTTGCTGGCGAATGCGTCAGACCTGACGCTGCAACGGTGAATGACACACCACATTCGCCAGCAAGCCGGCTCCCACAAGGAAAATCAGTGGGGCTAGTAAGCGATCCGAATATCCTGAAACCGCAAATCCTGCTCGATCACCGGCGCCTCGCCTTCATCGAACAACAGGTTGTGGATGCGTTGCGCCGAGCGCTGGAAATCCACGCCGCCCAGGCTTTTCAGGTCGTACTGATGGCTGTTGATTTCCGCCCGCACGCGCCCCGGATGCGGCGACAGCAGCAGGATCCGGTTGCCCACCACCAGCGCTTCCTCGATGGAGTGGGTGACGAACAACAGGGTGAAACGCACCTCTTCCCACAGCTGCAGCAGCTCTTCCTGCATCTTGCGCCGGGTCAGCGCGTCCAGCGCCGCGAACGGCTCATCCATCAGCAGGATTTTCGGCTGCATCGCCAGCGCACGGGCGATGGCCACGCGGGCCTTCATACCGCCGGACAAGGTGTGCGGGTAGGCGTTGGCGAACGCGCTCAGGCCGACCTTCTCCAGATAATGCCGCGCGCGCTCTTCGGCCTCACGGCGCTTGAGCGTGCGCGAAGCCAGCAGCGGAAACATGACGTTCTCGATCACCGTCTTCCAGGGCGGCAACTGATCGAACTCCTGGAACACCACGATGCGATCCGGACCAGGCTCCCTGACCTGCTCGCCGGCGAGGCGAATCTGCCCTTCGACCGGCGAGATGAAGCCGGCCACGGCCTTGAGCAGCGTCGACTTGCCGCAACCCGATGGGCCGAGCAGCACGAAGCGGTCGGCCGGGTCGATCTCGAAACTCACCTGGTGAGTGGCCCGCACCACGCGTTCCGGCGTGCGGTATTCAAGGCTTACGCCCTTGACTTGCAACAGCGCGTCAGCGGTAGGCTGATTAGCCTGTTGCGCGTTCAAGCGATTGCTAGCCGTGTGGCTTTGCAGGACAGCGTTCATGGAACGGGGCTCCCGAGTCGAGGAAAGATCAGAACGGAGCATCGCCCTGAATGGTGGTGCGGTGCAGGCGACGGCGCAGGTGGTCCGGGGTGCCGCCGGCCAGGTGAATCAGCGAGCGGTTGTCCCAGAAGACCATGTCGTTCTCCTGCCACTTGTGGCGCAGGACGTTTTCCGGACGCACGCTGTGAGCGTAGATTTCTTCCAGAATCGCGCGGCTCTCGTCTTCGGGCAGACCAACGATATGCGTGGTGAAACCTTCGCTGACGAACAGGGCCTTGCGGCCGTTCTCAGGATGGGTACGCACCACCGGATGGCTGACCACAACCACTTGTGCAAGCTGTTCGGCACTCAGGGTCGGGCGCCAGTTTTCGGCGTTCTTCCCGTCGCGATAGCGCGAGGTGTAGCTGTGCACCGCATTGCGGCCTTCGACGGCCTTGCGCAGGTGCTCGGGCAGCGTGTCCCAGGCCTGATGCATGTCGGCGAACAGGGTGTCGCCGCCTTCGCTCGGCAGCTCCTGGGCGTAGAGCATCGAGCCCAGGCTTGGCAGTTCCTTGTAGGACAGGTCCGAGTGCCAGTATTTACCGGCGTCGCCCAGGCCGACCGGCTGGCCGTTCTCGACGATGTTGGAAACGATCAGGATTTCCGGGTGGTTGGCGAGGAGGAACTGCTTGAGCACGTGAATCTGCAGCACGCCGAAACGGCGGCTGAAATCGATCTGTTGTTGCGGGGTGATCTGCTGGTCGCGGAAGACCACGACGTGGTGATCCAGGTGCGCGCGGTGCACACGGGCGAAATCTGCGTCATTGAGCGGGCGGGACAGGTCCAGACCGACGATTTCCGCACCCACCTTCTCGGCGAAGGGGCGTACATCGAACTGCTGATCCGGCGCTTGCGCGGACGTAGAAGCTTGGGAGGCTGCTGGCATGAGTACTCCGACTGCAAAAAGGCGAATGGCTTTGAAGTCGGAACTTTATAGATATAAGAAACGAAATTTAAATACCGTTAAGGCATATGGTTAGCGCTGAACGAACTAGGGCAGGCGTTACGCCACTAGTTGGTAACCGCAGCGTTACCAAATTCTTATCTTCGCCAGCGAACCCAAAGGGCACTATAGGTGTCTATCCTCGCATCTCGCGGCAAGGCACTGCCGCGATCAGCCGCCGTCAGGGATAACAAAAAGAGGACCGATCATGCCGGTACGTGGAAACGACAACGAGCACTCACACGACAAAGCGCACGACGACAACGTCAAGCTGCTTATCGCGTTGCGCCGGGCGCTGGGCACGCACGCAAAAACGCCGACGCATGTGAAAGCCGTCGGCGTTAAACATCTGAGTCACTAGTCGCAACAAACCTGTAGGAGCGAATTTATTCGCGAATGGCCCGTGCGCCCGACACATATGCGTCGTCGGGATGATCGTTTCGCGAATAAATTCGCTCCTACAGATCATCCGTCGTTCTCAAGATCGCTCCCGCCGGCAAGCCGTGCTGCTACGGACGGAAACCCCGCCAATCGGTTTATTTCATCAGAACGCTGGCAATACCGCGCCGTCGTACTTCTTGTTGATGAAATCCTTGACCTGCTGGCTGGTCAGCGCCTTGGACAGTTTCTCGATCGCGTCAGCATGGGCGTTGTCGGTACGGGTCACCAGGTAGTTCACGTACGGCGAGTCGGCACCTTCCAGGATCAGCGCGTCCTTTTTCGGGCTCAGCTTGGCTTCCAGCGCGTAGTTGGTGTTGATCATGTCCAGGTCGACCTGATCCAGCACGCGTGGCAGTACAGCCGATTCCAGCTCGCGGAACTTGAATTTCTTCGGGTTCTCGGCGATGTCTTTCGGCGTGGCCAGTGCGTCGGTCGGGTTCTTCAGCTTGATCAGGTCAGCCTTCTGCAGCAGCAGGAGTGCACGGCCAGCGTTGCTGCCTTCGTTCGGGATGGCGATGGTCGCGCCAACCGGCAGATCAGCCAGGGACTTGTACTTCTTCGAGTAGCCGCCGAACGGTTCGACGTGCACGCCTACGCCGGTGACCAGCGAAGCGCCTTTGCCCTTGTTGAAGCCGTCCAGGTACGGTTTGGTCTGGAAGTAGTTGGCGTCCAGGCGTTTTTCGTTCAGTTGAACGTTTGGCTGCACGTAGTCGGTGAAGACCTTGATTTCCAGATCCACGCCTTCCTTGGCCAGCTCAGGCTTGATCAGTTCGAGAATCTCGGCGTGTGGTACCGGCGTCGCGCCGACCACCAGTTTCTCGCCGGCTTGAGCCGCGCCAATGGAAAGGGCAGCCGCCAGAGCGGTGAACAACAAGGTCTTTTTCATGCGAATTCCTTAGGAAAAATCCGGTCACCTTGTGGGCAACCCTTATTGAGAGTGCCGCGGATTCGACCCGGTCGGGGTGGCGGCTGAGGCGGACATTACCGAGATTTTTTATTCCGAGACAATACTTTTTCATCTCGGATATATGCCTTTTGGTTCTCAGAAGGCTTTTAGCCATCAGCCATGCGTCTATCTCGCGGATTTTCCATGGTGATCGGCCCGATTCAACCCGTGGGAGCCGGCTTGCTGGCGAATGCGGTGTGTCAGTCAACGTCGTGGTGTCTGGCCTGACGCATTCGCCAGCAAGCCGGCTCCCACAAAAGCAAGTCAGCGGAGCGGCAAGCTCAGGTGCTCGGGAAGGATCTCCGCCCCGCTGCTGACCAACAGCGCAAAGTGGATGACGTTTTCCAGCTCCCGGGTGTTGCCCGGCCAGTAATGCGCTTCGAGCACCTGTTGCGCAGCCTCGCTGATCAGCGGCATGTCGAAGTCCAGCCGCTGGCTGTAGATCCCCAGAAAATACTCGGCCAGCGGCAGGATGTTGCCGGGCTGTTCGCGCAGCGCGGGCAAATCCAGCCGCCCCTCGCTCAGGTAGCGATACAGACGCTCATGAAACTTGCCGGCCTTCACCGCCAGGCTCAGGTCGATACTGGTCGCCGCGACCAGGCGCACATCCACCGGGCTTGGCTGGGACGCCCCGACGCGGGTGACTTCGTGGTTTTCCAGGGCCGCCAGCAACTTGACCTGAATCGACAGCGGCAGGTCGGCGATCTCGTCCAGATACAGGGTGCCGCCGGTGGCCGAGCCGAACCAGCCTGCCCGGCTGCTGGCTGAGCCGCTGTGGGCGCCGGCGGCATGGCCGAACAGCTCGGCATCGGCGTAGGTCGGGCTGATCGAACCGCAATTGACCGACACGAACAGCCCCGAGCGATCACTGCCGCGATGGATGTGCCGGGCCAGCAATTCCTTGCCCGTGCCCGGTTCGCCGCGAATCAGCACCGGTAGATCCAGCGGCGCCAGTTGTTCCATTTCTTCGCGAAGGCGCCGTGAGCGCGGGTCGAAGAACACCAGCGCCTTGGCGCGGATGCTCAGCGGGCTTTTTTCGGCGTCGGGGAAGGTCAGAAGCGGTTGGCTGGGTACGTCTGGGTGGCTCATGGCAGTCTCCCGCCCAAGCCATCCGTGGGCTTGAGCGTTAAAAAAAAGGCCGCAGCGCCTGTCGGATCACTGCGGCGAAAACGTTCACAGGGTGCAGGCTCATGCTCGGCGCCGAGCCAGCTGTTCGATGCGGCCTTGCAAGCGGAAGAGATAGGCGAAGCCTTGCTCCCAGCGCTGGTGACCGGATTTGACGTTGATGTGCCCGGCACCGCTCAGGATGCCGATCTCGGCGCCCCAGTTGCGGGCCATTTCCATCGCCCGCAAGGCGCTGACGGCCGAGTCGTTGTCGGAACTGACCACCTGCGCCGGGAACGGCAGCAGGTGCTCAGGGATAGGCGCAAAATTGCGAATCGCCGGCGGGCAGTTGGGCCGCTCGACATCGGCAGGCGCGACCAGCAAGGCACCGCGTACCTGGCGCAGGGTTTCCAGCGGCGCCAGTTGCGCCCAGTGCGCGACCGTCACGCAGCCCAGGCTGTGAGCGATCAGGATTACCGGCGAGCTGTCGGCGGCGATGGCGCGTTGCAACTCCCCGACCCAGTCTTCACGGCGCGGCGTCAACCAGTTGGCCTGCTCCACGCGCACGCTGTTGGGCAGGCTGTTCTGCCAGTGGGTCTGCCAGTGATCGTCGGCGGATCCTTGCCAGCCTGGCACGATCAGGTAACGGATCGACTCGTTATGCATGGCCTTCGCCTCCTGCATTTTTTGCGTTCATGGCGGCGAGTATAGGGACGGGATATATATTCGAAAAAGAATAAGAAGATATTTATTAATAACTCGAACTCATATACCGCAAAAACAGGTGATCGCCGCCGGAAAAAAAGAGGGCCACCCCCTGCCTTAAGGAGCGGCCCTGATAAATCACGCTGTCTGCCCCCAGCTCGCCGGGGATGAGCAGAGAATACGGTGGGGTTGTTACAGAATTTTTTATCGCCTGAAATTTCCGGATGGATGCACAACCTGTAGGAGCCGGCTTGCTGGCGAATGCGGCGTGTCAGGCACTGCAACTTCGAATGACACACCGCTTTTCGCCAGCAAGCCGGCTCCCACAGTTTCAACCGCGTACAGGTTCAGGCGCGACAGCGCTGGCCTTGACCGCAGAGAACCTGTTCGCCCGCGCAAACGTCCCGAAATCGTTGAACCGCACCCCCATCTCGGCCATGACCTTGTGCGCCACCGGCGCGCTCATCTGGCGGATGTAGAACGGCTCCTTGACCACGAAATGGTGAATGCCGTGGGTGCTGCCGAAGTTGAAACAGAACGCCTGCAACGGCCACAGCCACCAGGGGTTGAGCACCTGGGTCTGCTGCATCACGTTGCCGCTCTCGACATCGCCGTAGTAGTGCATGTTGGAACTGACGAAATGCAGGCAGAAGGTGCGCAAAACGTTGGGCCCGACCAGCACCACGACAGCGATGTCGATCACCTGCATGACCGCCAGCGTATGGGCCGACCAATCAACCGATGCGCCCATCAGGCTCGCCATCCCGTTGGCGGCATGAAAACCGAGAAACACATACCACGCGCCCCAGTTGAGCAACGCCAGCGGCGCGTACACCCGCGCAGTGCGCTTGAGAATGCTGAACTTGTGCGCCCAGGTCTTGGCGCGCCAGGTGCGAATCAGCGACGACATGACGTTATCGCCCACCATCAGCAAACGCGCGATGCCCCAGGGTTCGCCGTTGGTGATGGCGCGTTCTTCCATGTCCGCTTCGGTGCCGGAGACTTTGTGATGGTTGAGGTGCAGATGCCGGCGAATCCACGGGTTGATGGTGCTCGGACGGGCCAGCCACACCAGTGCCAGCATCAGGTTGTGAGGCACGCGCTGCTTGCGAAAATACATGCTGTGGATCAGGTCGTGCTCCAGCTCGTGGGTCAGTGAAGCGAAGAAAGCGTTGAGCAACAGGCACACCCACCACGCCATGTAACCCGCGAGATAGAGCGCCGCACAGCCCACCATGCCGGCCAGCGTGAACACCAGGATGCCGGCGCCGATCGCATCCTGATGGGCCAGGATCGGGTAGCGCTCGCGCAAGGTGACACCGTAGGCCGTAACCACCGCGCGAATATGGGCTGATCGCTGTTGTGCATTCAATCCGGCCACGCTTGCAGAAGAGTCGTGCATGCTTCCATTCTCCGGTCTTATGATGATGAAAAACGAGGCTCCACTGTGCCGCGCGGGGCGCAAAACCGCCCGACCGTGGACGCCAGGTTGTTGACCGCAGGCGCCAATATTCATGTCTGATCCAAGCGTTCTCGCCAGCTGGACCCGTGCCCTGCGCAAGCAACTCGACGCGCTGGGCCTGGACAGCCTCGCGCTGAGCCAGGCGGCGGGGCTGGACCCGCAATTGATGGACGACCCCAACGCTCGATACCCGGTGGCGGTCACCACGCGTTTCTGGGAGCTGTCGGTGCAGGCCAGCGGCGACCCGGCGCTGGGGCTGCGCGTCTCGCGCTTCGTCAGCCCCACGACCTTTCATGCGCTGGGGTACGCGCTGGTGGCCAGCGGCTCGTTACGCGAAGTGTTCGAACGCATCGTGCGCTATCACCCGGTGGTCAGCGATGCGCTGGATTTGAGCTTCACCCGCGTCGGTGAGCATTACGAGTTTCGCTTTCGCGTGCCCGAGGGCGGCGCGATGCCGGCCAATGAGGCCATGGACGCCTTCGCGGCGATCTACGTGAGGACCTGCCGCAACCGTCTGGGCCGCCACTACGCGCCGCTGGCGGTGCATCTGGTGCGGCCCGAACCCGCCGACCCCAAGCCCTGGCACGACGTGTTCCGCGCGCCGCTGCACTTCGGTGCGGCGGAAAACCTGCTGGAGTTTGCCTGCGCGGATTTCGATAGCCACTTGGACGACGCCAACCCGGAACTGGCCGAGCACAACGAAGCAGTGCTCAACCGCACCCTGGAAAAACTCAGCCCCCTGACCTGGGAGCGCAAGGTGCGCGGCGCCATCGAAGCGCAGTTGCCCGAAGGCGAACCCTCAGCCGAACGCATCGCCCAGCACTTGCACTTGAGCCTGCGCAGCCTGCAGCGGCACCTGGCCGATGAAGGCTGCAGCTACGACCTGCTGCTCAACCAGTGCCGGCAGAACCTGGCGTTGCTGCACATGCGCGAGCCGGGCAGCTCGCTCAGTGAAATCGCCTTTCTTCTAGGCTTCGCCGACACCAGCAGCTTCAGCCGCGCCTTCAAGCGCTGGACCGGCATGACCCCCAGCCAGTACCGCGACGGCTTGCGCTGACCGCCTCAGCCGCCGGTCAGACGATGCCGCGCGGCCTTGCGCAGGCGCTCGACGTCCAGCACGCAGATGAAATCGCCCTCGCGGCGCACGATGCCGCGTTCGGCGAACTGCCCGACCACCCGATCAACGACTTCCGGCGCCAGGCCCAGCCGGGTGTCGGATAACACGTCATTGACCGACACCGTGCGCGTCGAATGGTCGAGGTCACCGTAACCTTCGGTGAGCAGCAACAGGCGAAAGGCCACCCGCTCATCGGTGGGCATCAGCGTCACCTGGTCGTTAGGCGGCACTTCCAGGCCGAGCTTGCGGCCAAGCAATCGGGCGAAGTAGCGCCAGTGATGCGGGTTGGCTTCGAGCATTTCGCTCAAGGACGCTTGGGGCAGGTGCAGGACGATGATCTGGTCCTGAGCGAAGACATCGTGCAGCCGGGGCAGGCCGTCGAACAGCGAAACCTCGCCGAACCAGTAGGGTCGCGGCGTTTTGGCAGGGGGCAACCAGTCGCGCTGCTGCTTGACCCCGTTGAAGCGGATCGATCCGGACAGCAGCGCGTACAAACCGCAGGGCGCCTCACCATGTTCGAAGATCAGCTTGCCGGGCGTGAACCGCCGCTGCCGCATGCCGACCAGCAAGCTATCCTGCAGGGAAGTGGGCAAGTCGGTGAACCAGTGGTCGTTGTCCAACCATGAGCGCCATTGGGTCCCATTCGTCACGTGAATCTCCTTTTTCTTGATGGCGATTTATTGCAGGCTGGTTCCTCCGATGGATCCGCCAGATTGAGTCGGGCCGCATGATCCACGTATCCAGTGAGGAATAACAATGAAAAACCTCGTCGATCATCTCAGTCAGTACGCGTCCTACCACCGTGATACCCGAAACATCGCCACGCACTTTGTCGGCGTGCCGCTGATCGTGCTGGCGGTCTCCATCCTGCTGTCGCGCCCCGGCTGGAGCAGTTGGGCGCTGGGCGAGCTGTGGCTGTCCCCGGCCCTGCTGGCGACGGTGGCGGCGGCCTGGTTTTACCTGAAGCTGGACCGGCCACTGGGCATCGCCCTCGGCATCGTGCTCGTGCTGTTTCTGTGGATTGGCGCACATCTGGCACAGCAGAGCACCCTGGTCTGGCTCGGCAGCGGCGTCGGGCTGTTCGTGGTGGGTTGGGCGATCCAGTTCGTCGGCCATTATTACGAAGGTCGCAAGCCGGCGTTTGTGGACGACCTCTCAGGTCTGATCATCGGCCCGCTGTTCGTCACGGCCGAGGCGGCTTTTCTGATGGGGATGAGGAAAAAGTTGCAGGGCAACATCGAAGGGCGCGTTGGGCGAACGCACAAGCGCGATATGAAGAAAGCTGCGGTGTAACTGGAATCGACTCAACCCGTAGCAGCACGGCTTGCCGGCGGGGCGGTGTATCTGTGACGAACAGGTCGTCTGACACACCGCTCCCGCCGGCAAGCCGTGCTGCTACGAGGCGGGTGTAGCCTAGAGATTCGCGACCTTCTGCCAGACCTTCGGCTTGAAGAACAAGGTCTCGCCCCGCGCCAGGCCGATCAGGCTGTCGTGGTCCTTCACCACTTCCACCTCGATCAGATCCGGCTGGCCCTCGGCGCGCAGGGTCACGCGGGTGGTTGCACCCAACGGGCGGATGTCGCGGACTTCCGCCGGGTGGTGCCCTTCCACTTCCTGACGCGACAGCGACACTTCGTGGGGGCGGAACAGCACGTGGTTGTCTTCGCCCAGGTGCAGGCGGTTGGAGTCACCGAGGAAGTGGTAGACGAAGTCGCTGGCCGGATTCTCGTAGACCTCACCCGGCGAGCCGATCTGCTCGATCACGCCCTTGTTCATCACCACGATGCGGTCGGCGACTTCCATGGCCTCTTCCTGGTCGTGGGTCACGAACACCGAGGTCAGGTTGATGTCTTCGTGCAGGCGAGCCAGCCAGCGGCGCAGCTCCTTGCGCACCTTGGCGTCGAGGGCACCGAACGGCTCGTCGAGCAGCAGCACCTTGGGTTCCACCGCCAGCGCGCGGGCCAGGGCGATACGCTGGCGCTGGCCGCCGGACAGTTGCTCCGGATAGCGGTCGCTGAGCCAGTCCAGTTGCACCATGTTCAGCAGCTCATGGACCTTGGCGGCGATCTGGGTTTCGCTCGGGCGCTGGTTCTTGGGCTTCATGCGCAGGCCGAAGGCGACGTTGTCGAACACCGTCATGTGGCGGAACAGCGCGTAGTGCTGGAACACGAACCCGACGTTGCGATCGCGCACATCGTGGCCGGAGACGTCCTCGCCATGGAACACGATGTTGCCCTGATCCGGGGTTTCAAGCCCGGCGATGATGCGCAGCAGCGTGGTCTTGCCGCAGCCGGACGGGCCCAGCAAGGCCACCAGCTCGCCACTCTGGATGTCCAGATTGATGCTGTTGAGGGCCTTGAAGGCGTTGAAATTCTTGCTGACGTTACGGACTTCGATCGACATGAATTATTCCTCCGCCGCGCTTTGGCGCAGACGGCTAATGCGCGCTTCGCTCCACTGCTTGAGCAGCAGGATGAACAGCGCAAGGATCAATAACAGGCTCGCCACGGCAAATGCAGCCACGTGGTTGTACTCGTTGTAGAGAATCTCGACATGCAGCGGCAGGGTGTTGGTCACGCCGCGGATGTGGCCGGACACCACCGACACCGCGCCGAACTCACCCATGGCCCGCGCGGTACACAGCACCACGCCGTAGATCAGGCCCCATTTGATGTTCGGCACCGTGACGTGCCAGAACATCTGCCAGCCGTTGGCGCCCAGCAGACGCGCCGCCTCCTCCTCCTGCGTGCCCTGCTCCTGCATCAGCGGGATCAGCTCGCGGGCCACGAACGGCACCGTCACGAAGATGGTCGCCAGCACGATGCCCGGCAGGGCGAAGACGATCTGGATGTCGTGATCCTGCAGCCACGGGCCGAACACGCCACGGGCGCCGAACATCAGGATGTAGACCAGACCGGCGATCACCGGCGAGACCGAGAACGGCAGGTCGATCAGGGTGACCAGAATGGCCTTGCCACGGAACGAGTACTTGCTCACGCACCAGGCCGCTGCCACGCCGAACACGACGTTCAACGGCACCGAAATCAGCACCGCGTAGATCGTCAGTTTCAGGGCTGACAGGGCGTCAGGCTCAAGGATCGCGGTGAAGAACCCGCCCAGGCCATTCTTCAGGCCCTGGCTGACCACGACCACCAGCGGCAGCAACAGAAACAGTGCAAAGACCAGCCAGCCAAGGCCGATCAGGATGCGCCGCGCCCCCGAGCTGCCACGGCGGGCAGCGTTGGCGGAGGAAGCGGCAATAAGCGATGGACCAGACATGATTACGCCTCCTCAGTTAGGGGTTTCGATGCGTCGCTGCAGGATGTTGATCAGCAGCAACAGAATGAACGACACCACCAGCATCATCACGCCGATGGCCGTGGCGCCGGCGTAGTCGTACTGGTCGAGCTTGACCATGATCAGCAGCGGCAGGATCTCGGTCTTCATCGGCATGTTGCCGGCGATGAAGATCACCGAGCCGTACTCGCCCACTCCACGGGCAAAGGCCAGGGCGAAGCCGGTCAGCCAGGCAGGCAGCAAGGCAGGCACGAGGATGTAACGAAACACCTGAAGCGGCTTGGCGCCCAGGCAGGCCGCGGCCTCTTCCACTTCACGGGGGATATCCGCCAGCACCGGCTGCACCGTACGCACCACGAACGGCATGGTGACAAAGGTCAGCGCCAGGGTGATGCCGAGCGGAGTGTAGGCGATCTTGATGCCCAGATCGGTAGCGAACTGGCCGACCAGCCCTGTAGGTGTGTACAGCGCGGTCAGCGCGATACCGGCAACGGCGGTGGGCAAGGCGAACGGCAGGTCGATCATCGCATCGATGATCTTGCGTCCCGGAAAGGTGTAGCGCACCAGCACCCAGGCCAAGAGCGTGCCGATCACGCCGTTGATGATGGCCGCGAAGAACGCCGTGCCGAAGCTCAGTTTCAGCGCCGCCAGCACCCGGGGCGCGGTGACGATGTTCCAGAACTGCGCGGCGCTCAGCTGGGACGCGTGGATGAACATGACCGCAAGCGGTATCAGCACAATCAGACTGAGGTACACCAGGGTGTAGCCCAGCGTCAGCCCGAAGCCGGGTATGACGGGGGATATGCGTCGAGACATAAGTGTCCTTGGTTGATGCACATAACCCGGAATGAACCGGGCCTATAACTTGATTCGCGTCGACCCCGTAGCAGTCCGGCTTGCCGGCGGTGGCGTCCTGAAGATCGCTGCCGCCGGCAAGCCGGACTGCTACGGGTGTGATAGTGCCTTGCGTTACTGTGGCACGTAAATCTGGTCGAACACGCCACCGTCATCGAAGAACTTCGGCTGTGCCGACTTCCAGCCGCCGAAATCCTTGTCGATGGTCACCAGGTCCAGTTTCGGGAATTGCTTCTCGTACTTGGCGGCCACTTCCTTGTCACGCGGGCGGTAGAAGTTCTTCGCCGCGATTTCCTGGCCTTCCTTGCTGTACAGGTGCTTGAGGTACTCGGTGGCGATTTCGGTGTTGCCCTTCTTCTCGGCGTTCTTGTCGACCACCGCGACAGGCGGCTCGGCCAGAATCGACAGCGAAGGCACAACGATGTCGAACTTGTCGGCGCCGCCGTCTTCTTTCAGCGACAGGAAGGCTTCGTTTTCCCAGGCCAGCAACACGTCGCCCAGGTTGTTCTGCACGAAGCTGATGGTGGCGCCGCGAGCACCGGTGTCGAGCACAGGCACGTGCTTGAACAGCTGAGTGATGTATTCCTTGGCCTTGGCTTCATCGCCATTGTTGGCTTTCAGGCCATAAGCGTAGGCGGCCAGGAAGTTCCAGCGCGCACCGCCCGAGGTTTTCGGGTTGGGCGTGATCACCGAAACGTCTTTCTTGACCAGATCGCCCCAGTCCTTGATGCCCTTAGGGTTGCCCTTGCGCACCAGGAACACGATGGTCGAGGTGTACGGCGTGCTGGCGTCCGGCAGGCGTTTTTGCCAGTCGGCCGGCAGCGATTTGCCAAGTTTGGCGATTTCGTCGATATCGCCGGCCAGCGCCAAGGTCACCACGTCAGCAGGAGAGCCGTCGATCACCGAACGGCCCTGCTTGCCCGAGCCACCGTGGGACTGGTTGATCTTGACCGTGTCGCCAGGGTGGGCCTTGGTCCAGTAGTTGATGAACTCGGCGT
The DNA here is from genome assembly GCF_056627435.1 of Pseudomonas sp. 2. Classification (NCBI taxonomy): domain Bacteria; kingdom Pseudomonadati; phylum Pseudomonadota; class Gammaproteobacteria; order Pseudomonadales; family Pseudomonadaceae; genus Pseudomonas; species Pseudomonas sp. 2. The sequence continues at coordinate 366,349 of NZ_JBWXNG010000004.1, forward strand.
TGTAGTCCTGATACAGCTCACGGGTCGGGTCGTACGACACGTTCAGCAGCTGGTAATCCTTGGCAACGGCGGATCCGGCAAGCACGGCACTGGCCAGAGCGGCCAGCGCGTAACGGCGAATGGACATGAATCAAGCTCCTGGAATCTGTTCTGTTGTTGGCTTTTTCTAGTTTTGGTGAAGCGTTATTCGTGATTGCCGGTGCCGGGCTCAGCCCTGCTGTTTGCCCGGGTTCTGCAGACGGAATTTTTCCTTGCGCTCGATCTGCACCACCTGTGCGTTGTGCACGGTGATTTCCACCGCGCCGAAACGCAGGTCGCGCAGTGCGCTCTGGATTTCCCGCAGAATGCTTTGTTCGTCCTGGCCGTCGACGCTACGAAGAGATGCGCTCATTGTCGTGCTCCTGAAATGAAGTGCCCGCAGCGTCGTGGGAAGGCAGCTGCTTGTGGCGTAGGAGCGATAGTAGAGAGGGATTTTTATTCTTAAAAATACTATTTAAGAATGCAGATATAACCGAATGGAATTTATCAGCTGTAGCGACTCCGCTAGACCCGATACGAACTCGGAACCCTGTAGGAGCGAATTCATTCGCGAACGATTCATCAGGCGATGGATATGTATTGTCTGACCCGCCCATTCGCGAATGAATTCGCTCCTACAGACTCGGCATCAGGCGGTAGCAAAGACCGGCGCATGCTCCCAGTCAATCTGCTCGGCAGGCATCGGCCGGGCGAACCAGTAACCCTGGCCCAATTCGCACTGAGCCTGCAGCAGAAACGCCGCCTGATCGGCCTGTTCGATGCCCTCGGCGAGCACCCGCATGTCCATGGCGCGGGCCAGGGCGATGATCGCGCGCACGATGGCGATATCGTCTTCATCCCCCGGCAGGCCCGCCACGAAGCCCTGATCGATCTTGAGCTTCTGCACCGGCATGCGCTTGAGGCGCAGCATCGATGAATACCCCGTACCGAAGTCGTCGATGGACAGCTTCAGGCCCAATTCGCGCAGCCGGTGCATCTGCTCGATGGCCTGCTCGGGATCGTCCATGACCGCGCTTTCGGTGACTTCCAGCTCAAGAAACTCGGGCGCCAGACCCGTCTCGTTCAGCACCCGCGCCACGCGGATGTCCAGATCGCCACGGCTGAACAGCCGGGTCGACACGTTCACCGCCACGAACGACAGCCCCACCCCCGCCTCGCACCACTGGCGCATCTGCAGGCATGCGCGGGTCAACACCCAATTGTCGATGTCGGCAATCAGGCCGCTCTGCTCGGCCACCGGAATGAATTCCCCCGGCGACACCATGCCGCGCTGCGGGTGGCTCCAGCGCACCAGCGCCTCGACGCCTTCGATGCGCCGCGTCTGCAGGTTGTGGATCGGCTGGTAGAACACCCGCAGCTCGTCCTGCTCGATGGCCCGCCGCAGTTCCGCGGTCAGCTCCAGACGCCGCTGCGCGTGGGCGGTCAGCTCTTCGGTGTACAGCGCGTAGCCTTCGCGGCCCTGGCTCTTGGCCTGAAACAGCGCGGTGTCGGCATTGCGCAACAGTTGCGCAGCATTCATCGCGTCGTTGGGAAACAGGCTGATGCCGATGCTGGCTGTCAGAAACAGCGTCTGCTCGCCAATGACAAAGGGCTCGCGCAGGCCATCGAGCAGCGCCTGCGCCTTTTCCGCAATCTGCATGGCCTGCCCCGGCCCTTCCACCAGCACCGCGAACTCATCGCCGCCGAGGCGGGCCAGCGTCGCACCCTTATCCACCAGCCCGGTCAATCGCTCACTGACCGCCTTGAGCACTTCGTCGCCGACGTTATGGCCCAGGCTGTCGTTGATGTGCTTGAAGTGGTCCAGATCGATCAGCAGCAGCCCCAGCGAGTGCTTGCTGCGCCGGGCGTGGGTGTGGGCCTGCTCGGCGCGGTCGGAGAACAGCAGGCGGTTGGGCAGACCGGTCAGCGCATCGTAATGAGCGGCGTGGGCCAGCTCCTGCTGCGAGTGCTTGATGGAGGTGATGTCGGAAAACACCGCGACGAAGTGAGTAATGTTTCCCTGGTCGTCCTTGATGGTGCGAATGCTCTGCCACTGCGGATAAATTTCGCCGCTTTTGCGCCGGTTCCAGATCTCGCCGCTCCACTGCCCGGCGCTGAGAATGGTCTTGTACATGCGCTCGTAGAAATCCGGGCCATGGCGCCCGGACTTGAATTTGCTGGGGAACTGGCCGAGCACTTCGTCCTGCTGGTAGCCGGTGATCTCCATGAACGCCCGGTTGACGTGGACGATCACACCGCTGGCATCGGTGACCAGCACCCCTTCCAGCGTGCTGTCGAACACCGCTGCTGCCAGCCGCAGGCTTTGCATATCCTGATCCTGGCGGGCGCGGGCTTTGCTGCTCATGAATGCGGATAAACGGGCGCGAGCAAAGAAGATGCACAGCGCGCTGAGCGCCAGCCAGGCATAACCGCTCATCAGTTGGGCGCGGGCCAGCTGAGCCGGATCATCGATCAGAAGTGGCAGCAGGGAGTCGCTGAACGCCAGCCAGAAAATCGACAGCAGCCCATACAACAGTGCGGTTTTGAGCGCATCACGGGTAATAGCCGACATGGAAAAGCCAAAGCCAGACGAAAGAAGCGGATTATAGAGGAAGAAACATCCTGCGACGCTTTCGGAAAACACCGACTGGTTTTCTCTGCTGGCTAAGTGATAATGCGCGCTGCCGTACCGGGCCTGGCCAACGCCTGCGCCCGCCATCTGTTCGCGTTACAACCGAGGGCATTTCAGCCTATGTGGAACAACGGTCTGCTCGACCTTTCCGTCTGGCAATTGGTCGCAGTCATTCTGGCGATGACCCACGTCACCATCGTCAGCGTCACGGTCTATCTGCATCGCTATTCAGCTCACCGCTCGCTGGAACTCAACGCCGGGCTCAAGCACTTTTTCCGTTTCTGGCTGTGGCTGACCACGGCGCAGAACACCCGCGAGTGGACCGCCGTGCACCGCAAGCACCACGCCAAATGCGAGACTGAGGACGACCCGCACAGCCCGGTCGTCAAAGGCCTGTCGACCGTCCTGCGCAAGGGCGCCGAGCTGTACCGCGCCGAGGCCGAGAACCCCGAGACCCTGCGCATCTACGGCAAGAACTGCCCGGAAGACTGGATCGAACGCAACCTGTACTCGCGCTACCCCAAGCTGGGCATCGCGATCATGGCCGTGCTCGATCTGGCGCTGTTCGGCGTGATCGGCATCACCGTCTGGGCGATCCAGATGATGTGGATTCCGCTGTGGGCCGCAGGTGTGGTCAATGGCCTGGGCCATGCGGTGGGCTATCGCAACTTCGAATGCCGGGACGCGGCGACCAATCTGGTGCCGTGGGGCATCCTGATCGGCGGCGAAGAACTGCACAACAACCACCACACCTACCCCAACTCGGCCAAGCTGTCGGTCAAGCGCTGGGAGTTCGACATGGGCTGGGCGTGGATCAAGCTGTTCTGCTGGCTGCGCCTGGCCAAGGTGCAGCGCATCGCCCCCATCGCCCACCGTGTCGAAGGCAAGGGCCATGTGGACATGGACACCGCCATGGCGATCCTCAACAACCGTTTTCAGATCATGGCCCAGTACCGCAAGCTGGTGATCGCGCCGTTGGTGAAACAGGAACTGGCCAAGGCCGACGCCTCGGTTCGCCACCAGTTCCGCCGCGCCAAACGCCTGTTGTCGCGGGAAACCAGCCTGCTGGAAGACAAGCATCAGGTGCGCATCCAGACCATGCTCGAGCACAGCCAGGCACTGAAGGTGATCTACGAAAAACGCCTGGCGCTGCAACAGATCTGGGCCCGCACCAGCAGCAACGGCCACGACATGCTGGCCGCCATCAAGGACTGGGTTCACGAGGCCGAGGCCAGCGGCATCCAGTCGTTGCGCGACTTCGCCGACCAGCTCAAGACCTACTCGCTGCGCCCTCACCACGGCTGATTTCGCCTGCCGTTGATCGGCGCTCCGTCATCTGACGGGGCGCCCGTCGGAACTAAGTGCCACTACACCCATCTCATTATCACCTTCGCACTATGCTGTGTGACATGTTGTGGCTGTGCGCCGCACCTTATTTTGAGATGCAGTGCTCATGGACAACTCGACATCCTCAATCGAAACACCCGCCGCCGCAGAAACCCTGCTGGCCCTGATGCACGCCCAAGCCGAAGTGGCACGCCTGAGTGAACGCGAACAGCTCTTCAGCTCCCTTCTGGTCAGCGTCAACGCCGTGCTCTGGGCGTTCGACTGGCAGACCCAGCGCATGATCTACGTCAGCCCCGCCTACGAAAAAATCTTCGGGCGCTCGGCCGGGTTGCTGCTGGCCGACTTCGGCGAATGGCGCGACAGCATTTACCCGGACGATCTGGACTACGCCGAGCGCAGCCTCAGCGAAGTGCTGGAAAAGGGCTCCATTGAAGACCGCGAATACCGCATCATGCGCGCCGACGGCCAGGTCCGCTGGCTCAGCGACAAGTGCTTCGTCAGCCATCAGGCCGGCCAGCGCCTGATCGTGGTGGGTATCGCCGAAGACATCACCGAAAAGAAACAGCTCGAAGACGACCTGCAACGCCTGGCCACCACCGACGTGCTGACCCAGAGCAGCAACCGCCGGCACTTCTTCGAATGCGCCCAGCGCGAGTTCGAACAGGCCCGCCTGCAGGGCACGCCCATGGCGTTTCTGTTGCTGGATGTGGATGACTTCAAGCTGGTTAACGACACCTACGGCCACCAGGAAGGCGACGTGGTGCTGCAACGGATCGCCGAATGCGGCCGCAAGACGCTGCGCCGCGGCGATTTGTTCGGGCGTATCGGTGGCGAGGAGTTCGCCGCGGTGTTCCCCGGTTGCGCGCCGGACATGGCCAAACAGATCGCCGAACGCCTGCAACGGGAGATCCAACGCTTGGTGTTCCCCCAGGGTGAAAAGTCGTTCGGTATCACCGCAAGCCAAGGCCTGACCAACCTCGACAAGCAGGATCAGGGCCTGGAAGCGCTCTACGCCCGTGCCGACGCCGCGATGTATCAGGCCAAGCGCCAAGGCAAGAATCAGATCGTGTTGGTTTGATTCCCGAACTTCCCGCGATCAACGATCCATACGCCGATCCCTCTGTAGGAGCGAATTCATTCGCGAAAAATCGAACAGGCGATGCAGGTGTATCGTCTGCTCAGGCCAATCGCGAATGAATTCGCTCCTACAGGTCCTCTGCCCGACGCGAACAACGATCCATGCGCAGAATCCACGTCGTTCTTACGCCACCAACTTGTTGCGCACCCGCTCAAGATCCATCGCATTGACTTTGAGCAACCGCGCCGACTTGCTCTTGGCCAGCGCTTCCAGCGGGTCTTCCTGCCCCAGACGCCCCATCTGCCCGGCCAGGTTCATGGCCAGCACCTCGCGGGTGTAGACCCCGGTGTTGTACTGATACACCGCCGCGATCAGCTCGCGCAGTTCAAGCGGCAGACGCCAGCGGGTACGCAGGGCCGAGCCGAACGCCGCCGAATACTGCTCCAGCGCGCGGGCAATGCTCGCCTCGTCCAGCGTGCCGCCGGCCTGTCGCCATTCCTGCAGACAACGAATCACCGACAGCTCGCCCAGGCTTCTGAGCAGGCCCGCGCAATAGCAACGCTCGTGGTTCAGGTCCAGCGTGCGTGCCAGAATCCGCGCATAACCTGCGGTACGGCGTGACACCGCCCAGATCTGGCTGGCCTGCAGGATCAAGTTCTCGTCGGTCAGGATCGCCCCACGTTTGAGCGCCAGGCCTTGAATCAGGTTGGCGCTCTGGGTGCCGCCCAATGTGGTCAGTGCCTGGCCGAGGGTCTGCTGCGGCTTGCCCTGATGTTGCGAGGCGCTGTTGGAGGCGGCGATCAGCACCGCCGTGACATGGGGGTCTTCGATCAGCTCGTGTTCCAGCAGCTTGAGATCGACACCATTGGCGTTGCGGCTGCGCGCCAGCACCTCCCGCACATCGACGTACAACGGCCCGCCGTCGGCCAGTTCGCGGCGTTTTTCCAGAAAACCGTCCAGCCCCACGCCCGGCGCCAGCGCCGGCACTTCACACGCCACCTGCGCACCGTCGCGCAGCAGCAGGTTTTCCAGGCGCTGGCGCAGGCTGTCGATATTCAAGGGTTTGGTCAGGTAAGCAGTAGGCGCTAGCTGCACAGCCTCGCGCACACTGGCGCTGTCACTGCGGCTGCTGAGCAGGATGAAACGCACCGGGATCTGCCGTTTGAGCATGCGCACGCCGCGCAAAAGGGTCAGGCCATCCACCCCCGGCAGCTCGCGGGAGGCGATCACCAGGTCAGGGATGAACCCGCGCATGATGTCCACCGCCTGCTTGCCGTCCGGGCACACGTCCAGCTGTGCGTCGCATCGCACATCCAGCACGAGTTCACTGAGCATTTCGCGGGCCCAGGGGTCCGCTTCGGCGATCAATACACGAGGGACGGAAGGCGCCTCTACAACGGTCATCATGACTCTCCGGCATCCAGTCTTCGTACATTAGTCAAAGACTGGCAATGGAGACAGGGAGAAAGCGCGTTTTCTGACGTCAATAAACGAAAAAACCTGCCGGAGCAGGTTTTTTCTGACGACTCGATCACATTTTACAAATGTGATCGGCGGACATCAGGCGATTTCAGCGAAGCACTCTTCGATGATTTTCAGGCCTTTGTCCAGTTGCTCGTCTGGCGAGGTCAGCGGAACCAGCACGCGCAGCACGTTACCGTAGGTGCCGCAGGACAGCAGGATCAGGCCCTTCTCGCGAGCCTTGGCCACAACGGACGCCACGGCAGCAGCGTTCGGCTTGTGAGTGTCGCCGTTCTCGAAGCACTCGATGGCGATCATCGAGCCCAGCGCGCGCACGTCACCGATCACAGCCGGGTGCTTGGCCTGGATGGCCTTGAGGCCGGTCACCAGACGCTCGCCAACGGCCTTGCTGCGGTCCAGCAGTTTCTCTTCTTCGAACACTTCCATCACGGCCAGGGCCGCGGCGCAGGCAATCGGGCTACCAGCGTAGGTGCCGCCCAGGCCGCCTGGGGCGATGGCGTCCATGTATTCGGCCTTGCCGCAGACACCGGCCAGCGGGAAGCCGCCAGCGATGGACTTGGCGAAGGTGGTCAGGTCAGGCGCGACGCCCATCTGCTCCATGGCGAAGAAGGTGCCGGTACGGCCAGCGCCGGTCTGCACTTCGTCGGCGATCAGCAGGATGCCATGCTTGTCGCACAGCTCGCGCAGGCGCTGCATGAAGGCTTTCGGTGCGACGTAGAAACCGCCTTCACCCTGCACTGGCTCCAGGATGATCGCGGCGATGTCGCGCGGCTCGGCGTCGTTCTTGAAGATGCGCTCGATGCTGGCGATCGAATCGTCGATGCTCACGCCATGCAGTTCGTTCGGGTACAGCGCGCGGAACACGCCGCCTGGCATCAGGCCCATGCCGGCCGAGTAAGGCACGACTTTACCGGTCAGGCCCAGGGTCATCATGGTGCGGCCGTGGTAAGCGCCGGTGAAGGCGATCACGCCAGCGCGGCCAGTGGCGGCGCGAGCGATCTTGATGGAGTTCTCGACCGCTTCGGAACCGGTGGTCACCAGCAGGGTTTTCTTGGCGAAGTCGCCTGGCACGCGGGCGTTGATTTTTTCGCACAGTTCAACGTACGGCTCGTACGCCAGCACCTGGAAGCAGGTGTGGGTCAGCTTGGTCAGTTGCTCTTGCACGGCAGCGACGATTTTCGGGTGCAGGTGACCGGTGTTCAGTACCGCGATACCGCCTGCGAAGTCGATGAACTCACGACCTTCAACGTCGGTAACGGTAGCGTTCTTCGCGGAATCGGCGAAGATCGGGTGGATTTGACCAACGCCACGTGGGACAGCGGCTTCGCGGCGTTTCATCAGGGATGCGTTGGTTTTGCTCATGATTTCCTCATTCACCGCTCATCGGGCGGCGTGGTTCAAGGATAGGGCGGCGGGGGTCAACAGCGGCAGCATACGATGATCGACTGCCGCGGCCTCCCGGCCACCTATGTGTTTTTTGCCACTAAAACCCGCGAAACGTCGCTCTCGCGCTTCGCGGGCTGAATACCCCTGCGTCAGACGCTGATGCAGAGATATTTGATTTCCAAATAGTCTTCGATGCCGTATTTCGAACCTTCACGGCCCAGACCCGACGCCTTCACGCCACCGAACGGCGCGACTTCGTTGGAGATCAGGCCGGTGTTGATACCCACCATGCCGTACTCCAGCGCTTCGGCCACACGGAACACGCGGCTCATGTTCTGCGCGTAGAAGTACGAGGCCAGGCCGAACTCGGTGTCGTTGGACATCGCGATCACTTCGGCCTCGTCCTTGAAGCGGAACAGCGGCGCCAGCGGGCCGAAGGTTTCTTCCTTCGCCACGGCAGCGTCTTTCGGTACGTTGACCAGAATAGTCGGTTCGAAGAAATTGCCTTCCAGACTGTTGCCACCGCTCAGCACTTTCGCGCCTTTGCCCAGCGCGTCGGCGATGTGCTCCTTGACCTTGGCCACGGCTTTTTCGTCGATCAGCGGGCCGGTGGTGGTGCCTTCAGTCAGGCCGTCGCCGACTTTCAGCTTGGCGACTGCGGCCTTGAGCTTCTCGGCGAACGCGTCATAGACGGCATCCTGCACGTAGATGCGGTTGGCGCAGACGCAGGTCTGGCCGTTGTTGCGGTACTTGGAAATGATCGCGCCTTCGACGGCCTTATCCAGGTCCGCGTCGTCGAACACGATGAACGGCGCGTTGCCGCCCAGTTCCAGCGAGACTTTCTTGATGTCGTGGGCACATTCGGCCATCAGCTGACGACCGATTTCAGTCGAGCCGGTGAACGACAGCTTGCGCACGATCGGGTTGCTGGTCAGCTCGGTGCCAATGTCGCCGGCGCTGCCGGTCACGACGCTGAACACGCCAGCCGGAATGCCGGCGCGCTCGGCCAGCTCAGCCAGCGCCAGTGCGGAATACGGGGTTTGCGAAGCAGGCTTGAGGACCATGGTGCAGCCCGCTGCCAGCGCGGGGCCGGCCTTGCGGGTGATCATCGCCGCCGGGAAGTTCCACGGGGTGATTGCAGCGGTTACGCCGATAGGCTGCTTCAGGACGATCAGGCGCTTGTCCGGCTGATGGCCAGGAATCACGTCACCGTAGACGCGCTTGGCTTCTTCGGAGAACCACTCGATGAACGACGCGGCGTAGGCGATTTCGCCCTTGGCTTCGGCCAGCGGCTTGCCCTGCTCCAGGGTCATCAGGCGGCCCAGGTCTTCCTGGTTCTCCAGCATCAGTTCGAACCAGCGGCGCAGCTTGGCGCCACGCTCTTTGGCGGTCAGGGCACGCCAGGCAGGCAGCGCCTTGTCGGCCGCTTCGATGGCACGGCGGGTTTCAGCAGCGCCCATCTTTGGCACGGTGCCCAGAATCTCGTTGTTCGCCGGGTTGTTGACCTTGATGGTCTGGCCACTGTCGGCATCGGCCCAAGCGCCATTGATGTACGCCTGCTGGCGGAACAACTTCGAGTCTTTGAGCTGCATGTCGGCCTCCTAAACAGCACCGCGTGGGGCGGGGCATATTATTGATTGTTCAAAGGCGCCTCCTTGCAGAGGCTGCCGTCAGGAAAACTGTTGCCGGGCCTGCCGCGCGATCGCGAACAGACAGAACCGGGGAGCGTTTGAAATCTCAAACGAATCCTAGGTTCAACAACCGCAAAGGACAATAGGGTGTTCGAAAAAAAGAACGCAGACCGTCGCTTTGCAACAAAACCCTGATTTCGCCTCCGCAACAACACACGCAAACGTGCGAAATCGACAACAGTGACTCGCCAGCATGGACGCACGCGGGCCAGATGAGTATCATGGCGCCCGCGTTGCACCTGTAGCTCAGCTGGATAGAGTACTGCCCTCCGAAGGCAGGGGTCGTGGGTTCGAATCCCGCCAGGTGCGCCATTTTTGATTTCAGTGCGTGGGATACGTTCTGTGAATCGACCTATATAGAGAAGCCCGCCGATGTGCGGGCTTTTTTTGTGGGTGTATGAAGCCAGTTAAAAACTCAAAGTTTACAGCTGGCCTGGATGCCGAGCGTTTCGGAGCCTCTACTCCTGCTCCGCATCCCCCAACCCCAACACCACCTGCGCCTGATCCAGCCACACCACCTCGGGCTTGCCGCCATTTCCAGCAATCTCGGCCCGCACCCAACCGCCATTGGCAATAGACGTCACGCTAACGGGCGTGCCCTGGGCGATGAACTGGCGTTTGTCGCTGCAGGTCGGGTTGGGGGCCTGGTAGATCCAGGCCCGGCCGCCGATGACCTTGCCTTGCAGCGACGGCGTGTAGGTTTCTTCCTGCATGCCGACTTTCTGGTTCAGCAGTTCGCAGTCGACAGGCGCGGCTTTCATGCCGCTGACCAGTTGCACTTGCTGCATCAAGACCTGAGTGTGGTGAAAGCCGGTGACGGCGCCGAACAGGGTTCCGTTGAGCACCACCGGCTGGTCGAGATACGGGCGCAGGTTGTCGTAGTCGGTGGGCTGGAGCACCAGCTGCACGAGGGTTTCGTTGTCTTCGACGTTGATGTCGGCTTCCTTGTCGTTGCCGGTCATGCACAGCGGCTCGGACAGCGACAGGTAAAAGCCGACTTGCGGCTCATCTCCGGTAACCACGTCCTCAAAACCTGGCGGGCCCGGGAATACTTGCCGAGTGAGCGTGCCGCTCAGGGTCGCGTCCGAGGGTTCGTACTGGCTGCATTCACCCGCGTGCGCGGCCAGAGGCGACAGGCAAAGGGCGGCGATCAACAGCAGAGGAAGGCGAGAGATGGCAGTCATGAAGGCGATGTCCGGCAATACACGGGAAGGCATGCTGTGAGGTTAGAGAAATCTCTGACAGCCGCCAGCCTTTCAGTGTTGCCCGCCCAAGAAAAAACCGGCCTGGCTCAGGGAGCCAGGCCGGTTCGAGGTGTATCAGGCGCGATCGATCAGACGTTCGGGCACGGCACCGGCGCCCAGTCGCCCAGGTCCGGGTTCTTGCACATGGCGTTGACCTGGGACTGGCCGGTCGCTGCAACCTGCTGGCTGGCGGCCTGTTTGGTCTTGGCGTCCTGGATCGTCTTCTCGGTGCTGACGGCTTCCTGCGGCACGGTCGGCAGTTTCTTCTTCACTGGCGCCTTTTTCTTGCTGGTGGTCACCGGTGCGATGTCCGCCGAGGCAACAGTCGCGACGTCAGCGCGCTGAACGCCTACGGTCTGCAGGTCTTTTTCGTACGCTTGGGTGTAGTTGTCCAGATTCTCGCCGGTACGGCCGTTCACAGCGGTGATCAGGTCGTTGGATTCCTTCAGGCCTGCGACGATTTCAGCCAAGCGCTTGCGGCCTTCGGTGTCGTTGATGGTCTTGGCCTTGCGCGCCGAAAGCAGTTTGGTGAACTCGCTCTGGTAGCAGGACTGCGACGCCTTGGCGTAGGCGGTGCTGCGGTCCATGTCGGCGGCGTTCTTGTTGATATCGGCAGCGTAAGAGCCGATGCGCTGGTTGTCGTCGGTGATCTGCTTCTGCTTCTCGGTGTAGTAACCGGCGGCGCCGCCGACCAGTGCGCCACCTGCGGCGCCGATGGCCGCGTTGCGCGCGCGGTCTTCGGAGCTGCCCACCAGCGCGCCGGCCAGAGCACCGCCCAGTGCGCCGACGGCGGCGCCACCGATCACCGACTTGCTCATGTTCGAATCGGTGTCGCGCAGGTGCTGCACCGGCTCGTAACAGGTCGGGTAGTACTCGACCTTGGTGCTGGCGCCGACCTTGGACACCGGCGAGTTGGCGCATCCGGCCATCAGCACGAAGCTGAATCCTGCGGCGATCAACGTCAGCCCACGGCACTTGGAATTCGAAACCACAGTGTTAACAGCAGGGTTACGGGAAAACTGCATGGTGATGCTCTCTTTTCTGGTTGTTACAACGCCGGCGCGGCGGTGGCCGCCCGGACTCCCTTTTTAAGCTCGCTGGACGACGGCCGTCACGGCTGTGCGGCCGAAGCGAGCAGTTCCTTCAGAATCGCCTGTGGGTCCGCGCGCTTTTGCTGGCGGTAGTTGCCCACGTGACGAACAAATAACGTGGCCCGGGCGACCAGGCTCTTGCCCAGCACCGGCTTGCGATTGAGTTCTTCTTTCACCCGCTGGAACTGCGCCTGGATCACCGCATCGGTGTAGCGCGTCCCGGTGGCCAGGTTGTCGATGTAAATGGCGACCGCACCGTCCAGCGCGCTGGTGCCGTTTTCGATGGCGCCCGCGAACAGCTTCACGCTGGCTTCGTCCTTGGCGTCGGCAGCCTGTTTCTGACTTTTGCGCAGGTTGGTCAGGCGGATGTTGTAGTTGTTGATGGTCTCGGCAACGAGCGCCGAAGACTGGATCAGGTTGCCCGCCGCTTCTTCGCGCTGCTGGGCAATCAGCGAAACGTTGCGCTTGAGTTCTTCGTTGACCAGCCCAAGCTCCGCCTGCAGGCGCGGGTCGGTGCTGGCGGCGATGATGGTGTCCAGGCGTTTGGTCGGGTCCTGGGCGTCGTCGATGGCGTCGGTCAGCGAGGCCAGGCGTCCTTCCTTCTTCCACTGTTCGAACAGCTCGTTGTAACGCGAGCGCGGTGCCGAGAGCGCGCCGATGGCGACCCGGAAACCCGTGGTTTCGTTGCTCTGTTCGGTGCCATCGGCGGCGAACAGCGGGTATTCGCGGCGCATGCCGGTAAACAGCGTGCCCTCGCCTTCCAGGTAGTTGCCGCCTTTGGCGACGAATCCGCCGTAGGTGCCCTGACGACGCCCGGCGTGCACCAGCTGGAAGGACTCCTGAACCATCTCGGCAGCGTTGCCGATCACATCGAACAGCCCGACCGGATTGGGCAGCTTGGTGCCGATGGGCATCAAGCGCGCAGCCTGCCCGGTCCCGCCCGCCACCTGATTGAATACCGCCCAATCACCCAGCGGGCCGTCTTCTTCGCTGCCTTCGACGCGGCGCGGAAACAACCGGCCTTCCAGCTCCTGACGGCTGACAGCCTGCCCGCCACGAGCGGCATATTCCCACTCGACTTCGGTGGGCAAGCGCACGAAACCCACGCCGCCATCGTCATCGTTCTTGCCCCGGCCGCTGACTGGTAGCAGGTCGCGGTGATATTTCATCAGCCAGGCGCTGTAGACCGCCGAAAAGCGTTCGGCCTCGAAGCGCGACAGCTTCACCTTGGGCAGGCGCCCGGCCATGCCTTCTGGCGCATCACAGGCCGGGGCCGGTTCGCCACTGGCCAGAGACTGGGCCTGGGACATCACTTGCGCGTACTGGCGCGCGGTGACTTCGTACTTGCCGATGAAATACAGCATCGGCTTGAGCGGCGTGGCGCCATCGGTTTTCGGCAGCTTGGGGCTGATAGTCTTGCGCCAGTCGGCAGGCAAGTCATTGAGGGTGAACTGGCCGTTGATGAAGTCGCGGCGATAGCCGGAAATAAACGACTGCTTGTAGCCCGCCTCGCCTTCGCTGAAGGGATAACCCAGGCTGATTTCCCGATCATCCAGCGTGCCCTGCGCCAATACATAGATGTAGCGCAATACCATCTGGCCTTCGCAGGGCAGCGGCAGGATCACATCGTCGGCCAAGGGCTTGGGGTTATCCAGCGTGTCTTCGGCCAGTGCCTGCGAAACAACGCCCAGTGACGCGCACAAGGACGCCATGGCCAGCGCCAGGCCAACCCGTCGCAACTCAAACATCTCTGATTCCTTCCGAAGCTTCGATCTGCGCCACGCGCCAGCCGCCCAGCGCCGCTGCCAACGCACTGGCGGCCAGCACGGCGCCCGCCGCAACGACGTAATGCTGAACAAGCAGTTGGCTGGCGTGCTCGCCCGGCACCTGCACGAATAACTGGTTGAGGCCGCACTCGGCCAGACGGTAGAGCCCGGCGCTGACCAGCGATGCCAGCACGCCGCTGTAGAAGGCCTGCATAACCACGAACGACAACAGCGCTCCGGTGCTCAAGCCCAGCAGACGCAACACTGAGAGTTCCCGCCGCTTGCGCTCGACCGCCGCCAGGGCGCCTGCGAACACCGCAGCCAGCGCACCGATCAACGCCAGCCCGGCGATGACCCAGAAGACGATGGACAGATTGCGGCTCAGGGATCGCACTTGCGCGATGGCGGACGCCTGAGTGGAAACCAGCAAATGCTGATCGGCGAAATAGCGGCGCAGCGGCTCGACATCGTCCAGCGTGCGGGCGTACAGGCGAAACGCCGGAAACACCCGCTGCGACGCGGCATCGGAGCTCTCGCCACTCCAGCCGAAAGCCTCGACGACGCGCCCGTCGCGGTAGTCCTCGACCGCTTCGAGCAAGGCCATCGAGGCGAACATACCGTCTCGCCCGAACGCTTCCAGTTTCAGCACTGCAGCCACCTGCAAGCGGGTGCGCTGGGCCTGGGGCCGCCCGGACACCTGCCGGGTGAAGGTCGCGTCCAGCCAGTCCCCGGACTTGGCGCCGAGTTTTTCGGCAGCGGTCGCGCTGAGCAAAATCTGATCGATTCGCGCGGGCGGCGCGATATCGCCCAGCAATGGATCGCCTGCCGCAGTGGGGATCATTTCCACATTGACCGGCTGGGTCTGAGCCGGGAAAGACAGGTCGGCAGTGGAGGCAATCTGTCGGGTGCGCGGCAGGGCAAACGCCACGTCCGGCCGCTGCGCCAGTTCATTGATGAAGCTGGCGCTGAAACGCCCGCCGCCCATGGGGATGATTTCGCGAATGCCTGGGTCGCGTTCCAGCCGCTCGGTCAGGCTGCCGACCAGGCCGAACTTCAAGCCGAACAGCACCAGCAGCGGCGCGATCACCGCAACCAGCGCCAGCACGGTGCAGGCCGACAGGCGCGCATCGGCGCGGTAGTCCTGCCAGGCGAGGGACGCTACCAGTGCGAAGGGCATCAGTGCGCCCCCACAAGCGTGGCCGTCACGCCGCCGTCTTGGTCGCGCGCGCAGTCGATGCGCAGCGGCTGCAACCCGGCATCCCGGGCCAGTTGCTCATCGTGGGTCGCGATTACGCAGCATGTTCGCTGCTCGCGGCTTTGCCGGAGCAGCAGCTGCATGACCCGCAGGGCATTGAACGGATCCAGCGCGGCGGTCGGTTCGTCTGCCAGTAACAAGGAAGGATTGTGCGCCAGCGCCCGTGCGCAGCTGACACGCTGGCGCTGGCCCACCGAAAGCGCATGGGGCTTTTTGTCCAGTTGCTCGCTGACTTCCAGCTGCGCCGCCAACCGCTCGACACAACCATCGTCCCCCAGCCCCAGCAGTTTGCGCGACAGCTCGATATTGCCGCGCACATTCAGGTAGCTCAGCAAGCCGCCGGTCTGCAGCACGTAGCCCACCTGCCGGCTGCGCAAGCTGGCCAGGCGGTTCTGGCGACCCTCGCGCCATAATCCGGCCACGTCGATGGGGCCTTGCTCGGTGGAAAAATCAAAGCGCCGGGAGTCATCCGGCGAAAGCACCAGCGCCAGCAGGTCGAGCACCGTGCTCTTGCCGCTGCCGCTGGGCCCGATCAGCGCGAACTGCTGCCCGGCGGCCAGATCCAGGCGCGGGATCATCAGGCTGTAGCGCTGGCTGCCTTGGCCGCGCGTCTTGCGCACCTCTCGCAGGCTGATCATCACGGCAGCGTCGACAATGGAACGCGGTACAACGCATCGCCAGGCTCGGCATCACCGAAGCGAACCCAGTTGGCGAGGTCGTTGTGGAAGGTTTCATAGAGGCGGATCTTCGAATCCAGCTCGTCGATAAAGTCTTCCTGCTCGGCCACGCTCAGCGACAGCCAAAGATCCTGAGTCATGCTCAGGGATTTACTGCGATAAGGCAGCCCGTCCAGGTACTCGCCCAACACACCGCTCTGGGCCAGATTGCCGCCCTGGCGCAGCGCAGCCGGGTCGCGGCTCATGTAGGCGCTGGCGCTGGCGATTTCCTGGAAGAAGTCCTTGGGCGAGCTTTGCGTCTTGCGCGCAGCGTCGACGATCAGCTTCAGCGACTGTTGCAGGTCGTTGAGCTGCAACTTGCTCAGCAGCACGCACACCTGGAATTCGGGCAGGGTCGGGTTGGTCAGGTCGCGATCGGCGGTCCAGGCGCTGACCAATTGCGGCGCACGGGTGCCGGTCTTCTGGCCGAGAAAGTCCATCTGCATCGCGTAACCGATGGCGGCCGACTTGTCCTTCAGGCCGGGCGCTGCTGGCAGAGCCGGCGCGCTGGGCGGCTGGTTGCTGCGTACCTGATGCACCAGATCGGCGAAGACCGAGCCGATTTCCGCCACCCGTTCGCCGAACTTGTGCACATCGCCGCCGGGCACCGGCACATACAGATCACCGATCTGCGGATTGGCATCGGCGGTCAGCGTGCGGTATTGCTGCTCGGCGAAGGCATGGTTCTTCGCCCCCGCCTGGGTTTTCAGGTGCAGGGCGTAGATCTTGATCTGCTTGCCCAGCGCGGCCTGGCGCACCTCGGCCTCGTTCATCTGGGTGCTGCTGTACGGGTCGTTCTTGCGCAATGAACCAGCATCGCTGACCAGCAGGATCAGCCGCCCGCCATAGCCATCCCAGTCCATGCCGTTGACGGCCTGCATCACCCCGGCAAAGCCGTCCTCGTTGAACGAGTGGCTGGAGACATCCGTGGCCTTGACCTGGCTCGCCAGCTCGAGGAATCGCTTGGGGTCACGCCCCTGCTCCAGCGTGACCAGGGTCTTGCTCAGATAGCCAAGGCCCGGGGTTTTGCTGATGTTGTTGCGAAAACCCACCAGCCCGAAACTGACGCTGTCCAGCTCGCCGCGTTTGGCGATCTGGCTCTGCAACTCGGCAACGACATCACGCACCTGATCGATGTACGGCTGCATCGACACCGAGGTGTCGACCACCAGCACCACGCCCGTGCGGAACGCGTTGTTTGTGGCGACAGGCTTGATCAGCTCACCCGAACCGGTTTTCTGCGGCGCGTTGCCGGGGTCGATGGACGCGACGTTGAGCAACTGGACCGGCTGGCCGTTCTGATCGAAGGTTTCGCGGGAATCGAAGATCGGCAGCAGGTAGAACTGGTTTTGCGCGATGGCGCTGTTGGCGGGCTCCAGGGCCAGCACCTGTTGCGAGTGATCGGCGTTTTTCTGCGCATCGAGCAGTAGTTGCTTCGCCGCAGCCGGATCGTTGAGCAGCTTTTCCAGCGGGCCCGGCTCGCGCAGGAACATTGCCGGCGCACGGCCGGAACGTTCGCTGAACTTGAGCACCAGGCTCTGCTTCCAGTCACTGACCTGGTCGGCCGGCAGCCAGCCCTGACTGCGCCCGTCGCTGGCGGCACCGACCCGCAACCATGGCGCGCCGTTGACCGTCTTGCGTTGGTAGACATACAGCACCGAAAACGCCGTCAGCGGCTGCCTGCCCGGCGTGATACCGGCTTCGTCGGAGAGCAGCGCACCGGGCTTGCTCAGTACCCGCTGGAACAGGGTTTTCTTGTTCGTCATCAGTAGCGGGCGCTCGCCGCCATCGACGTCAGTGGTGGAGGAAACCGGTTTCGTCGAAAGTGGCGGAGTCTGAAGCGGCTTGGTGGGTGCCGCCGCAGCCTGGCTGACGGGTGCGACATCGGCCGCCTGCGCGGGCTTGTCGTTGTCCAGCCACCAGTAACCACCGACACCCAATCCCAGCGCCGCCGCCACTGCGACAGCCAGCAAGGCCAGCACAGGGCCCTTGCGCTGCTCGGACTGGCCCGAAGTGCTTGACGCCGGAGTGGGTCGCGCGGGTGCAGTGGCTGGCTGCACAGGTGGCGTGTCCGGAATCTCGATGGACACCGGCGTCAATCCGCCCAGGTCTTCCTTGGGTTTGGCCGCAGAGAAATCAGCAGGCGGCAACGGCAAGACGCGCACCTGAGTGGCGTCCAGGTCGTCTGGCGGCAAGGCATCCAGCGCGGCGATCAGCTCGGCGGCATCGGCGAAACGCTGCTCGCGATCCTTGGCCAGCAGCTTTTCGAGAATGTGTTGATAACGGCCATGATGGATCGGCAGTTCCGGCAGCGGTTCGGTCAGATGCGCCAGCGCGGTGGAGAGTGCATCGGTGCCGTCGTACGGCAACTTGCCGACGAGAATCTCGTAGAGCACCACGCCCAGCGCATACAGATCGGCGCGGCCGTCGATCTCCAGCCCGCGCGCCTGCTCCGGGCTCATGTAACTGGGGGTGCCCACGGCGAACCCGGCCTGGGTGAACTGGGTGCGGTCGTCCAGCGACTTGGCGATCCCGAAGTCCGACAGCACCGCCGAACCGTTGGCGCGGAACAGGATGTTGGCCGGTTTCACATCGCGGTGCACCAGCCCTTGCGCATGGGCATAACCCAGCGCCTGGGCGATCTGGCGAATGTAGGTCAGGCCCTGCTCGGCGCTCATGCCCGCCGCCACGCGCTCCTTGAGCGTGCCGTTGGGCAGATACTCCATGGCCATGTAGTACAGATCGCCGACATTGCCGATGTCGTGGATGGTCACAGTGTGCGGATGAGTCAGGCGCGCCAGGGTCTTGCCTTCGCGCAGGAAGCGTTCGCAGAACGTGGGGTCAGCCGCCAGCGAAGCGGCCATGACTTTCAGCGCGACCTTGCGTTCCAGCGAGCGTTGCGTGGCGA
Source organism: Pseudomonas sp. 2 (assembly GCF_056627435.1). Lineage (NCBI taxonomy): Bacteria > Pseudomonadati > Pseudomonadota > Gammaproteobacteria > Pseudomonadales > Pseudomonadaceae > Pseudomonas > Pseudomonas sp. 2. Next base: position 384,963 of record NZ_JBWXNG010000004.1, read on the forward strand.
GGTAGACGGTGGCCATCGCGCCTTCGCCAATTTCGCCTTCGATGTCGAATCCGGGAATCAGTATGTCCATGTGCGGGTCTTCAAGAGGCTTTGACGACAATGGCCGTGATGTTGTCGGGGGCGCCCCGGGTCAGGCCCAGGTGCACCAGGCTGCGCACCACCTGCAGGGGGTCGGCGTGGCCCAGCACGTCACCGATTTCATGGTCTTCGGCAGTCTTGTTCAGCCCATCGCTGCACAGCAGCCAGGTGTCGCCGGGCAGGATCTCGAATTCGGTCACCGCCACCTCCAGCGAATCCTCGACGCCAATGGCGCGGGTGACGATGTTGGCGCGCGGGTGCACCCGGGCTTCGGATTCGCTGAGCAAGCCGCTGTCCTGTAACTCCTGCACGTAGCTGTGATCGTGGGAAATGCGCTGCAACTGGCCGTCGCGCAGGCGATAGAGGCGACTGTCGCCGACCCACAGGCACACGCCCTGATTGCCCTGAACGGCCAGCGCCACCACGGTGCTGCCCATCAGGCTCAACCCGCGGCGCCGGGTCTCTTCGCGCACGGCGCTGTTCACCTGAATCAGCCCGTCGCGCAGTGCGGCGCTGTAGGTCGCCAGCGAGTCGCTGGCCGCAATGCTGCGCAGGCTGTCGACGATCAGGCTGGCGACGTAATCCCCGGCCGCGTGGCCGCCCATGCCATCGGCGACCACCCACAGGCCGTTGTGCGCCAGCTCCAGAAAGGCGTCTTCGTTGATCTGCCGCACCAGGCCGACGTGGCTGTAGCTGGCGCTGCGGTAGTGCAGTGATTCAGGTAATGCAGGCATCTAGGTCGACGCTCCTTGTCCCAACAGGTAGCTTGCGAACTGCGCAGGATCAGGCAGGCCCTGACAGCGCATCAGGCCCGGCGCGATACGCTCCGAGCCCTTCCCCCACCACAGGCTTGCGCCTTCGCAGGCCAGCTCGGCGAGTGTCTGAAAACGTGCCTGCGGGTCGCTCGCCTGGGTGCGTTGCAACCCGGCGAAACGGCCGATGGACGGGTGCGCAGATGTGGGCAGAAAGCCCAGGTTCGACACGCTGTCGTCGAACGCCGAAAAATCCGCGCCCTCCTCCAGCGTCGCCAGCATCAATGCCTCGACCTGCTCGAACCAGTCGTCAGGCGCGTTGACCACTGCGGCCAGCGACTGACCGGGTTCCAGGGTCTGCGCGACCGTCATGGGGAAATAGCGCCCGACCCGGTCGATGCTGGGCATCAACACTCCCGCCACGGCCTGCGGCCCACATACGCCCGGCGCCAGGGCAAAGCGCCAGAGCGGGCTGACCAGATAGGTATCGAGCCAGTCCGGGCCCAGTTGCTGCTGGCTCATCAGCAGCCCGGCCGCCAGCCAGCTGTCCCAGGGCTTGATGAAGTCCTGCCCCAGACCCCGGCTGACAAAATCGCCGCGGCTGGCCAACTTGCCGTAGAAACCCAGCGTCGTCATAACCGCTCCGGCAGGCTGAACCCGCTCAACACACGGCTCTTGAACGGATTGAAGGCGCTGTTGGCGCGCAGTTCGTAGGAAATGCTGGCGTTGTCGACCCGCAATCTCAGGTTGAAGCGGTCGGGAGATCCGCCGCTGACCAGATCCGACTGATCCAGCAGGCGGAACCACGCCCATGGGCCATCGAGGGTGACGCCCGAGCGACCGCTGGCCGCGGGTGGCAGGATCGACAGGCGCACTACGCCGATGCTGCCCGGATTAGGCCACTGCATCGCCACCGGGCGGCTGGGGCCGTGGTCGTAGCTGATCTGCTGGCCGTCCAGATCGAGCAGAAACTGGGTGATCGAAGCGTCCATCGCCACCGGTTTGAGCTCGAAACGTACGGTCGGCTGCAGGCCGCCTGAGCGGAAGAACGCATCGCGAATCGCCGAAGCCCGCTGGAAGGTCTGCAACACCTGTGCATTGATCCCCAGCTTCTGCGCCGCCCCCGGCTGCCAGCGCCAGGTCGGGCTGGCGGTGTCGACGTAGCCTTGCAGGTACTTGCGGAAGTAGTTGTCCATCACCCCGCCCACGCCGAAGAACAGGCCGAAGTCATCGAGGGTCGCGTCCCGCGTGCTTCCGGGGGTCAGCGGGTAGCGGCCGCTCAGGGACTGCCGGTAAACGTTCACCACGTCGCTGACCCACGCCGCATTCAGCTGATTGCGCACGCCGCCCATCATGGTGTTGGTGGTCGAACTGACCACCGATTTCACCAGCCCCTGTACCACAGGCGGCTGGCGCTCGGCGTTCAGACTCACCCGTGTCGCTGCCGCGCTGGCCGAGTTCTTCGCCTCACCCAGCAAGGCATCGCCGCTGGCGCCGACCATCGCGCTGACCTGCACATAGAGCGCGTTCATGTCCGCCAGCAGGCCGTCGATGGCGGCGGGCTCGCCGTCGCCCTTGCTGACAAAGGCATTGAGCTCGGCGAAGTGGCTGGACACCGGATCCTGCGTCGCTTCAGGCGCAGCAGCAATGCTGGCCGGTTCTTGCCCCAGCATCGAACCCAGCCGTTGCTTGAGTTGATCGACACCGCCTTCGACCTTCTTGCCCTGCTCGGCCAAGCGTTTGTCTTCGTGCTGCAGATCGGTTTCGGCGGCCACGGCGACCAGCAGTTTCTTGAACGGCGACGTCGGCCCGGATATCACCCGCAACACATCGGCAGCCTGGGCGACGCTGGTGATGGGCACGAAGTCGACATCGGCCAGCAGCGCGTCCCATTGGCGCTGGTAATCCTGGAAATACAGGCGACGCACATCGGCCGCCAGGCTGGCGACGTTCTGCTGATCGGCGCGGTCCAGGCCCAGTACCCACTGCTCTTCGGCCAGGGTGCCGGCCTGACTCAGGCTGGTGGCCAGAAACGCCTGGCGATAACCCTTGGCGGTGAAAAAGCCGCTCAAGGGTTCGCCCAGGGGTTTGCCGCTCTTGCGCGAGAACACCAGCGCTGCATCGCGCCCGGCCGCTTCGGTGATACGAAAATCGCTCACGCCCTGTGGCAGTTTCTGACGCTTGACCCGGTCATAGACCCGCTGCGCCACCGGCAACTGCTGCAATTGTCGACGCAGATCGTCGATCAGCCGCTGGTCGAGCCGCGCCGTCGGCGGATGGCGCTCGAACAGCGCCTGCAAATGCTCGCCCAGCGCCTGACGCTGATCGGGCGGCAAATCGCGCGGCAGGCTCTGGTCCCAGTCCAGCGCCACCCAGGCCTTGATGAAATCGGGGTCGTAATGCTCGTTGTCGGCGAGCATCAGGTACGCTTTCAAGCCTTCATAGAGAAAATCCGAGCTGCCGCCACTGCGCAGCTGTTCCTCGACCCGGCTGACCAGACGCGGGGCGAACACGGCAATCAGCAACTTGCGGTAAACGCTGGCGGACTCGGCCTCCAGCATGTCGCCCTGATACAACCCCAGCCCCCGGGACATGCTCGGTGCGTCCCCGGCCAGATGGCGCAAGGCGTTGAGCAGCGGCAGCACCGCCAGCACGTCGCGCTGCGCCGGGCTCAGGGCCTGAACGCTCTGGCCCAATGGGGCGACCTTCTGATCGACCTGCGCGATGTAGGCCTGATTGGCGCGGTAGCTGACCAGCCAGAGCGTGCCGACCACCAGCACCAGTGCAACGGTGGCCGCCAATGCTCCGCGCGCCAGCCATTTGCGGCGACGCTCGACTGCCGGGTTCACGCCCACCAGCCCGCGCTCGGCAAAGGCGACGGCGGTGAACAGCTTCTCGATGAAGTAACTGCGACCGGTGCCCGTCTGCCGCGCCAGATACTGGCGGTCCAGATTCATGCTCTGGGCCATGGCGCCGATCAGGCGATCGATCGGGCTGCCTTCCTGGGTGCCACTGGTCAGATACACCCCGCGCAGCAAAGCGCGGTCTTCAAAGGCATTGGGCTTGAACACACCGTCCAGGAAGCCTTGCAGCGTTTCTTTCAATGCACCGAATTGCTGCAGGAATCCGTAGATCAAATCCCGCCTTGCCGGGTCACGCTCCTGCTGCAGGCGCTCGACCAGCCGCTCGTTCAGGCGCTGCTCCAGCAACGCGAATTCCCCGAGGAAACTCGCCAGCGGCCCTTCGCTGTTCTTGCCGTCATCCAGCGCAAAGGTCATGCCCCAGACCTGCGCCCGCTCCTCCTTGCTCAAGGCATCGAAGAACTCCATGAAGCCTGGCACCAGATCAAGCTTGGTCAGCATCACGTAGATCGGGAAGCGCACGCCCAACTGGCTGTACAACTCTTGAATGCGCGAGCGAATCGCAGCGGCGTGGGCCGCGCGCTCGGCCTCTGTGCCCAGCAACAGATCGGACAGGCTGATAACGATGAAGGCCCCGTCGATCGGCCGGCGCGAGCGTTGGGTTTTCAGCAGATCGAGAAAGCCGAGCCAGGCCGCCTTGTCGACCTGGGCATGGCTGTCCTGAGTGGTGTAGCGGCCCGCGGTGTCGAGCAAGACCGCCTGATCGGTGAACCACCAATCGCAGTTGCGTGTGCCGCCCACGCCGCGAATCGCACCGGCGCCCATTTGCGCAGCCAGTGGAAAATGCAGCCCGGAATTGACCAGCGCCGTGGTCTTTCCCGAGCCGGGCGGGCCGATGATCACGTACCACGGCAACTCATAGAGATTGCGCCGCTCATCGCCACCCAGACGAGCTTTCTTCAACAGCTGCAGCGCTTCGTCCATGCGCTGGCGCAGGGTCGCCAGTTCCTCGGCGGTGGCGACACTGGCCGGATCCGGCGCAGTCTCTGCCGCCAGGCTTTCCAGAACTTTCGCCGCATGACGACGCGCCTGAACAATGCGGAACACCCGCCAGGCGATCCACACCGCGAACAGCAGAACGATCAACGCCCAGCGACGGCCTTCCGGCACCAGCACGTCCAGCAGCGGGCCGATGAACCAGATGATCAGGCTCAGCGCGATCAGGCCCAGCACCGGGACGACCCAGCGAATGACAAAACCGAAAAACGCCTTCACTCGACTCCCTCCGCCAATACCGTGATTTCAACCCGACGATTCTTCGCCCGCCCTTCGGCGGTCGCGTTGGACGCCACAGGCTCTGTGTCGCTGCGGCCTTCGGCAGAGAAGCGCTCCGGCTGGCCGGTCTTGGCCGCGAGGATCTGCAGCACCTGCTCGGCGCGGGCCTGGGACAATGCCCAGTTGGACGGGAAGCGCAGGGTGGCGATGGGGCGGTTGTCGCTGTGGCCGGTCACGCGGACCTGGCCTTTGACTTTGCGAATGGCGTCGGCGATGCGCAGCATCAGCGGCTGGAAGTCGTCGACGATGCTGGCGCTGCCGGACGAGAAGATTTCGTCGCCACGGATGGTCACCACCGATCGGTCAACCGCGTCTTCGACCGCGACCCTATTGGCCTTGATGTCGTCCACAAGAAAGCCTGCCAGACGAGGACGTTCGACCACCTTGGGTTGAATCACCGCAGGCGTGATCGCCTGCACCGGAATCTCGCCCAGCGCGTGAATGTTCTTGAACACCGGCTCGGCATCGGCGGCCAGTTTCAGGCGCAGCCCGACCAGCAACACCAAAAGCAGCGCCAGGCCAATTGCCAGCCCGACCCATGGCGGCATGAACTGCGACAGCCGATCACGCACCAGCGCAAGCCCGCGCCAGTGCGGCGAAAGCTCGCGCTCGAACTCGCCCCGTGCGCTGCGAATCGCCGCGCTGGTGCGTTCGCGCAACACTTCCAGCTGACTGCGACCGTCGTTCATCACCCGATAGCGGCCTTCAAAGCCCAGGCACATGCACAGGTACAACAGCTCAAGCAGGTACAGGCGCTCGCGGGGACTTTGCAGGCAATGTTCGAGCAGCTGGAAAACCTTTTCGCCGCCCCAGGCCTCGTTGTGCACAGTGATCAGCAGGCTCTGCTTGCCCCATTCGCTTTCGCTGCCCCAGGGCGTGCTGAGCACGGCTTCGTCCAGCGCGGTGCACAAGGCATAACGCGCCAGCAACACCTCGTTGCGCACCACGCCCGCTGCCTCGGCGCGCTCTTCGAACTGGCGCAGATAGCCCAGCAATTGCGCACGCAGGCTGGCCGGTGCCGGGTGGGCGATGGTGCTGCGCAGGCGCGTCAGCATGGCCAGCAGGGGACCTGCCGCAGCCTCAAGCGGGTTCAGGCCTTTGGCCTGACCGATCGGCAATGGCGCGGCGGGCACCGACAACGGCGGCGCAGGCTCGGCAGGTCCTGCGGGCTGCGGGCCACGTCCACCGGGGCGCGGCATGAACTGGGTGCGCTCGTTGGCAGGCGTCGAGGTATTGAACGGACCGTCCTGGGAGTTCATCGCGGCTTATCCTCGAATGGCCCAGAAGGCCAGGTTAAGGCCGGGAAACTCACCGGCGACGTGGAAGGCAAAACCGCCCGACTTGGCGAGCTCCTTCCAGTGCTCACTGCCGCGATCAAGCTCGTAGTAGGTCGAGCCCGCGTGAAACGGGATCTGCCGGGGCGCCACGGGCAGCGGCAGCAGGCCGATGCCGGGCAGTTGCAGGTTGACCAGGTTGCGGATGTGCTCGACCGAACCGACCTTGCTCTGCTGGCCAAAGCGCCCGCGCAGGGTTTCGCTGGGCATGTCGGCGCGCACCACCAGCACGAAGCTGGCGTTGTCGAGCAGGGTGCGGTCAGACAGCATCCCCACATGGATGCCGTAGGCGCGCTCTTCGATAGGAATCGGCGTGGCCTTGCTGTCGATCAGCATCGACAGCGCTTCGCGCAAGGCCTGCATGACCGGCGCAAAGGTCGTCACCAGGTCGTCGTGCTCGTACCGCACAAACTTCTCGGGCCTGCGCCCGGAGGCTGAAAACGTGGCAAATTCGCCTGCCAGGCTCACCAGTTCGCTGTACAGGCGCTCAGGGTGCAGCGGGGTCAGCTGACTCAGATGCTCGAGCAGCGGCGCCGAGCGGTTGACCAGTTGCAGCAGCATGAAATCGGCGATTTCAGCCGCACCGCCGGCACCGGAGGCTACCACCCGACCGGCCAGCGCTTCGCCACGCTGATGCAACAAGCCGACCAGCTCGCTGTGAAAGGTGGAAAGCAGGTGAGACGCCGTGACGTCGAGGACCGGCGGGATGTAGTGCTCGTCCAGCGACAGGGTCCGGTCGGCGCGTTTTTCCTTGACCCGCACCACACCGATGGCAGCGTAATCGCTTAGCCCGTCCTTCGCGGTCAGCAGGCGCAACGCCCGGGCGCCGACCGCCACCGGGGCGCGGTTTTCGAAGGGCGCATTGTCGTCACGCACCTCGCGCACCTGGCTGACAAACCGCGCGCCGCCCGCCGCTTCGCCTTCATCCACGGTGTCACGCTGCCCCGCGCGCTTGAGCGGCAAGGCCAGATACACCACACCATCGCGCAGCTGGTCATCGATGTTCAGCGGGCTCGGCGCCAGGTCGTCATGGGGAATGTTGAACGGCGTGCCGTCGGGCAACAGGCCGCGGGCGGAAACGATGGCCAGCTTGCCCTGGGCCAGAAGCCCCTGATCGAGCAACAGCTCGGAAAAACCCCAGGCACCGGCCGACAGCGGGCGGCTGCGGGCATCGATGAGGTTTTCCAGATAGCGGTCATGCTGCTGGAAGTGCTGGGTTCCAATGAACATGCCTTCCGACCAGACCACACGATTATTCCAGGACATGGTTTCTCCGGTTGCCTATTGGGCAGAACGAGTTGAGGAAGGGACGTTCACGGCGCGGGCATCCAGATCGATCCGCAGCGCGGTGGTTTGCCGGGATGAAACGCTGAGCACGCTGCGCCAGCGGGCCTGATCGATCTCGCGATAGCCGACCACCAGCCCGACCTGGCGCGTGGCAGGGTTGAGGTCGCGCTCGATATCGAGCTGCTGCCCGGGCAGGACCTGCACCTCGTCCTGATCGACAAGGTCGGCGCCCAGCGTCGCCTGCGCCCGCTCGGCCAGCGCGAAGTAGTCCGAGCGCAGGAACGTGGCGCTGTTTTTCAGCTCGTAGATGCGCACCCGCACAGGCGCGGGCTCGCCGGTAGCGCCCGGGTTGAGGCCGAGCGCGGCATTGAAATGCAGGGCAATAGCGCGGGTGTCAGCCGGATTTTCGACTGACGCAGGCGTAGCTGCGTCTTTCGCACACGACACCAGCAACAGCGCCGTGGCGGCTGCCGATACAACTCTTGCAAACATCCTGCGTCCTCATGACGTACTGACTGTCTATCCGTTTTTCCATGGGCCGCCGCTTACGGGCGGCGCAACCGTGCGCTGTGCTCTTCGTAGGCGCGGCTGAATTCGCGACCGAACAGGACCTGAAAATCGTCCTCGGCCTCGCGGGAAATCTGTGCGTAAAGTTCGGTGAACTGCTGCCAGTGCTGGGCCTGACGCGAGCCGAACAGGTTGGACAAGGCACCGGGCTTGCCCATGCGCGCTTCCAGTTGCGCAGGCTCGAAACGCTTGAGCAGCGCCTTGATCGCCGCTTCGACGCCCGCCATCACCGCCAGTTGGTGCGCGCGCAGATCGTCGAAGCTGTCAGCAACCGCCTGATCCGGCGGCATGAACGCCTGATTGCCGTGGCGCAGGAGCAGCAGCAGGGCCTCGTCGACGTTCGGTGCGAACTTCAGCGGGTTGTTCTCGACCGGGCGAATCATGGTCTGCTGCAGGCGGAACTCGCCCTTGAGGCTGCTGCGGGCGCGCAGCACGTCGATCAAACCCTCGACCATCAGCCGATAACTGCGCCCGATGGCCTCCATCTGTGCCTGCACCTGCTCTGGATCGATGCGCAGCTGTTCCAGGCCCGCCCCGCGCAGAAACGCCTGAAGCGGATCGGCGCCAATTTCAGATCCTGCTGCCTGGGCCTGAACGACAACGGGAGATGGCGCTTGCGCAGGGAGCGGTTCGGCCGGGATCACCGGCGCTTGAGCCGCAGGTTTAGGTGTCTCGGCGAGCAGGTTCCAGTCTTCCGGAATGACGCCCGCAGAAGGCGGGACGTGCTCCACAGACGCCTGAACTTCGGGTGGGCGAAAGTCGTGGCGTTCGGCGGGTACATGATCCGAAACGGTGGCGGGGGGAACGCTGGGCGCTGACAGAAAATCGAACAGATCGGGAAAAGTATCCTGCGCACCACCACCCTGAAACCGCGCAGTCGGCAACGGTTCGCAAGGTACTGGCGCAGCGCTCTTGTGCATGCCCATCAGCGCTTCGAAACTGTTGGCCGAGTCACTTGTTGAAACACTTTGCTGCGCCAGTTTCATTTCGAAATCAATTCGCGCGCTTATCTCGTACTCGCCAATGCGGATAACTTCGCCATCGGCCAGTGGTTCACTGTTGCCGCGACGCAGACGAATACCGGCGTTCACCAGCTCCACGCCGTTAGTACTTTGATCGGTCAAGTAGTAACGGCCATCCTTGTACTGAATGACGCAATGTCTAGAAGAAACAAGGCGTTCCGGATCGGGAAGTACCCAGTCATTTTCTTGACTGCGGCCTATTGCCATCACCCCGTTATCCATCGATATCTCGGGGACCTGGCCAGGGGTTATCTTGTGATAACTGGTGATAGTCAGACAGAGCGACACTTCGCCTCCTTGCTTACACTTCGTGCCTTTTCACACAGACGCGCGGGCCTGTCGATGACAGTCGAATATCGTGCAATAACGCTCAAAAACCGGGTTAAAACGCTGCAGATGCGGGATTTTCCGCGATTCTACACACACCTTCGTGACACTCGTACAGCCCGTTACTCATCAGTACTGCACGCTGTTAGCTACATCACAACTGTCACAGAGGGCGCATAGCTTACCTTGACAACGGATAACTTCCACACCAAAAATGCACAACTTTCAAAACAACTATGATGTCGCGATGACATCATTAGCCATATAGAAGAAAGACCATTTAGAAGTTTGCGTAGGAATTTTTACCGCGAACTATCAGATATATCCGCACCCGATAAGGAGATCGATTTTGGTGGATGTTCCGTTGTTGCTCGCCGCAGTTTCAGCGAACTCTCCATGTGGTGAAGACCTGGAGTACGACGCCGACTTTCTGCAGTTGGAGCGCGACGCCCAGGGTAAACCGGAGCGCGCCATGGGCGACTCGGTACAGCCGGCCGAACCCCCGCAATGGCGGCAGATCGAACAGTCCAGCATCGCTCTTCTGCAACGCAGCAAAGACCTGCGAATTACCCATTTCCTCCTGCAAAGTGCCCTGGCCCTCGATGGCTTCACCGGGCTTGCCAATGCCCTGACGCTGATCAACGACCTGCTCGGGCAATACTGGCCAACGCTGTACCCGCAGCTGGACGCCGATGACGACAACGACCCTACCGTGCGCATCAACGCGCTGGCCGGTATCGTCTGCGACAGCAACATCCGCCTGCTGCGCGAGAGCCTGCTGACCCGATCACGCACTTTCGGCCCGGTCAGCCTGCGCGCAGCGCTGAACGCCAGCGGCCTGCAGAGTTTTCCCGACGAGACCTTGCGGCCCGATGAGCTGGCCGGCGCCCTGCGTGACACCGATCCCGAGCAATTGTCGGCCACGCGCTCCGCGCTCTCGGAGGCCCACAGCACCGCCGACGCCATCGAGCATTACGTGTCGCAACAGGTGGGTTCGGCCCAGGGCGTGGATCTGTCCGCCCTCAAGCAGCCGCTCAAGCAGGCGCTACACATCCTCGCCGAGTATGCGCCTGACGGTGAAAGCCAGCTTTCGCCAACCGAACCGACGCAAGTCGTTGCAGCACAGGCCACCGTGCAAACCATCGCCAATGCCAGCGCGCCGCGGGTCAGCGGTGAAATCACCAACCGCGACGACGTACTGAACAGCCTTGACCGGATCCTTGCGTACTACGCCAGGCACGAGCCTTCGAGCCCGCTGCCGGTGCTGTTGAACCGGGCGAAGAACCTGGTGCACGCCGACTTCGCCGCCATCGTGCGCAATCTGATTCCGGACGGCATGTCCCAGTTCGAAAACCTGCGCGGGCCCGACGCCGAGTAGCGCGCTGCGCGCAATGACCCGGCAAGGATCACGCAAACCCGTTACCGGCCCAGTCCGATGACGCCAATCACGTCGCAAAGGCGACCAGGAGGAGCAACGTGGCGAACACCAGTTCTCAGAAATTCATTGCGCGCAACCGCGCCCCACGGGTCCAGATCGAGTACGACGTGGAGCTGTATGGCGCCGAGAAAAAGGTCCAGTTGCCGTTCGTCATGGGCGTCATGGCAGATCTGGCCGGCAAGCCTGCCGAGCCGCTGGCGGCCGTGGCCGATCGCAAATTCCTGGAAATCGACGTCGACAACTTCGACTCGCGCCTGAAGGCCATGCAGCCGCGCGTGGCCTTTCACGTGCCCAACGAGCTGACCGGCGAAGGCAACCTGAGCCTGGACATCACCTTCGAGAGCATGGACGACTTCAGCCCCGCCGCCGTCGCACGCAAGGTCGATTCGCTCAACCAGCTGCTCGACGCACGCACCCAGCTGGCCAACCTGCTGACCTACATGGACGGCAAGACCGGCGCCGAAGACATCATCATGAAGGCGATCAAGGACCCGGCATTGCTGCAGGCCCTGGCGAGCGCGCCAAAACCCACGGACGCCGAGCCCAAGGCCTAATCAGGACGAACGATCATGAGCCAATTGCTGCAGGACAATCAGCCCCAGACCAGCCTCACCGAAGACGCCAGCGAGTTCGCCTCGCTGCTGCTTCAGGAATTCAAGCCCAAGACCGAGCGCGCCCGCGAAGCCGTGGAAACGGCAGTGCGTACCCTCGCCGAGCAGGCGCTGGCGCAGACCGATCTGGTTTCCAACGACGCCATCACCTCGATCGAATCGATCATCGCCGCCATCGACGCCAAGCTGACCGCCCAAGTGAATCAGGTGATTCATCACCCTGAATTCCAGCAGCTGGAAAGCGCCTGGCGCGGCCTGCACTACCTGGTCAACAACACCGAAAGCGACGAACAGCTGAAGATTCGCGTGTTGAACATCTCCAAGCCAGAACTGCACAAGACCCTGAAGAAATTCAAGGGCACGGCGTGGGACCAGAGCCCGATTTTCAAGAAGATGTACGAAGAGGAATACGGCCAGTTCGGCGGCGAGCCTTATGGCTGTCTGGTCGGCGATTACTATTTCGATCAGTCGCCCCAGGATGTCGAGCTGCTGGGCGAGCTGTCCAAGACCTGCGCGGCGATGCACGCGCCGTTCATCGCCGCCGCCTCGCCGACGGTCATGGGCATGGGTTCGTGGCAGGAGCTGTCCAACCCGCGCGACCTGACCAAGATCTTCACCACCCCGGAATACGCGGGCTGGCGCTCGCTGCGTGAGTCCGAGGATTCACGCTACATCGGCCTGACCATGCCGCGTTTCCTGGCCCGCCTGCCTTACGGCGCCAAGACCGATCCGGTGGAGGCTTTCGCTTTCGAAGAAGATACCGACGGCGCCGACAGCGCCAAGTACACCTGGGCCAACGCGGCGTATGCGATGGCGGTGAACATCAATCGCTCGTTCAAGCATTACGGCTGGTGCTCGCGGATTCGCGGCGTGGAATCCGGCGGTGAAGTGCAGAACCTGCCAGCGCACACCTTCCCGACCGACGACGGCGGCGTGGACATGAAGTGTCCGACGGAGATCGCGATTTCCGACCGTCGTGAAGCCGAGCTGGCGAAGAACGGCTTCATGCCGCTGCTGCACAAGAAGAACACCGACTTCGCAGCCTTCATCGGCGCCCAGTCTTTGCAGAAGCCCGCCGAATACGACGACCCGGACGCCACCGCCAACGCCAACCTGGCCGCGCGCCTGCCGTACCTGTTCGCCACCTGCCGCTTCGCCCATTACTTGAAGTGCATCGTGCGCGACAAGGTCGGCTCGTTCAAAGAGAAGGACGAGATGCAGCGCTGGCTGCAGGACTGGATCTTGCGCTACGTCGACGGCGACCCGGCGCACTCCACCGAAACCACCAAGGCCCAGCAGCCGCTGGCCGCTGCCGAAGTGGTGGTCGAGGACGTCGAGGGCAACCCGGGTTACTACACCTCCAAGTTCTTCCTGCGCCCGCATTACCAGCTCGAAGGGCTGACGGTGTCGCTGCGCCTGGTCTCAAAGCTGCCTTCAGCCAAGGGTGCCTAACCGCAAACCCGTAGCAGCACGGCTTGCCGGACTGCTACGGGGCAAGCATTGGCCTGACGCAACGGGGCGTCGGCCCTGATCAAGAAGTCGTGGCGAAGGCCACATCGGAGAAAACATGGCAGTTGATATCTTCATCAAGATCGGCGACATCAAGGGCGAGTCGCAGGACAAGACGCACAAGGACGAGATCGACGTCCTGAACTGGAGCTGGGGCATGACCCAGTCCGGCAACATGCACACCGGCAGTGGCGGGGGTGCGGGCAAGGTGGACATCAAAAACCTGAACTTCCGCAAGTACATCGACAAGGCAACGCCGAACCTGATGATGTACTGCTCCAGCGGCAAGCACATCGACAAGGTCAAACTGACCGTGCGCAAAGCCGGCGGCGAGAGCCAGGTCGAGTACCTGGTGATCAATCTGGAGCAAGTCATCGTCACCGCCTACGACACCGGCGGCTCGGGCTCCGAAGACCGCCTGACCGAAAGCGTCACCCTGAACTTCGCGCAAGTCAGCGTCGACTACCAGCCGCAGAAAGCCGACGGCACCAAGGAAGGTGGCGTGATCAAGTACGGCTGGAACATTCGCAACAACACCAAGCTGTGATTGCATCCGTGCGCCTGCCTGATAGGGGCGGGCGCATGGTGGAAATGGATTAATTGCAGGATGCCTGAACGTGCCAAAACCTTCGTTCATCAATCTGTGGAACAGTTATCCACAGTACTCACCCGGCTCCCCCGTCTGCGACGGCCCTTGGGCAAATCAATGCGCCATAAGGGTAAGCATTGCACTTTGCGGCGAGCGCACGCTACCCGTGAACTCTTCCACCTACAGCGAACCACGCTGTTCTCATGGGCACGCCAGAGGTGCCGAGTCGCTGGCGAACTGGTTATGGAAAAAAGCACAAATCGGTCCGCCAAAGATCTACAGCAACAGCGCTGCTGACCGAGCAAAGCTGCTGACGAAAACCGGGATCATCTTCTACAAGGACTTTTATCTGCAGCTCAACGATGCCCCAGGTCAGCCAACGGGTGATCACATCGATCTTTGGGACCGAGGCCAGACCAAAAGCGGCGACTACTTCTACGAGGCCAAAGCTGTTTGGTTCTGGGAGTTGTCGTGATGCGCTTCACTCAACTGATAACACTCATGATTGCAAGTCTGTTCGGCATGGCGGCATGTGCAGAGCAACCGGATGCTGAGGTGCAAGGCCCGACTCAAGCCGTGATTGCTGAGAAGGTGGTGAACCTGAGTAACGACCAGGGTCGCTGCAAATTGGCGGGTTCAGATACTCCGGATGTCATTCTGGATATGCAATGGCCCTGTCAGTTCAGCATAACCAGGCAAAATCAGCCACGTATCGAGATGTTCAACGAGACACCGATACTTATGGTTGAACGCGGTGAGCATTTACCTGCACCGAGCCGGGATTGCCGCACAGATCTGCAGGCAGTGCGATGGTACAAAGGCCGATTGGAGGCAGCGCGTGTTCAGCGCATTGCCATGTGCGGTCCCGGCCAATGGGATCAGAAAATGTTCGTTGCTAGCTTCCGCTGGTGAACAACTTGAGCCCCCGCGAACGCCTGCAACCCTCCCTGCTGGATCGTCTGACCGACGACGAGCCCGGCAATCTGCAGGAAAGCGCAGACCGCCGCGTGCTGTCGCTCAACCAGCTCAAGGCTTCAGTCTTGCGTGACCTGACCTGGCTGCTCAACACCACTTCGTTGCTGGACACCGACGCCACGCTGCACACTCCGGCGGGTACGTCGGTGGTCAATTACGGTTTGCCTGCACTGGCCGGCAACAGCGCGTCGAGCATTGATGTCCGTGTGCTGGAGAATCTGATTCATCAGGCCATCGCCACGTTCGAGCCGCGGATCCTGCGCCATACGCTGCGAGTGCGCGCCCAGACCCTGCCCGAGCAGATGAACCACAACGCCCTGAGCTTCGAGATCGAGGGCGACCTGTGGGCGCAGCCGGTGGCGTTGCCGTTGCTGTTGCGCACCGATATGGATCTGGAATCCGGCCACGTGCAAGTGGTGCCCGCCGAGCAACGGAGGCGTGCATGAACCCGAAGTTGCTCGAGCTGTATAACCAGGAGCTGCAGCACGTGCGCGAGAGTGCGGCGGAGTTCGCCCGGGAGTACCCGAAGATCGCCGGGCGCCTGACGCTGTCCGGCATGGACTGCGCCGACCCGTATGTCGAGCGCTTGCTCGAAGGCTTCGCCTATCTGACCGCTCGCGTGCAGCTCAAGCTCGACGCCGAGTACCCGACCTTCACCCACAACCTGCTGGAGATCGCCTACCCGCACTATCTGGCGCCGACGCCGTCGATGACCGTCGTGCAGATGCAGATCGATCCGGACGAAGGCTCGCTCGGAAACGGCTTCACCCTGCCTCGCAACAGCGTGTTGCGCGCCACCCTGGGCCGGGACTCGCAGACCTCCTGTGAATACCGCAGCGCCCATGAAGTGACGCTGTGGCCGCTCAAGGTCAGCGGCGCGGAGTATTTCGGCAACCCGGCCACAGTGCTCGGTCGCCTGGCCGCCAGCGAACCCAAGGCCAAGGCCGGCTTGCGGCTGACCCTGCGCACCGGCGCCGAGGTACCGTTCAACAGTCTGGAGCTGAAGCATCTGCCGCTGTACCTGAACGGCGCGGATGAGTTGCCGTTTCGGCTCTACGAACAGTTGCTCGGCAACGCCTGTGCGGTATTCGCCCGCCAGCCGGGCAGCGATTGGGTCGAACGCCTGCCCGTCGATGCCTTGCAACCCTGCGGGTTCGATGACCGCGAAGCAGCGATGCCGGTGGTCGCCCAGGCGTTTCAGGGCTATCGGCTGCTGCAGGAATATTTTGCCCTGCCGCAGCGTTATCTGTTCGTCGATTTCATCGGCCTGGAACGCGCCGTACAGCGCTGCAGCGGGCAAGAATTGGAAGTGATCGTGCTGTTCGACCGCTTCGACCAGAGCCTGGAAGGTGGTGTCGGGGCCGCGCAGTTCGTGCCCTTCTGCACCCCGGCGATCAACCTGTTTCCCCGCCGTGTCGACCGGATTCATCTGTCCGATCGCGTCAACGAACACCATGTGATTGCCGACCGCACCCGGCCCATGGATTTCGAAATCCATTCGCTGACCGCCGTCACCGGCCACGGCACCGGGCCGGAGCAAGGGTTTCTGCCGTTCTACGCGGTGCGCGATCCGTCGCGTTACGGCCGGGACAAGGCCTATTACATCGTGCGCCGCGAGCCGCGAGTGTTGTCCAGCGAGCAGCGCCGCAGCGGCACGCGCTCGACTTACGTCGGCAGTGAGACCTTCGTCAGCCTGGTCGACAGCCAGCAGGCGCCGTATCGCCACGACCTGCGTCAACTGGGCGTCAGCGCCCTGTGCACCAACCGCGATCTGCCGCTGTTCATGAATGTGGGTGGCGGCAAGACCGACTTCACCCTGGCCGACAGCGCGCCGGTGGCGTCGATCCGCTGCGTGGCGGGCCCAAGCCGCCCGCGCGCCAGCCATGCCCACGATCAGAAAGCCTGGCGCTTGATCAGCCAGTTATCCCTGAACTATTTGTCCCTGAGCGAACAAGGCCAGGGTGCCGCCGCCCTGCGCGAACTGTTGCGCCTGTACGGCGACAGCACCGACGCCGCGCTGCAATTGCAGATCGAGGGCCTGCGCGAGGCCGGCAGCAAACCCTGCACCCGTCGCCTGCCAATGCCCGGCCCGATCGTCTTCGGGCGCGGGCTGGAAATCACTCTGGAGTTCGACGAAAACGCCTTTCGCGGCACCGGCGTGTTTCTGCTGGGCGCGGTCTTCGAGCGTTTCCTGGCGCGCTACGTTTCCATCAACAGTTTCACCGAGACCGTGATTCGCACTAGCGAGCGCGGCGAGATCATGCGATGGAAAGCCAAGCCCGGCCGACGCCCGACCCTGTGAGCACGCTCACCGACATGCACGCCGCGCCCTGGGAATACGATTTCTTTCAGGCGCTGCGGCGCATCGAGTGTGAATCGCCACATCTGCCGCGCTTCGGCCATTCGCTGCGTCTGACGGACGACCCGTTGCGCCTGGGCCAGCAGCCCGACTGCGCTTTCGCGCCCTCGACACTGGCCGCGCTGACGCCCGCTGATGAAGGCGATCCGGCGCGGCTCGAGCAGTTCTTCTTTGGCCTCGGAGGCCCGAACGGACCGCTGCCGCTGCACCTCACCGAGTACGTGCGCGAGCGCCAGCGCAACAACGCCGACGACACCAGCAAACGCTTTCTCGATGTGTTCCATCATCGCCTGCTGAGCCTGTTTTACCGGGCCTGGGCCGAGGCACGCCCCACCGTCAGCCACGACCGGCCCGATGACGATTACTGGTCCGCGCGGCTGGCGGCGTTCAGCGGGCGCGGCATGCCGAGCCTGATCGATCAGGGGCTGATTCCCGGCACGGCCAAGCTGCATTTCAGCGGACACCTTTCTGCGCAAACCCGCTACCCGGACGGACTGAAAGCCATTCTCGAGGATTACTTTGGCCTGCCGGTGCAGATCGAGGAATTCGTCGGTCAATGGCTGGAGCTGCCGGAGCGTACGCGCGTGTCGGTCAGCGCCAATCGGCTGGGTGTCGATTTTTGCCTGGGCAGCCATGTCTGGGATCGCCAGCACAAATTCCGCATCCGCCTGGGCCCGCTCACACTCGACGAGTACATGGGCATGCTGCCCGACGGCGAGCCCTTCCGGCATCTGCTGGCGTGGGTCGCCGAGTACCTGGGCCATGAGCTGGACTGGGATTTGAACCTGGTTCTGCAACAGTCGCAGATCCCGAAACTGCAACTCAACGGCCAGTTCCGTCTGGGTTTCAACACTTGGCTGGGCCGCCCTTCGGCAGATGCCGACGATCTGCTGCTGACTCGCCATCACGCAGATCGCCCCCCATCGCCAAAAACCCCTCAACACAGCTACTCAGATCAATCAGCAAGGAGCACGGAACATGGGTGAGATCAGCCGCGCGGCACTGTTCGGCAAACTCAACAGCGTCGGCTACAAGGCCATCGAGGCCGCCACCGTGTTCTGCAAACTGCGGGGCAACCCGTATGTGGAGCTGGCTCACTGGTTCCACCAGTTGTTGCAGCTTCAGGATTCAGACCTGCACCGCATCATCCACCAGTTCAACATCGAGCCCGCACGACTGGCCCGCGACCTGACCGATGCGCTGGATCGCCTGCCGCGCGGATCAACGTCGATCACCGACCTGTCGTCCCATGTCGAAGAAGCCGTCGAACGCGGCTGGGTGTATGGCAGCCTGATGTTCGGCGAAAGCCAGGTGCGCACCGGCTACCTGCTGATCGGCATTCTCAAGACCCCAAGCCTGCGCAACGGGTTGATGGCGCTGTCGTCCGAGTTCGACAAGGTGAAGGTCGAAACCCTGACCGATCGCTTCGACGAGTACATCGGTGACTCACCGGAAAACGCCATGGGCGCCAGCGACGGATTCAACGCAGGCGCCACACCCGGCGAAGCCAGCGGCGCCATCGCCCCCAGCGCGATGGGCAAGCAGGAGGCACTCAAGCGCTATACCGTCGACATGACCGAACAGGCCCGCAGCGGCAAGCTGGACCCTATCGTCGGGCGTGACGAGGAGATTCGGCAGATGGTCGACATCCTCATGCGCCGCCGGCAGAACAACCCGATCCTCACAGGGGAAGCCGGCGTCGGCAAAACCGCCGTGGTCGAAGGTTTCGCGCTGCGCATCGTGGCCGGCGACGTACCACCAGCGCTCAAGGATGTCGAACTGCGCAGCCTGGATGTCGGCCTGCTACAGGCCGGCGCCAGCATGAAGGGCGAGTTCGAGCAGCGCCTGCGTCAGGTCATCGAAGACGTTCAGGCCTCGCCCAAGCCGATCATTCTGTTCATCGACGAGGCCCACACGCTGGTCGGTGCCGGTGGGGCAGCGGGAACCGGTGACGCCGCCAACCTGCTCAAGCCAGCGCTGGCCCGCGGCACCCTGCGTACCGTCGCCGCCACCACCTGGGCCGAGTACAAGAAACACATCGAGAAAGACCCGGCCCTGACTCGCCGTTTTCAGGTGGTGCAGGTAGACGAGCCATCGGAAGACAAGGCGCTGCTGATGATGCGCGGCGTGGCCTCGACCATGGAGCAGCATCATCAGGTGCAGATCCTCGACGAAGCGCTGGAGGCCTCGGTCAAGCTTTCCCATCGCTACATTCCGGCGCGCCAGTTACCGGATAAATCCGTGAGCCTGCTGGACACTGCCTGCGCCCGGGTCGCGGTCAGCCTGCACGCTGTGCCTGCCGAAGTGGACGACAGCCGTCGCCGCATCGAAGCGCTGGAAATCGAGTTGCAGATCATTGCGCGCGAGCATGCGATTGGCATCGATAGCGCGTCTCGACGCGCCAACAGCGAAACCTTGCTGGGCACCGAGCGTGAGCGCCTGGCAGCGGTCGAGAGTCGCTGGAGCGAGGAAAAGGCGTTGGTGGACGAACTGCTCGCCACACGCGCCGAACTGCGTGAAATCGCGGGCGTTGTCGATCGGGACGCAGACAACGAACAGAGCCATGGCTTGCGTGAAAGGCTGGTCGAACTGCAATCGCGCCTCAGCGCCCTGCAGGGCGAAAACCCGCTGATCCTGCCGACCGTGGACTATCAGGCGGTAGCGTCAGTGGTTGCCGACTGGACCGGGATTCCGGTTGGCCGCATGGCCCGCAATGAGCTGGAAACCGTGCTCAACCTCGGTCAGCACCTGAAAAAACGCATCATCGGCCAGGACCATGCGCTGGAAATGATCGCCAGGCGCATTCAGACCTCCCGCGCCGGGCTGGACAACCCGAGCAAGCCCATCGGCGTGTTCATGCTGGCGGGCACCTCGGGCGTGGGCAAGACCGAAACCGCGCTGGCGCTGGCCGAAGCCATGTACGGCGGCGAGCAGAACGTCATCACCATCAACATGAGCGAGTTCCAGGAAGCGCATACCGTCTCCACGCTCAAGGGCGCGCCACCCGGCTATATCGGCTATGGCGAGGGCGGGGTGCTGACCGAGGCGGTGCGGCGCAAGCCCTACAGCGTGGTGCTGCTCGATGAAGTGGAGAAAGCCCACCCGGACGTGCACGAAATCTTTTTCCAGGTGTTCGACAAAGGCGTGATGGAAGACGGCGAAGGCCGGGTGATCGACTTCAAGAACACGCTGATCCTGCTGACCACCAACGCAGGCACCGAGCTGATCTCGCACCTGTGCAAGGACGCGCAGAACGTGCCCGATCCCGAAGACATCGCCAAGGCCCTGCGTCAGCCGCTGCTGGAGATTTTCCCGCCCGCGCTGCTCGGGCGCCTGGTCACCATCCCCTACTACCCGCTCAGCGACACCATGCTCAAAGCGATCGCCCGCCTGCAAATGAACCGGATCAAAAAGCGCGTGGAAGGCACGCACAAGGTGGCGTTCGACTACGACGACGGCGTGATCGACCTGATCGTCTCACGCTGTAACGAAACCGAAAGCGGCGGACGGATGATCGACACTATCCTCACTAACACCCTGCTGCCGGACATGAGCCGCGAGTTCCTGACCCGCATGCTCGACGGCAAGCCGATGGCCAATGTGAGCATTCGCGAGCGGGGTAATCAGTTCGATTACACATTCAGCGATACACCAACGACTCCGTAGCAGCACGGCTTGCCGGCGGGACGTTCTGTCTGTCGGCGATGCATTGCCTGACACAACGCAACCGCCGGCAAGCCGTGCTGCTACGGGTCGGAAACACGAACAACTCAACGGATCAGCCCATGCAATTCATGCAACTCACCCGCCTGGCCCAGGTCAGCAGCCCCCTTGGGCCGGACATCCTGCTGCTCAAACAGATGGGTGGCCATGATGAGCTGGGGCGACCGTTTCAGTACACGCTGGAGCTGACCTCCAGCGACGACGCCATCGACCTGAATCAACTGCTGGGCAAGCCTATGAGCGTAACCCTGCAACTGAGTGGCGGTGGCAGCCGGTATTTTCACGGGCTGGTCGCCACCTGCAGCCAGGGCGTGGACGTCGGCCAGTTCGCCAGCTACCAAGTCGAACTGCGTCCCTGGCTGTGGCTGCTGACGCGCACCTCGGACTGCCGGATCTTCCAGCACCTGAGCGTGCCGCAGATCATCAAGCAGGTGTTTCGCGACCTGGGCTTTTCCGATTTCGAAGACACCCTGAGCCGCCCCTATCGCGAGTGGGAATATTGCGTTCAGTACCGCGAAACCAGCTTTGATTTCGTCAGTCGGCTGATGGAACAGGAAGGCATCTACTACTTCTTTCGCCACGAAAAGGACCGCCACGTCCTGGTGCTCGCCGACGCTTATGGCGCGCACCAGCCCGCGCCGGGCTACGAGACCGTGCCCTTCTACCCGCCGGACGGCCAGCATCGTGAGCGCGATCACATCAGCGACTGGCGCGTGGTGCAGCAGGTCCAGCCCGGCTCCCTGGAGCTCAACGACTACGATTTCCAGCGGCCCAGCGCGCGCATCGACGTCCGCTCGGCCATGCCCCGCCCTCATGCTGCGGGCGATTATCCGCTGTTCGATTACCCCGGCACCTACGTGCAGAGCGAGGATGGCGAACATTACGCGCGCACCCGCATCGAAGCGATTCAGGGCCTGCACGAGCGCATCGACCTCAAGAGCAACGCCCGTGGCCTGGGCGCAGGCCACCTGTTCAGCCTGAGCGGATTCAGCCGTCAGGATCAGAACCGCGAGTATCTGGTCGTCCGCACGCAATACCAGATCACTCAGGAACACCTGGAAACCGGCATCAGCTCATCGGGCCTGCAGTTCTCAAGCACGCTGATATGCATCGACGCTCAACAGAGCTTTCGCGCACAACCGACAACGCGCCGCCCCATCGTTCGCGGCCCGCAGACCGCCGTGGTCGTCGGCCCCGAGAACGAAGAAATCTTCACCAACCAGTACGGCCAGGTGAAAGTGCATTTCCACTGGGACCGCCACGACCAATCCAACGAAAACAGCTCCTGCTGGATTCGTGTGTCGCAGGCCTGGGCCGGCAAGAACTGGGGCTCGATGCAGATTCCGCGCATCGGCCAGGAAGTCATCGTCAGCTTCCTCGAAGGCGACCCCGACCGCCCGATCATCACCGGCCGCGTCTACAACGCCGAACAGGCCGTGCCCTACGACCTGCCCGCCAACGCCACGCAAAGCGGCATGAAAAGCCGTTCGAGCAAAGGCGGCACGCCGGCCAACTTCAACGAAATCCGCATGGAAGACAAGAAAGGTGCCGAGCAACTGTACATCCATGCCGAGCGCAATCAGGACATCGTGGTGGAGGTGGATGAAAGCCACTCGGTGGGGCATGACCGGAGCAAGAGCGTTGGTAATGATGAGACGGTGACAGTGGGTCAGGATCGCCTGCGCGCGGTGAAGCGCAACGACGTGCTCCTGGTCGGCGCGAGCAAGACCGACAGCATCAGCAGCAGCTATCTGATCGAGGTGGGCAGCAACCTGCGTCTGGTCTGCGGCAAAAGCGTCCTGGAGCTCAATGCCAGCGGCCAGATCAATCTCACCGGCGTGCAGTTCAACTTCAACACCGAGGGCAGCGCCGAGATCAACACCGGCGGCAAGCTGCACCTGAACATTGGCGGCGCCCCCGGCGCCACGCCGGATGGCCAGGGCGACAAGGGCAGCATCGATGCGTCCGTCAACGCCATGTTCCCTGAGCCCAAGGCGGCTCAGTAACGCCCCCTATTTGCAGAGAAACGTTCGACATGACTTACCGCATCAACGAATTTCAGTTCGCCCTGCCCGACGACAGCCTGCAGGACACATCGATCAACATCCTGACATTTCCCGCGCTGGGCACCACGTTGATCGTCAGCCGCAGCTTTCTGGCCGATGACGAAACCTTGCACAGCAACTTCGACGCGCAGCTCAAGCGTCTGGAGCAGCAGGTGCAGGATCTGCGCTACCAGCCGCCGCAAGCGATCCGGGTGGGCGCCGATCAGGAACTCGACGCGCTGGAACTGCGCAGCCAGTTTCGCAAGGGCAGCGACATGGTTTACCAGTTTCAGCTGGCGCTGGTGCCGGCCGGCACTCGCAAGGTCCTGGCGCTCAGCTACGTCAAGCCGCAACCGCTGGGCGATGCCGAGGCCGCGCACTGGGCGCGGCTCAAGCAGTCGCTGAATTTCGATGCCACCCCATGATTTCCGGCAAGAGCCTCTGAATGTCTGACGCACTTTGGGCCGCCCGGGTCGGCGATGCGCTGGCGCATACCTCAATGATGGCCGACATCCTTGGCGGTGTGCTGGAGGTCGCGGCCAACGTGGCCATCGGCGCTCTGGCGACCGCCGCTGTTGTGGCTGCAACGGGCATCACCGTCGCGACCGGCGGCATCGGCGCCTGCGTGCTTGGCGCCGTGGTCGGGCTGGTGGTCGGCGTAGTGATGAGCAAGACCGGCGCCGACAAGGGCCTGAGCCGGATTTGCGAGGACATTGGCAACGGCCTGTTCCCTCCCACGGTACAGGCCACCATCAGCACCGGTTCGACCGACACCTTCATCAACGGCCTGCCCGCCGCGCGCGCCGCAGGCAGCGTCCCGTCGATGCTGGCGCCGTCAGGCTCGCCAGAAGCGGCGCCGGAGCCCGATGATCAACCCGCGCCAGAAGCCAGCTATCTGGACATGGCCAAGGGCTTTTTCTCGCAGATGTGGCGGCCAACTGTCGCCATGCCGGGGCCGGGAGTCGTGCCCAAACCTCTGGATCTTGTGCTCTGCACCCGCCATCCGCCGATGCCGCCGCAGTTGCTGGCCGAAGGCTCGGACAAGGTCACGATCAACGGGCAACCCGCGATTCGCAGTGGCGACCGCAGCACCTGTGATGCCACCGTCGTGTCCTCCGGGCTGATTTCGCCGAACGTGCGCATTGGCGGCGGCAAAGTGGTGGTTCGGGAAATTCGCAGCGGAAAGACTCCGGGCGTAGGGCTCGCGATCACTGCCCTGATGATGCTCAAGGGCAGCAAAGGCAAGTTTCTGAGCAACCTGCCATGCATGCTGCTCAGCGGCGTGAACTCATTCGTGGTCAGCTCTGCGATGGGCGCGCTCACCCAGGCCATCGCCGGCTCGCCCAACCCGGTGCATGCCGCAACAGGCGCCAAGGTATTAGGCGACGTCGAAGACCTGGATTTCGTGCTGCCGGCAATGCTGCCCATCGAGTGGCAACGCTTCTACAACAGCCGGGACGAACGACGCTCCAGCCTGTTCGGCGCCGGCTGGAGTGTGCCGTATGAGGTCTGCGTGCAGATCGAGGCGCACCCTGACGGTGGCGAACGCCTCATCTATATCGATGAACAGGCGCGCCGCATCGATATGGGCGCTGTTCCTCTGGGCGGCGCAGTATTCAGCCCGGGCGAGGGTCTTGCCGTACGTCGCCATGGCAATGGTCAGCTGTTGATCGAGAGCGAAGACGGGCTTTACCGGCTGTTCGAGCCCACATCGAATGAACCGGGTTTTCTGCACCTGACGCAACTGGGCGACCGCAACGACAACCGCATTTATCTGGACTACGACGCTCAAGGGCGTCTGGTGCAACTGCGCGATACTTATGACGTGCTCTGCGTGAATCTCGGGTATTCAGCGCGCTGGCCCGGCCGTGTGGAGCGAATCGAGCGCTCATTCAGCGATGGAGTTCGCGAAACACTGGCCAGCTATGCCTTTGACGCCTCGGGAAATCTGGCCGAGGTACGCGACGCCGCAGGCAACGTTCAGCGCCGCTTCACCTATGACGAGCACCAGCGAATGGCCGAGCATCAACTGCCGACCGGCCTGCGCTGCTTCTATGAGTGGGCGCTGATCGACGAACGCGAATGGCGCGTCGTGCATCACTGGACCGACGAGGGCGACGAATACCATTTCAGCTACGATCTGGACGCGGGCATCACGCAGATCGTAGACGGGCTCAACCGGCGCAGCACCCGGCGCTGGAACAGCCAGCATCAGATCACCGAATACACCGACGCTCTGGATCGGACCTGGCGCTTTGTCTGGAACGACGAACGCCAGTTGCTCAGCGCCGTCGATCCCCAGGGCGGTAAGTGGCAGTACTGCTACGACGACGCCGGCAATC
Source organism: Pseudomonas sp. 2 (assembly GCF_056627435.1). NCBI lineage: Bacteria > Pseudomonadati > Pseudomonadota > Gammaproteobacteria > Pseudomonadales > Pseudomonadaceae > Pseudomonas > Pseudomonas sp. 2. The sequence continues at coordinate 410,117 of NZ_JBWXNG010000004.1, forward strand.
TGAGCTCGACCGAAGACCCGTTGGGGCGCATCGACTCGACCCTGTGGCTGGAGCACTGGTCGCTGCCGAAAGTACAGACCGATGCTGTCGGCAACCACTGGCAGTACCGCTACGACGCTCGCGGCAATTGCACCCACGAAACCGATCCGCTGGGACACATCACCCGCTATCACTTCGACGAGCGCGGGCGAGTCATCGAAATCATCGACGCCTCGGGCAAAACCAACCGTTTGCGCTGGAACGAATCAGGGCAGTTGACCGATCACCTCGACTGCTCCGGCTATCGCACCGAATTCAACTACAACCGGCGCGGGCTGCTGGAAAGCGTTGTCGACACCCTCGCCGAAACGACGTCCTACCAATACGACGCCCAAGGCCGGCTGGTACAGCGCCAGTGGCCCGATGGCCGCACAGAGCGTTATCAACGCGACCCGAGCGGACTGCTGACGGGCTACATCAATGGCGCGGGTGAAATCTCGCGCTATCACTACAACCGGCGCGGCCAGGTTCGCCAGCGGATCGACCCGCACAACCGCCCAGTGCAGTTTCGCTACGACGCCTACGGCCGGCTGGATGCACTGACCAACGAGAACGGTGAAAGCTATCGGTTTGCCTGGGATGCCGAAGATCGGCTCTCGGCGCAGCAGGATCTGGATGGCAGCCAGCGCCGCTACCGCTATGACGCGCTGGGTAACCCTGCGCATGTCGACCAGTTGGCAGCGCCCGATGGCAGCGAAGGCTCGCGCGCGTCGATCGCCCATTCACTGGAACGCGACGCGGCAGGCAGGCTCGTCGCCAAGGTCACCGATGATGGCCGCACTGCCTACGAATACGACCTGCTCGACAACCTGATCGACGTGAGCTTTACCGATGCGGACGGCGAAAAAAACAGTGTCGCTTTCAGCTACGACGCGCTGGGCCAGTTGCTCAGCGAAACGACCGCTTCCGGCACCGTCCAGCACCGCTACGACGAAATCGGCAACCTGATCCAGACCCAAACGCCCGACGGCCGCTGGATCAATCGCCTGCTGTACGGCAGCGGCCATCTGCACCAGATCAACCTCGACGGCCAGGTGATCAGCGACTTCGAACGTGACCGGCTGCATCGGGAGGTTCTGCGCACCCAAGGGCAGATGAACACGCGCAGCGAGTACGACCGCATCGGCCGCCTGAACATGCGCACGCGCAGGCTCAACAGCCAGCCCAGGCCGCTACCCGCCGAAAACATCCGGACATTCGAATACGACCCGGTCGACAACCTGACCGCCAGGGTGGACAGCAGCCGCCAGGGCACACTGCGGACGCTGCTCGGCTACGACTCCAGTGGCCGGATCATGTCGGCTCAGGACAACCGCGTCGGGCAACTGGAAACCTTCGCCTATGACGCCGCCGCCAACCTCGTGGACGGCAGTCAATCGGACGCCAGCCGCGTGCCCCACAACAGGCTCCGGGCCTTTAAGGACAAGCGCTACCGCTACGACGGCTTCGGCCGCCTGGTCGAGAAAACCAGCATCCGCCGCGGCACCCAACGCTTCGCCTACGACGCCGAAAGCCGCCTGATCGAAGTGCGCAACCCCAACGGCCATGTCGTACGCATGAGCTATGACCCGCTGGGTCGACGCATCGCCAAGCGCGAACTGCATCCGAACGGATACCCGATCAGCGAAACCCGATTCACCTGGGACGGCCTGCGCCTGCTGCAGGAAGAACAGAACGGTCTGCCGACTCTCTATCTCTACGCCGACAGCAGCCATGAACCGCTGGCGCGCGTGGACGGACGAGGCGCGCACCAGCACATCCGCTACTACCACAACGCCCTCAACGGCCTGCCCGAACAACTCACCGAAGCCGACGGCCAGATTGTCTGGCAGGCGCGTTATCAGGTCTGGGGCAACACCGTCGAAGAAACCCGCGAAGCGCACTTCGTGGAAAACCAGAACCTGCGCTTCCAGGGCCAATACCTTGATCGCGAGACCGGACTGCACTACAACACCTTCAGGTTCTACGACCCGGATGTGGGGCGGTTTACCACGCCGGATCCGATAGGGTTGGCCGGTGGGCTGAATCTGTATCAGTACGCGCCGAATCCGGTTGGGTGGATTGACCCGCTGGGATGGAAGCCGTGTTTCCGCGACGCGAAAGCTCAAGCCCACGCGGAATCAATCATCAAGCGGCATGGCGGTGTGGCCGCCGGTGAGAATAGATACAAGATGCCAAACCGACGCGCTGCGCGGCAGGCGGCTTCTGAGATAGCTGGGAATTTGGGCTCTGACCCAGTTACAACAAGAAAGCCAGATTTCCGGGGAGGCCCACGGAGTTGGCAAACTTCCAAAGGAAGAATTGGGATGAGGACGCAGGATAAGACGTCTGGCTGGAGGGACGACGAATTAGGGCATCCTGAATTCGGCGCTGGACCGCACGTCAATGCGTGGAACAACGGAAAAGGAATTTTCGACAACTTGCACCTGGACTATTGAAGATGAATAAAATTTTGCTCCTTTCTGATTCCGATGATCAGAACGCTCGAGATGTAGGCGTACCGTCGCATTGGTATACCGTCATTCACGACGACGTCGTAGACGAAGTGCTCGCCAAGAAAAACCCGTGGAACCAAGATGAGTCCGAGTATGAAAAACGGTGCTACCTAATGGATGACTGCGTTATATCAATGCGTCCTGCAAGGTATGAAGACCGCATCGGCAGGCAGCAGGATTACAATAAAGGGATGTACTTTATCGAAATAGCGAATCAGGAAGGTTCCCAAACTTATACTTCAAGAAAAGCCTATTCATGGGAGTCGGCACTGCAACTGGCTGATCACTTTAGAGATTTGTCCTTTACCGCAGCATTGCGAGTATGGAGCGTTAAAAAGCTCTGATCCATGAAGACGACTGCAAATAGCGGATCAAGAAACAGAAAATCGCCAGGATGAAAGCAGCCATGAAACCCTGGCGTGGGTGGGTGGCCGAGGCGCAACCCAGAAAATCCGCAACTACCACAACGCCCTCAACGGCCTGCCCGATCAACTCACCGAACCCGACGGCATGACCGTCTGGCAAGCGCGTTATCAGGACTGGAGCGAAACAATCGAGAAAAAGCGCGTTGTCATGGTGTGCCCAAATATCCAGAAGGCTACGAGCAGCTCATGGCTCGACATCACGAATTAGAGGGCAGCATGGAAAATCTCACCAAAGCGCTTGATGCGGGCAAAAGGCGCGGCTACGACGAAGTGCGTGAGGTCGCGTCGGTTAAATACCTGTATCAGTACGCACTAAAAAAAGAGACGGGAACCTATGAGACTTACTTCCTGAAGATCGAAGAGGCAAAGTTCGACGTGTTTGAAGATTACGCCGAGGAAGAAACACACACATTCCAGACTCTGGAAGACGCATTGGAGTATCTGGTATCCAACGGCGCGGATATCAGCAAACTGAGTGCAATCAAAGGGACATTACCCTTCTGAAAATCTATCCATTCCTGTTTCTCAAAGCTGTAGACGAGACAGGACATGTGCCGAAACCTTCAAGCCTCACCCATCACTGCCGATAACCCCTAATCACCACCCCGTCTTTTTCGTCTACTTGATACAGACACAGCAGTCCCGCAAGGAGCACGTTCGGCATGATCGTCGGTATAGATCTTGGTACCACCAACAGCCTGGTCGCCGTATGGCGCGAGGGCGCCACGCAACTGGTCGGCAATGCGCTGGGGGCGTTGTTGACGCCCAGCGTGGTCGGGCTGGATGACGAGGGGCATGTGCTGGTGGGCGCTGCGGCGCGCGAGCGTTTGCAGACGCATCCGGCGCTGACCACGGCGCTGTTCAAGCGGCACATGGGCAGTGCTCATGAGGTGAAGCTGGGGTCGCGCAGTTATCGGCCGGAGGAGTTGTCGGCGCTGGTGCTCAAGAGCCTGAAGGCCGATGTGGAGCGCGCGTTTGGCGAGCCGGTGACCGAGGCGGTGATCAGTGTGCCGGCGTATTTCAGCGATGCGCAGCGCAAGGCCACGCGTGTGGCGGGCGAACTGGCGGGGCTGAAGGTCGACAAGCTGATCAACGAGCCGACCGCTGCGGCGCTGGCCTACGGGCTGCACCAGAAGGAAGGCGAGACGTCGTTTCTGGTGTTCGACCTGGGCGGCGGCACGTTCGACGTGTCGATCCTGGAGCTGTTCGAAGGCGTGATGGAAGTGCGCGCCAGCGCCGGGGACAACTTTCTCGGCGGCGAGGATTTCGATCAGGTGCTGATGGAGCACTTCGTTGCACTGCACAAGGGCGAGTCGGCGTTTCCCACCATTCACTCGGTCAAGCAGGCGCTGCGGCGCGAGGCCGAGCGTGTGCGCAAGGCGCTGGGGCAGGAGGCGAGCGTGGATTTCGTGCTGCGCCACGCCGGCCAGGAATGGCGCCAGAGCATCACTCAGGAGCAGTTGCTCAAGCTCTACACGCCGCTGCTCGACCGCCTGCGTGCGCCAATCGAACGAGCGCTGCGTGACGCGCGCATCCGCGTCGCCGATCTGGATGAAATCCTGCTGGTCGGCGGCACCACGCGCATGCCGCTGATCCGCAAGCTAACCGCGAGCCTGTTCGGGCGCTTTCCTTCGATCACGCTCAACCCCGATGAGGTCGTGGCCCAGGGCGCGGCGATTCAGGCGGCGCTCAAGGCGCGGGATTCGGCGCTGGAAGAAGTGGTGCTGACCGATGTCTGCCCGTACACGCTGGGTATCGAAGTGTCGCGCACGATGGGCAAGGTTCAGGAAGCCGGTCATTACCTGCCGATCATCGAGCGCAACAGCGTGGTGCCGGTGAGCCGGGTGAAAACGGTCAACACCTTGCAGGACAACCAGCGCCATGTGGTGGTGAATATTTTCCAGGGCGAAAGCCGGCTGGTGAAAGACAACATCGCGCTGGGCGAGCTGGAAGTCGAGGTGCCGCCGCACAAGGCCGGCGAGGTCGAAATCGACGTGCGTTTCACCTACGACAGCAACGGCATTCTGGAGGCTGACGTGCGCATCCCGATGACCGGCGAGGCGCACACGCTGGTGATTGAGAACAACCCGGGCGTGCTCTCGGCCGCCGAGATCCAGGAGCGCCTCAAGGCGCTGGAGTCGCTGAAGATCCACCCTCGCGAGCAGCAAGTGAACACCCATATGGTGGCGCGCCTGGAGCGGCTGTATCAGGTATACCTGGGCGATGCCCGCGAGCTGATCGGCCTGTGGGCCAGCCAGTTCCAGCAGGTGCTGGAGACCCAGGATGAGCGCCAGATCGGCGAGGTGCGCAAGCGTCTGGCCGAGCAGGTCGACCGGTTCGAGCGCGGGGAGTGGTGAGCCAGATGGATCATTGGAGTGTGCTTGAACTGGACCACGATGCTGACGAGCGCAGCATCAAGCGCCAGTACGCCCGGCTGTTGAAAGTGAACCGCCCGGACGACGACCCCGAGGCCTTTCAGCGCCTGCGCGAAGCCTATGAACACGCCCTGAACTGGGCGCGGATGCGTCAGGACGATGACGAGGACGATGGCTTCGAATTCCAGTCATCCACGCTCAGCCACGAGCCTGAAATCGTCCCCGAGCAGATCAGTGACCAGCAGCCGTCGCTGGTCGACTGGGGCCCGACTTCGGCGGAACTGGCCGCCAAGCTCGGGATGGAGCTGGCGGCCCACACTACAGACACCAATCTGCAGCAACAGTATCAGCAGGCCCAGGAGCAGGACTGCGCGGCGCCCTATCAACAGGCCCTGCTCAATCGCTGCCTGCACAACCCCGCGGCCAATATCGCACTTCTGCTGGCGGGCGTGGCGCATCTGCACTGGCTCACGCCCTGGCAAACCGCGCGCATCAACCTCGATCAGGAAGTCAGGCTGACCGAGGCCTTGCTGGACGACCACAGCGAAGGCTTCGAAGTGCTGCTCGCGCGGGGTGACGAGCGTCGTCTGTTTGGCGATATCGAAACCCTGAGCCGCCAACCCTGGCTCAACGCTCTGGAACGTCGCCAGCAGTTTTACCGCTGGATGCTGGTGTTCCTGCACAACTCGCAAGGCTGGTCGGCCGCGCTGTTCGACCGGATCTGCACGCTGCTCGGCTGGGACATCAACAGCCACACGCCGCCGCAGCCCGAGTTCATCTGGCATGGCCTGATCGAGCGCTGCGAGAAACAGGAATACCTCAAGCAGTTGCAGCGCAGTCTGATCCGCGGCTCGACCCGCACCGACGAACAGGCTGCGGTGCTGGTGCTCGACCCGCCCGCCAGCAACGCCGAGCGCGTGCACCTGGTGCGCCATGGCAATGCGGATTTGTGGGAAGCCTGCGAGATCCTGTGCAGCAAGCTGACCCATCGTTTCCCGGACCTGCTGGAGCATTTCCCCAATGCCGATCTGAATGGCTGGCGCGAACTGCACAGGCGCCCGATCCACGTGCGGCGCTGGCTGTGGATCGGCTGGATGCTGATGGCGCTGACCTGCATGCTGCCGCAACACATGCTGTCGCGCCCCACTACATTCGCCGACGTCGCGACGCTGCTCGGGGTGTATCCGGTGCTGATGATGGTGGTGTGCATGTGGGTGATGACGATCTGGACGCCGATCGCCAATGCCCTGCAAGGTCAGGACGAATGGCTGAGCACGAAGCTGTTGCCTGACTGGCTGAGCTGGCCCGGTTCGCAGGCGCTGGTGATACGCCACGGCGTTCCCCTGCTGCTCGCGGGCGTGATCGGGGCTCAGGTCGGCCCATGGGCGCTCGGCTGCTTCACGGTGCTGATGCTGTTGTGGATATTCGCATCGCCCGGACGCTTCCCGAAGGGGTATGAAGCGTTGTCTGAAAAGATCCGCAACCGGTTGCCCAACGTCAAACGCGGGCCGATGATCTTCATCGCAGTGGCGCTGGTGTATGTCGCGTACAAGGCCATGACCTATCCGCAGTTTCAGGCGTACTTCGTCCGCTGATCGGTGACAGCGCCCGGGTCATTGCCCGGGCGCTGCTTCACAAAGCAGATACTTGCCAACTGCACTGAAAACAGTCAGTTACAGCACACGCACCAACTAACCCGCTTGATATGTATCAACAACTCTACAAATATCTACATTATTCACTTCAACTTCCCGCCTGCGTAAAGTATTTGCAAAGTTCGCCCCACCCTTTATAACTGCCTGTAATCTGAACGTCGCTACATACCTCGTTACAGGTCATCCCCCATGAATCACTTACTCTGGAAGTTGTTTCCAAAGAGCCATCGCGAGTTTCTGCTGGAGCGGCTTTCTGTCGTCGATCGTCAGGTAGTCAACAAGACCTTGTCGCGCAAGGCCCGGTTTCCCGAGGCTTTCGACCATTTCGAATGCATCTTCATCCACGTCCCCAAGTGCGCGGGCAGCAGTGTGGCGATGTCGATCTTTGGCGATACACCCACCGGCCACTTGCCGCTGTACTGGTATGAGAAACAGTTCAAAGACCGCTATGAGCAATACTTCAAGTTTGGCTTTGTACGCGATCCATTACATCGAGCACTGTCGGCTTATCGTTACTTATTACAGAATCCGCAGGCCCGGGATAGAGCGGCTTACGAACTGGTCAGCCGTTATTCGCGCTTCGACACTTTCGTGGATGGCTGGCTGCACCCAGAAAATGTATCCAGACAAATACATTTCGCCCCGCAATATCATTTTCTGCAGAACGGCATGGGCCAGATTGCCGTTGATTTCATCGGCCGCCAGGAACATCTGGAATCAGATTTCGCCACCCTGTGCGAACACCTGGGCATCAGCACTCAGCTGCGCCACCTCAACCGCTCACCCGGCCCCCGCTACCAGACTGCAAACCTGTGCTCGGATGCCTCGCGCAAGCGCATCCGCGAGGTCTATGCCCGAGATTACGAGTTGTTTTCCTATGACTGAGCCACGTCCGACCATCATCGCCGCGCCCCTGGCTGTCGATCAGCAGGAGCGAGAAGCGCTCAAGCTGCAGCGCGCCTGCTGCATCTGGTTCACGGGGCTGTCCGGCGCCGGCAAGACCACGCTGGGCAACCGGCTGGACCAGACCCTGGTCGCCCACGGCCTGCACAGTTACCTGCTCGATGGCGACCGCCTGCGTCGCGGCCTGTGTCAGGACTTGGGGATGTGCGAGAACAGCCGGCGCGAAAACGTCAGGCGCATCGGCGAGGTGGCGAAGTTGATGGTGGACGCCGGCCTGATCGTCATCGTTTCGGCCATCTCGCCGTACCGGGAGGACCGCGATGCCTGTCGCCAGCGTTTCGCCGAAGGGCAGTTCATCGAGGTGCACGTCAACACGCCGCTGAGCGAGTGCATGCGCCGCGACGCGAAGGGTTTGTACAAGGCCGTGCGCGAGGGTCGCATCCGCAACTTCACCGGCATCGACAGCCCCTACGAGCCGCCGATCGAGCCGGAGTACGTGGTCGATACCAGCGCGGGGGACGGCGAACCGTTCATCGATCAGCTGCTTGCACAACTGCTCGAAACCCGGCCGCCCAGTGCCTACCGCGCCTTCACCGGCTCACGCACGTCAGTCAGATAAGCCTCACTGCCCGCCGTTGAGCATCACCACTTTGCCCATCATCGCCGCGGCGAACTGTTGAGCGCTCATTTTCACGCCGTTGAAGTCCACGACGTCGTTGGCGTAATGCAGCGTGGAGACGATGTTGTCGCCTTCGACCTTGCCCACTTGCAGCATCACCGCCATGCCGCCAACGGACTCGGCGGTGCCCTGGGCGTGCTGCGCGATGGCGGCAGGATCGGTCTGCCCGGCCGCCTTGGCCTGCAGCGCCGCCAGGTCCTGAATCATCGGCTTGGACAGCACCAGTTTGGCGTCGAGCTGGGTCAGCAGTTGTTTGAGCAACTGGGCGCCGGGCTGGTCGAGGGACGTCGGGTTGGCCAGGTCCATCGACAAGGTGAGGCGGCTCTCGCCGTTGGCGGTCTTGAGCGAGAGTTTTTCCAGCTCGATATGCGGTTTGGCCGCCAGCAATTTGCCGACTTCAGCCTGCACCAGCGCCTGATCCGCTGCGCTCAGATGCGGCGTGTACGACTCGCCCATTGCAGCGGCGGCCTGGGCCTGAGGCTGGACCTTCTCCTGATAGATCTGCAGCAGCGCCTTGGTCGAGGCGATGTCGAAGTTGGCGAACTTCCAGAGCATCTGCGACGAGCCGATGTCCTTGCCATCGACGCTGATGTTGCCGATGTCATAGCTGACCTGGGCATTGAGGTTGCCTTCGACTTCCTGCAGCAGGCTGGTGTTGACGAAGTTCTTGAACTCGATGGGCGGCCGACCGGCCGCCTCGAACACCGCCGAGCTGACCTTCGCGTCGCTGTGCCCCAGGTAGAAACCCGACTTGCCTTTGGTGCCGCCGGTGTTGAAGGTCAGGTCGCGCAGGCTCAACTTGACCGGCCCTTCTTCGGACGTCGCGGTCACGTCCAGGTTGCCCAATACGCCATTGGCTTCGAGCTTCTCGCCATTGGCGCTGCCGCTGGCATTGAGGGTGAAGCCCGAGAAGCTGAACGAGCCTTCCTGGTTGCTGAATTGGAACGGCAGCAGCTCCATGCGGCCCTGGCTGGCGCGGTCATAACCCATGCTGAAATGGCCGGTCAGCGGCGACTGGCCGCCGGTCATGGCGAACCATTTCTCGGCGTAGGCGTTCTTTTCCAGCTGCGTGTTGCTGGCCGCCATCACCGGCACCCACTGCAGGGATTTCACCCGGCTCCACGGGAAGGGGCCGTGCTCGATGTTGTCCACGAACAGCAGCTCCACCGGCTGGCCGTCGTTGAGCTTGGGCGTCTGGAAGGTGAGTTTGTAGTGCGCGGTGCTGGTGAAGAAGTGCCGGTCCAGCGAAACCAGCTGGACGTTGGCGCTGCCCTGATGGCCGACCAATGCAGCCTGAATCTGTTGGTTGCCCTGTGCAACGGCATCACCGAGCACGCCTTCCAGGCGAGTGCCGGTGTACCAGGCGCCCGCAGTGATCACAGCGCCTGCAACCACAACGACGCCTACGGCAAATTTGGCTGATGTATTCATGTGTCGACTCGAAGATGTCCGTTCTTGAAAAGAGGTCGTGTCTTCCCTGACCCCGTAGGGCTGCGGCGCTCCGATACCCGCGCCGGGCAGCACCTGCGCTGCCGAGAACGGGCCGAGGGTAGCATCTGGCGAGGGCATTTTGCAGTCGTTGCGCCTAGCCAGCGCCTGCGCAGCGGCGTTAGGCTGGGCCTCAATCTGCGATAAGGGATCGATGTGATGAGCGACACGCGCAAGCCAAAGGGGCCGATCAAGGCGGTGATCTTCGACATGGATGGCCTGCTGCTGGACACCGAGGGCATCTACACCGACGTGACCAACACCATCGCCAACTGGCACGGCAAGACCTTCGACTGGGCGATCAAGCAGCACTCCATCGGCCGTGGCTCGCGGGATTTTGCCGAGTACGTGATCGGCGCGCTCCAGTTGCCGATGTCTGCCGACGAGTTCCTCACCGTGCGCCAGCCCATGCTCGACGAGCGTTTCCCTCACGCCCAGCCCATGCACGGCGCCGAGGCGCTGGTGCGGCATCTGGCCGAGCACAACATTCCGATTGCCGTGGGCACCAGCTCTTCGCTGCACTACTTCGGCGTGAAAACCAGCAAGCATCGCGCGTGGTTCGAGCTGTTCGAACATGTGGTGACTGCGGATCACCAAGACGTGACGGCGGCCAAGCCGGCGCCCGATATCTTTCTCGTTGCTGCGCGCAAGCTGGGCGTCGATCCGAAGGACTGCCTGGTATTCGAAGACTCGCCGTTCGGTGTGACAGCCGCCAAGGCCGCCGGCATGTACGCCGTGGCGGTGCCGGATTCGCACATGCCTGTGGAGCAATATGCCCACGCCGATCTGATGCTGGGGTCGTTGAGCGAATTTCCACTGGAAGACTGGGGGTTGCCGGGATATCGCGCCTGACATCAATGCTACGGGGGGCATTCACCACTCGTCATGTCCCCTGTGCAATGAAATTGCCAGCAATCTCGTCTCGACTATAGAATGCGATCAATTCTTAATTACATCCGGCACGGAAGCCCGGAATGTTTCCAGTGGTCTCTATGTCGTCTGTCGATCGATCGCTCAACCTGCACGTCCAGAACCTGTATTGCGAACACCACGGCTGGTTGCACCGCTGGCTGCACCGCAAGCTGGGCAATACCTGTGATGCCGCGGATCTGGCCCATGACACCTTCGTCCGTCTGCTGACCCGGCAGAACACGGCCAGCCTGGGCGCCGAGCCGCGTGCCCTGCTGACGCACATTGCCAAGGGCCTGGTGATCGACCGCTGGCGCCGGCAGGACGTCGAGCGCGCCTATCTGGAAACCATCGCGCATCTGCCAGAGCCCGAGGTGCCGTCGCCGGAAACCCGCTGGCTGATTCTCGAAGCGCTGTATCGCATCGACGCCATGCTCCGGGAAATGCCGGACAAAGTGCGCCAGGCGTTTCTGCTGTCGCAGATCGACGGCATGACCTACCAGCAGATCGCCGAGCAGCTTGGCGTGTCGTTGATCACGGTCAAACGCTACATGCGCGACGCCTTTATCGCCTGCCTGAGCGTGGCCTGATGAACCACCACATCGACCCGCAGATCCTCGGCGAAGCCGCCGACTGGCTGGTGCAATTGCACTCAGGCACCGCCACCGACGAGGATCACCGCGCGATCCAGCTATGGCGCGGTCGCAGCGCGCAACACGCCCAGGCCTGGCAGCGCGCGGAAGCAATCATCGGCGATTTCCGTTCCGTGCCAGGCTCGATTGCCAGCGACACAATCAAGCGCATCGGCCGCAGCAACACGCTCAGCCGCCGCCAGGCGATGAACCGCATCGGCCTGTTTCTGCTCGCGGGGCCCGCTATCTGGCTCGCGCAGTGGCAATTGCCGTGGGAGGAATGGATGGCCGATCAGCACACGGCCATTGGCGAGCAACGCAACCTGACGTTGCCCGACGGCACGCGCATGCTGATCAACACAGGCAGTTCCCTGAACATCGCGTTCAACACCCATGAGCGGCGCATCCGGCTGCTCGATGGTGAGGTGCTGATCACCACGGCCAAGGACCCTTCGCCGGCCAATCGCCCGTTCATCGTGCAGACCCGCCACGGCACAGCCCGCGCGCTGGGTACGCGATTCAGCGTGCGGGTCGGGGACAACATCAGCCGCCTGGCCGTGCTGGAAGGCGCGGTGGAAATGCGCCCCTCCCACGCCAGCCAGGCGGTCATCGTCAACGCCGGCGAACAGAGCGGATTCGGCTCGCGCGGTACCGAAGCGGTACTGCCGCTGGATCAGGCCAGCATGACCTGGGAAAACGGCATGATGGTGGCGAAAAACATGCGCCTGGCCGACCTGCTGGCCGAGCTTGGGCGCTATCGACAGGGCGTGTTGCGCTGCCATGAATCGGTGGCCGACCTGACCGTCTCCGGCGCGTTTTCCCTGCGTGACACCGACGCCAGTCTGCGCCTTCTGCAGAACACCCTGCCGATCAGCGTCAGCAGCCTGACCCGGTATTGGGTGGCGGTGGAGCCCAGGGCTTGAGGTCGATCCGGCGCTCCTGCAGGCACCGGGCCGGTCCTAATTCTGCGCAACGCCGCCGAACTGTGGGAGCCGGCTTGCTGGCGAATGCGTCAGGTCAGTCGAAGCAGCAGTGAATGACACACCGCATTCGCCAGCAAGCCGGCTCCCACAATGAAGCGCCCAACATTTTTTAATGATTTCCCTGATACCTTTTCCCCTGTCATTCGGTGTGGGAGAGAACCCCTCACTTTTCTTCGCTTCGACAGGATTGCCGAATGACTTTCAGGCCGCTTTCGCCCTCTTCCAGAATGAGTCCCACTCGCTTCCCGGTAAAAGCCCTGAGTCTTGCCGTTGCACTGGTCGGCCTCGCGCCGCTGCACAGCGTCATGGCCGCCGATCCTGTGCAGAGCAGCGTGGCGCGCAGCTACGCGATCGCGCCGGGCCCGCTGGGCGATGTGCTCGCGCAGTTCGCGGCTATCAGCGGCGTGCCGCTGTCCTTCGATTCGAAGCTGCTCAATGACCACCACAGCGACGGCCTGCAAGGCAGCTACACGGTGCAGTCAGGCTTCGCCCACCTGCTGCAGGGCAGCGGTTACTCGCTGTTGAGCACCGGCGACAACGGCTACACCGTGGCGCCTGAGGTCAAGGTCGGTGACGCGATGGAGCTGGGCGCCACCACGGTCACCGGCGAGAACAACGCCCAGGCCGACACCTACGCCGGCGGGCAGGTCGCGCGTTCGGCGCGCCTGGGTGTGCTGGGCAATCGCGAGATCAAGGACGTACCGTTCAGCGTGGTCAGCTACACCTCGAAAACCATCGCCAACCAGCAGGCCCGAACCGTGGGCGACGTGCTGCTCAACGATGCTTCGGTGCGCCAGTCGGCAGGCTTCGGCAACTTCTCCCAAGTGTTCACCATTCGCGGCCTGCCGCTGCAATCCGACGACATCGCCTTCAACGGCATGTACGGCATCCTGCCGCGCCAGATCATCACCACCGAAGCCGTCGAGCGGGTCGAGCTGTTCAAGGGCCCGAACGCCTTCGTCAACGGTGTAGCGCCACAGGGCAGCGGCATTGGCGGCAGCGTCAACATCGTGCCCAAACGCGCCGAAGACACGCCGACCCGCAGTGTGACGCTGGATTACGCCAGCGACAGCCAGGTGGGCGGGCATCTGGATCTGGGCCAGCGCTTTGGCGAAGACAACCGCTTCGGTGCGCGGATCAACCTGGCGCAGCACGGCGGCGAAACCGCGATCGACGACGAGACCAAACGCTCGCAATTGATCGCCGTGGCGCTGGACTACCGCGGCGACCGCCTGCGGGTGTCGACCGATTTCGGCTACCAGAAAGAACGCATCAATCAGGGCCGCGCCGTGGTCTATCCGAACGGCTCTGTCGTGCCGCATCCGCCGTCGGCCAAGGACAACTACGCCCAGGACTGGACCTGGTCGCAGCTGGAAGACACCTACGGCATGCTCAACGCCGAGTACGACCTCAACGACCACTGGACCGCCTACGCAGGCGCCGGCGCCAAGCACACCCGCGAGAACGGCGAGTACTCCTCGCTGTACGTCAGCGACAACAACGGCACGGCGCGCACCGGTTTCCTGTACTCGCCCCACGATGAAGACAACAAGAGCGCCATCGCCGGGTTGAATGGCCACTTCGATACGGGCCCGGTGACGCATCAGATGAACTTCGGCCTGTCGGGTATCTGGGGTGAGCAGCGCTCGTCGTTCGAAGCGATTCTGGTGGCCAACCGTCAGCCGAACAATCTGTACAACCCGGTGCAGATCCCGCGCCCGACCAACACCTATTTCGGCAGCGACATCCACGACCCGCGCATTGTCGGCAAGAACCGCATCAAGAGCGCGGCAGTCTCCGACACCCTGGGCTTTGTCGACGACCGCGTGCTGCTGACCGTGGGTGTGCGTCGTCAGACCATCGAAGTCGACGCGTGGAATACCACCACCGGCGTGCGCAACGCCAACTACGACGAGTCAATTACCACACCGGTTTACGGCCTGGTGATCAAACCGTGGGAGCATGTTTCGTTCTACGCCAACCGCATCGAGGGCCTGGCACAGGGCCCGACCGCGCCAGCGACCAACGTCACCAACCCCAACGAAGTCTTCCCGCCACGGCGCAGCAAGCAGACCGAAGCCGGTGTGAAGCTGGACTGGGACAGCTACGGCGCGACCCTGGGCGTGTACCGCATCGAGCAGCCCAACAGCGCCACCACCACCGCTCCCGGCAACCGTCTCGGCACCTTCAGCGTCGACGGTGAACAGGTCAACAAAGGCGTGGAACTGAACCTGTTCGGCGAACCGGTCGACGGCCTGCGCCTGCTGGCGGGCGCGACGCTGATGCACACCGAACTGAACAAGACCTCCAACGGCCTGACCGATGGCAACCGCGCCGCCGGCGTGCCGCGCTTCCAGTACAACCTGGGCGCCGAATGGGACGTGCCGGGCATCGAAGGCGCCGCACTGAGCGGGCGGATGCTGCGCACCGGCGGCGAATACGTCAACGCCGACAACACCCTGAGCATCCCGGCCTGGACGCGCGTCGACCTCGGCGCCCGCTACGGCTTCAAGGCCGACGACAAATACATCACCCTGCGCGCCAACGTGGAAAACGTCGCCAACAAGGCCTACTGGGCCTCGGCCTCGACGGCCAACAACTACCTGACCCAGGGTGAACCGAGGACGTTGAAGGTGTCGGCTACGGTGGATTTTTAAAAGCGTCCTGCTTTTGCCATATGCGTTGGCGCACCGACTGACCGCTTTTACCCAATACGTCGAACCATTGACTATCGGCTTCTGCCGAAGGCGTAGGAGCTGAGCTTGCTCGCGATCTGGCGCGAAGCGGCAGCAAAGCCAGACACACTGGCCGTGTCAGTGATACCGGGTCGTCAGGATTTACTGCCGCTTCGCGCCAGATCGTCCGATCGCGGCCCGGAGCTAGCTACGCTCCTACGCCCTCCGGGCAGAAACAAATGAGGTGACCCTATATTTATCTGTAGGAATCGCCTTACTCGCTCTTCAGTCAGGTCCTACGAGGTAGTCGCTATCTTGGTAGCCTTACCGAAGGCTAGCCTGAGCATCTTCGAAATCCTGAACACCAAGACGTGATATGAACATTTCAAGTGACCACGACGAAGCTGTCATTGCGATGATTCGGGATGACCCAGAATTTGCGGCCGAGTACATGAAGGCAGCGATTCTTGAGCGTGATGAGGAAGGCGGATTTCAAGGGCTGATGACCGCCATTCGCCATCTAATTCAAGCCCATGGCCCGCTCTCAATCCACCCGCTTCAAATCCACCCCCAACGCCTGGGCAAACGCCGTGACCAGCGGGCTGCGTGGGGCGTTGTGGCGCAGGATGAGGTTGAAGGGGGTGCGCAGGTGGATGAGGTCCGGGCGCAACGCGCGCAGCTGGCCGTCGCGGACCAGGTTGCGGGCGTAGTGCTCCGGCAGAAAGCCGATGAAGCGCCCGGTCAGGATCAGGATTGCCACGGCTTCGACCTGTGAGGCGGACGCCGTCTGGCTGTCGTAGTTGACGAAACTGGCCTTGTCGCGATGGATCGCGTAGCGGTGGTTGATCACTTGATGTTGGCGCAGGCTGTCGATGTCCAGCGTGCTGTCTTCGACGTCGAACAGCGGATGGCCCGGCGCGCAGTAGGCGTGGGCCTGTTCCTGGTACAGCTCGAAGTAATCGAACTCTTCGCGACGCTGGTAGACCGGGACGATCCCGACCGTCAGCCTCCCCTCCACAACGCCGCGTTCGATTTCGTCAAGTTGCGAGGCCAGCAGGCGCAATCTTACTTTCGGCGCTTCATCGTGCATGGTGCGAAGCGAGGGTATTAACGGCGAACTTCGGTCGGACATGGTGTTGTCGATAACACCAATACTCAAGTCGCCGATCAGTTCGTTCTGCGCCGAACTTATGCGGTCGCGAAAAGTGTCCACCGAGGCAAATAATTCGATGGCCGCCTGATAGACCAGCTTGCCTTCTTCGGTCAGGTGAAAGCCTTCGCGGCCTCGGGTGCACAGGCGCATGCCGATGCGGATTTCCAGGTCGGAAATCTGCTTGCTGATCGCTGCGAGCCCCACGTTCAGCTCGTTTTGCGCGGCGCTGAAACCGCCCGCCTCGACCACAGCCTGAAACACTCGCAGCAGTTTGAAGTCCATCCCGCTGAGGGAAATGGGCGGGCGATAGCCCGGTTTGGGTGGCACGTTTCCAGAAGTGGAAAGTGGAGTTTCCATAATGCTGATTTACCTCGCCCGTCATATTCAACAGGCTTTGACCCACAACAAAAACGTGCCCGAAAGACAATAATGAACACAGAAAATGGCGATTGGCAACCATCTGCACGACGCCCTGATCAATGACCCGATCATTGAAATCAGCGAATAAAACCTGGCACTTCGATCAGGACCCTTGACCTGAAACTGCCCTCCACTCTCAGCGAAATTTCACCCTGGAAAGCGTGCCCGAACACACTGACCAGTCTGTCGATAACTCGCTGAAATCGAACACGCACGGTCTGACCACCGCTTGGGAGACACACCATGAACCAGAACCAGGCAGAGCATCTGCGAGCCGAACGCAAGCAGGCCGAGAACGAGTTCGACATCACCCAGTACGAACACGTCCCGCGCCGCTACTACGGCCGGATCTTCTTCGCCACGCTGATCGTCGTCGCCCTGGCGGGCCTGGCCCGGGCATTCGCCAACGGCCAGATCGAGTGGAACTACATCGGCCAGTTCCTGACCTCCGAAGCCATTTTGTGGGGCCTGCTGAACACCATCGTCATGTCGATTCTGGCGATGATCCTGGGCGTGGTGATCGGCGTGATCACCGCGATCATGCGCATGTCGGCCAACCCGATCCTGCGCTACGTGGCGATCACCTACACCTGGCTGTTTCGCGGCACGCCGCTGATTCTGCAACTGCTGCTGTGGTTCAACCTGGCGCTGATCTTCCCGGTGATCGGCATTCCCGGCCTGTTCCAGCTCGACACCGTGAGTGTGATGACGCCGTTCGTGGCTGCGCTGCTGGGCCTTTCCATCAATCAGGGCGCCTACACCGCCGAGGTGGTGCGCGCCGGTTTGCTGTCGGTGGACACCGGGCAGTACGAGGCGGCCAAGTCCATCGGCATGCCGCGCCTGCAGGCGTTGCGCCGGGTGATCCTGCCCCAGGCCATGCGCGTGATCATCCCGCCGGTGGGCAACGAATTCATCGGCATGGTCAAGATGACCAGCCTGGCCAGCGTGATCCAGTACTCCGAACTGCTGCACAACGCGCAGAACATCTACTACGCCAACGCCCGCGTCATGGAGCTGTTGATCGTTGCCGGGATCTGGTACCTGGCCGTGGTCACCGTGCTGTCATTCGGCCAGAGCCGCCTGGAGCGTCGTTTCGCTCGCGGCGCCGGCAAGCGCTCGTAAGTCAGGCCCAGGAGAATTCGTCATGAGAAGCATCGTCAAAGCCGTCGGCCTGAACAAATACTACGACCAGTTCCACGCCCTCAAGGACGTGAGCCTGGAAGTCGAGCAAGGTGAAGTGCTGTGCATCATCGGCCCTTCGGGCTCGGGCAAGAGCACCTTGCTGCGCTGCGTGAACCAGCTGGAGAAGATCGACAAGGGCGGCCTGTGGGTCGACGGCGAGCTGGTGGGTTATCGCGTGGTCGGCAAAAAACTACACGAACTGACCGACGCCCAGATCGCTCGCCAGCGCCTGAGCACCGGCATGGTGTTTCAGCGCTTCAACCTGTTTCCGCACATGACGGCGTTGCAGAACGTCATTGAAGGGCCGATCCAGGTGCTCAAGCGCTCGCCCAAGGAAGCCAGCGAGGAAGCCGTCGAGCTGCTGGCCCGCGTGGGCCTGGCCGACAAGCGTCATTCCTATCCCGTCGAACTGTCCGGCGGCCAGCAACAGCGCGTGGCGATTGCCCGTGCGCTGGCCATGCGGCCCAAGCTGATGCTGTTCGACGAGCCCACTTCCGCCCTTGACCCGGAGCTGGTCGGCGAAGTGTTGTCGGTGATGCGCGACCTGGCGCACACCGGCATGACCATGATCGTCGTGACCCATGAACTGGGCTTCGCTCGCGAAGTGTCCAACCGCATGGTGTTCATGGACGGCGGCCAGATTGTGGAGGCCGGCAGCCCCGAAGACATTCTAATAAGCCCACAAAACCCACGAACCCAAAGCTTCATTTCTGCCGTTCGCACCTAAACCAGAACAAACGAGAACGACCATGAAAAAACTGATCATCCCGACTCTGCTCGCAAGCCTTGTGTCCTGCGCTTCGGCCTTCGCCGCGCTGCCCGCCAGCATCAAGGAAAAAGGTGAAATCACTGCGGCCATCGTGCCGAACTACCCGCCGATGGATTTCAAGGACACCGCCACCAACACCCTGACCGGCCTGGACGTCGATCTGGGTAACGCCCTGGCCGAGCGTCTGGGCGTGAAGATCAAATGGCAGGAAACCGCTTTCGAGCAAATGGTCAGCGGTCTGGTGACCCGCCGCTTCGACATCATCCTGTCGGGCATGACCGACACCGCCGAGCGGCAGAAGTCGGTGACCTTCGTCGATTACTTCACCAGCGGCCCACAGCTGTACACCCTGACCAAGAACACGGAAATCAATCAGCCCACCGACCTGTGCGGCAAGAAAGTCGGCACCAGCCGCCGCACCACGTGGCCGGCCGAAATCGCCGAGTGGAGCAAGCAGAACTGCGAGGCCGCCGGCAAGCCGGCAATCATCGTGACCGGCTCCGAAGGTTCGGCCGACGCCCGCGCGCAGTTGCGTCAGGGGCGCCTGGACGCGGCCATGCAGGGCAGCGAGACCATTCCGTACCTGATGGCGCAGGAAAAGGACACCTACAAGCCGATTGGCCTGGCGATCAGCAAGCAGTTCACCGGCCTTGGCGTGAACAAGTCCAACCCGGAACTGGCCCAGGCGATTGCCGAGGCGATTCAGGCGATGGTCGATGACGGCACCTACGGCAAGATCCTCAAGAAGTGGGAGCTGGAGCAGGGTGCGGTGAGCAAGGTGGGGATGAATCAAGGCCAGTAAGAGCGCCACGCATCCTGTGGGAGTGAGCTTGCTCGCGAATGCGGTGTGTCAGGCGATATTGCGGTGTCTGACCGGCCGCATTCGCGAGCAAGCTCACTCCTACACGGGGTCGTTTTAACCTCAGGACAGAAGAACAACAGTGGCCACCTACTCCCTCGTCATCCGCCGCCTGATGGTCTGTTCGCTGACCATCGTCGTCAGCCGGGCGATGACCAGCCCCCTGCTGACGCTGTTTCTGAGCACCCGGCTGGGCCTGAATCAGCAGGATGTCGGGCTGTTGATGGGGATTGCGGTGTTTATCGCAACGCTTTTGGGCCTGTATGGCGGGTACGTCATCGACCGGCTGGAGAAGCGCAAGCTGATGATTCTGGCGATGCTGTCCAGTTCCATCGGCTTCACCCTGCTGACCTTTGCCAGCAACGTTTACCTGACCACCCTCACGCTGGTGATCACCGAAACCGCGTCGGCACTCTTTCTCATCGGCTCCAAGGCGATCATCAGTGAAAACCTGCCCATCGGGCAGCGCGCCAAGGTGTTCTCGCTACGCTACACATTAACCAATATCGGCTACGCCACCGGCCCCATGCTCGGCGTGGTGATTGCCGGGCAACTGCCGCTGGCGCCGTTTTTCATTGCCGCCGCCATCGCCTTCGCCAGCGTGTTTCTGATGATCGGCATCCCGCCGACCGTGGCCGAAGGGGAAAACCAGCCGCGCAGTTTTCTCGACACCCTGGCCACGCTGAAAAGCGACCGCACGCTGATTCTGTTCACCGGCGGCAGCCTGCTAAGCACCATCGTCCATGGCCGCTACACGCTCTATCTGTCGCAATTTCTGCTGGTGACCCACACCTCGGAACAGGCGCTGAAAATCCTCTCCGCCGTGCTCGCCTGCAACGCGATCACGGTGATCCTGATGCAGTACCAGATCGGCCGCTTTCTCAAGCGCGAGCAGCTGCCGTACTGGATCTGCCTGGGCACTGCGCTGTTCGCCGTCGGCCTGTTCGGTTTCAGCTTCGCCCAGTCGACCCTGGCCTGGTGCGCGGCGATGTTCGTGTTCACCCTGGGCGAGATGATCATCTACCCCGCCGAATACCTGTTCGTCGACACCATCGCGCCCGAGCACCTGCGTGGCAGTTATCTGGGGGCGCAGAATCTGGCGGCGTTCGGCGGTGCGATGAGCCCGGTGATCTGTGGTTACCTGTTGATCAACACCCCGGCGCCGACGATGTTCTATGCACTGGCGGCGCTGACGGCGATGGGTGGGACCTTGTGTTTTCTGGCGGGGCGCAAGGCCAGGCTGACCAATACCGACATAGCCCTGTGACGCGGACCTATCTTCCATCGACATCCTGTGGGAGTGAGCTTGCTCACGAAAGCGATGGTTCAGGCGCAGAAAACCTCGCGTCTGGAAGTCCCTCTTCGTGAGCAAGCTCACTCCCACGGGAGCGCGTATGCCATTCCTCAAAAAGTGTCACTTTTCAAATCCGCGTCAAACAGGCGAGTATGTCCGGTCTAGAGCCATCCTGATTTCCACTTCCCTGACGAAAAGGATATCGAGCAATGATCTACCGCACGCTTGGCCAATCGGGCCTGAAAGTTTCCACGCTGACCCTGGGCTCCATGATGTTCGGGGTGCAGACCGGCACTGAAGAATCCCTGCGCATCATCGACAAGGCCTGGGATCAAGGTGTGAATTTCATCGACACCGCCAACGTCTACAACGCCGGTCGCTCCGAAGAGATCGTCGGCGAAGCCATCGCCTCGCGCCGCAGCGAATGGGTGCTGGCGACCAAGGTCGGCAGCAGCTCGGGCAATACCGCGCCCAACACCAGCGGCCTGAACCGCAAGCACATCTTCAACGAGATCGAATCGAGCCTGCGTCGCCTGGACACCGATTACATCGACATCCATTACCTGCACAAGGAAGACCACAGCACGCCGCTGGAGGTGACGGTGTCGGCCATCGGCGATCTGATTCGCGAAGGCAAGATTCGCTACTGGGGCGTGTCGAACTTCCGGGGCTGGCGCATCGCCGAGGTGGTCAACGTGGCCCGGCGCCTGGGCGTGGATGCGCCGGTGATCAGCCAGCCGCTGTACAACATCGTCAACCGCCAGGCGGAGCTGGAGCAGATCACTGCGGCTAAGTTCTACGGTCTGGGCGTCGTGCCATACAGCCCGCTGGCCCGTGGCGTGCTCAGCGGCAAATACGCACCTGATGTGACGCCGGACAGCAGCACCCGCGCCGGGCGGCAGGACAAGCGGATTCTGGAAACCGAATGGCGCAGCGAATCCCTGCACATCGCGCAGAAGCTGCAGGCCTATACCAAGGACAAGGGCGTCGGCCTGGTGGAGTTCGCGATTGCCTGGGTGCTGAACAACCAGGCGGTGACCTCGGCCATCGTCGGCCCGCGCACCGAAGAGCAGTGGGACAGCTACACCAAGGCGCTCGAGGTGAAGATCAGCGCTGAAGACGAAGCCTTCATCGATTCGCTGGTGACTCCGGGGCATGCCTCGACGCCAGGCTTCAACGATGTGCAGCATTTCGTGACCGGCCGATATGTCTAGTCGCTGAGCTTTTGTGGGAGCCGGCTTGCTGGCGAATGCGTTAGATCAGACGCTGCGAGGTTGAATGGCACGCCGCATTCGCCAGCAAGCCGGCTCCCACAGGTCCAATGTTGTGTGACGAAACAGCGTTCACTCCCCCCACGGCGCCGGGTCGCCGAACAGCTGCCCCTGCACGCCCACAATCCCCATCTCCCGCAGCACCAGAAACTCGCCCTCGGTCTCCACGCGTTCGGCCATCAGCGGCAGATCGATGCTGTGCGCCGCCCTCTGGATGGCTTCGATGAACAGCCGCTTGTGCCGCTCATGATCGATATTGCGGATGTAACTGCCCTCGATCTTCAGGTACGCCAGGCCCAGGCTCGACAGGTTGCCGATCATGCTGAAGCGCCCGCCGAAATGCTGCAGGGCCAGTGAGTAACCCAGCTCCTTCAGGCGCCGGGTCAGGTCTTCGAGGGTCTGCTGGTCCGGCACCTGCTCTTCGCCGATTTCCAGAATCAGCCTGTGAGCGAGATGCCCGTTGCGCTTGAGCACGTCCATCACCTCATTGAGCGCAACAGGGTCGGAGACGGTCGCCGCAGAGAGGTTAAGCGCCAGCATCTGGTCATGCCGCACCAGTTGCTCGAACACGGTTTCCAGCATCAGAAGATCATGCCGCGCCGACCAGCCGAAGCGCTCGATCCACGGCAGGAAGCGGCCAGCGGGCAGGGTTTGCGAATCCTCATCGATGACCCGCGACAACACTTTGAAGTGCAACACCCGCCCCTCGTCGCTGGCGTCCATCACCGGCTGGAAAAACAGCTGAAAACGCCGCTCGCTCAAGGCCTGGTCCAGCAGTTCGTACCAGGCGTGATGATCGTCCTCCAGGCTGTTCACCGCGCCGTGTTCGATGCAGTACCAGATCTGCCCACCCTGGCTTTCGGCCTGGGAAATGGCCTGGTCGGCGAGGCCCAGCAGGGTCTGCGCCGAGTCGCCGGGGTTGTAGGGCGCAAGGCCGATGTAGGCGGCCGGGCTGACGTCCGAGGCGCCAGTGCCGCGCAGGCTGTTGAGCGCGGTTTCAAGCTCGCGGGCCAGTTGCAGCGCTTCTTCCTTGACCAGCCCCGGCGCCAGCACGGCGAATTCACCGCCGCGAATCCGCCCGATCAGATGCCGCGCTTCGGCATGGTTGAAGCACTGGCGCACCAGCACATCGCTGACGGCGACCAGCAGCGCATCGGCTTTCTTGCCGCCCAGGCGCTCGTTCAGGCCGGTCAGGTCATTGACCCGCATCAGCAGCAGGTAGCCTGAGCGCGCATCCTCGACCTGGCTGACGTGTTCGTTGAGGCGCATGTCGAAATAGCGCCGGTTGGCCAGGCCCGTCAGGCTGTCCTCGTAGGATTCGATGCGCAGTTTTTCGGTGCGCTCGGCGTGCTCGTGGAACAGCGCCTTGAGCTTGTCGACCATCTGGTTCATGGCCTGCACCACCCTTCGCAGCTCGGGCGTGGCCGGCAGCTCCTGCACACTGAGAAATTCCCGTCGGCCGATGGCCTGGGACTGCTCGACCATGTAATCGAGCGGCTTGAGCTGGCGCCGCAACAGCCACGCACCCACCAGAAAACTCAGCGCCCCGCACAGCACCAGCCAGCCCAGATAACCCAGCGCGCCCTGCCACAGCTTGCCGATGGCGAACATCGGATGGCTGACCACCTCGACCCGCGCCGCCGGGCGCCAGCCGCGGCTGATGATCGCGCTCGCCCCGGCCGGCTCCAGCGCAATCAGCTTGATGAACCAGTCGGGCGCTGTGCTCGCGGGCACGGCGTTGCGCTCGACGATGACCTGGCCGGTGGCAGGATTGATCACCCGGATGCGCGCGTAATAGCCGCTGTCGAAGATCGAGCTGACCACCAGCTCCATCATCGTCGGGTCGTCCACTGCCGGCTTGAGCGACAGCGCAAGCGCAGTCGCCGCATCCTGGGCATGCGAGCGCAACTGATTGACGTATTGGTTTCGTGAGCTTTCCAGGCTGACCATGAAGCCGCCGCCAAAGGCGATGATCATGAACAGGCAAATGGCGATCAACAGCTGTTTGAACAGGGTCATGGGTCAATCCTTGTTCTGTCGGATGGGTCAGGGCGTATTGCCCTCGACCGGAAAACCTTCGGCTTTCATCTTGTTCAACACTTCCTGCCAGCGGGACAGCTGTTTGATATCCCCCGCTATGCTGTTACTGCCGCCGATGGTGCTGTCCGTCGCGTCCGGCAACCACACGCCTTCGCCATTGAAGGCATACACCGGCAGCAGGTCCTTGCGTGCATCGGCCGGTGTGATCGTATCGACCAGGCTGTCGAGCACCAGCGGCTCGCCGTCTGCGTCGGGGTAGTACGTCAGGACCATGTGTGCCCGTTCCGGGTTGAGCACCTTGACGTAGGTAATCAGCAGTTTGTCTGCAGGCATGCCCAGTTGCCGCAGGCTGAAATACTTGGCGATGGCGAAGTCCTCACAATCGCCTGCGCCTTTCCACAATGCCTCGATGGGCGTGGCCCAGTAGTCGTCCATGTGCCACAGGTCGATGTCTTCCACATAGCGCAGCTCGCCGTTGAAGAACCGGTTCACCCGCTCCAGCATCTCCAGGTCGTTGCCCGGCTTGCGACCGGCGAGCATGGCTTTCCATTCATCGACCCGCTGTCGTCCTTCCACCGACGGCCCGTACAGCGCGCTCGCGCGGCGCACGATCAGGGAAAAGTCCCAGTCGGCGTGCACAAAACCGACCAGCACGACGCCCGTCAGCAGCAACTGACAGCACCTGCGTGCAAGCCGGCCAAACGCGCAACGGGTCGCCAAAGCTCTCAATCCATGGGATCGACCGGAGGTACTCGCTGGCGAGCCTCCAACCGAGGAGAATAATGGCATCTGGCGATCATTGGCTTGCAATTCAATGACTTCGATTGTCTGCCCGAGTGAGCGTAAAAATGCCACGTCCAGGCGACCGTTTTCCGACGCCTCGTATCGTTAAAAGGATAGAACACGGTGCGCACATTCTCGCCAGAAAGCCTTGTAGAATGCGGTCCGCCGCAACAGGGCCAGAGATGTAACAAAGTTTGACAAGGTGGGCCGTGGCTTCTAGTGTTCCATTGGATCCAATATTTGATCAGTGAAGAAGAAGTAATCGATGCGCAGGACTGAGAGAGAGCAATTTCTGCGGGAAATCCTGGGGGACGAACAGCCTCCTGCCCATCTGGCGCGCGCGGTGATCGAAGAAAAACTGCGCAGCGCGATTCTCGACGGCCGTCTGTCGGCGGGCATGGCCCTGCGTCAGCAAGAGCTGGCCACCCTGTTCGGGGTCAGCCGCATGCCGGTTCGCGAAGCCCTGCGCCAACTCGAAGCCCAGTCACTGCTGCGCGTCGAAACCCACAAGGGCGCCGTGGTCGCCCCGCTGATCAACGAAGACGCCACCGACGCCTACGCCTTGCGCATCTTGCTGGAGTCCGAAGCACTGCGTCAGTCGATCCCGCTGTTGACTGCTGAAGACATCAGCCGCGCGCGCAGCTATATCGAACAGCTGGAGATCGAAACCGACTACTCGAAAATGGGCACGCTCAACCGCATGTTTCACATGGCGCTGTACAGCCGGGCACCGAACAAGCGCCTGCTCAAGCTGGTCGAGGACGGCCTGAACGAGGAAGAACGTTTCCTGCGTTTCAACCTCAAGCACATGGGCCTGGGCAAGCTGTCCCAGCACGACCACTACGAACTGCTGCGCATGGCCGAGGCCGGCGCCACCGAATCCACCGTCAGCGCCCTGGCCCACCACTTGAACCGCGGTGTCGAGGCCATCAACAACTACCTGAAGAGCCGTCCGGCGGAAGTCGCCAAACCCGCCTCGACGAGGAAGCGCGCCCTCGCCCAGCAATGACGGTGACACGGTCATGAACGGCAACGGTTCATGACCCTGGCATTCGCGCCCCTGCTTGCGGTCCCCGACCGGATTGAGCATGGGGTTGATTGGGCACCGCCTGGCGCGGTGCCAGCGCCGAAGGACACGGCCCCACAGCAGTAACTGGCTTGCCCTGCAGGCCCCGGGGATTTTCAGTGTACGCCGCGAAAAGCAAATGGCTGATGGTGGTCAATTCCGGACAGCCCATCCGCACGCGCCTGATCTGTTTTCCGGACGCCGGGGTCGATCCCGAGCAGTTCCGCGACTGGTCCCAGGGCCTGGCGGACCACATCGAACTCGTGACATTACGCCTGCCCGGCCACGGCAGCCGCTTCAAGGAAACCCCGTACGATCAGTGGGCACCGCTGCTCGAAGACACCTTCGGCGCGCTGCGCCATTACCTGACCGAACCCCACGCCTTTTATGGCCACAGTTTCGGCGCCCGCCTGGCCTACGAAATGGCGCGCCTGGCACAGGCCCATTATCCGAAGCTGACCCGCCACCTGTTCATTTCTGGCTGCCGCAGCCCCGACAGCCAGCAGGCCCGCCCCTATCTGCACACACTGCCCAAGGACGATTTCATCCAGGCGCTGATCAAACTCGGCGTCGTGCCCGAGTCCGTGCTGCAGGACACCCGGCTCATGCAGCTGTTCGAGCCGGTGATGCGCAGCGACCTGAAACTCTCCGAGCTGTGGTCGCACCACCCTGACGAAGGGCTGAACATCCCGCTGACCGCGCTCTACGGCAGCGACGACCCTCAAGACACCGCCACCAGCATGATGAACTGGCGCGAATTCACCCGCCGCGAATTCGAGCTGATCGAACTCCCCGGCAAGCATGACCTCCTCACCGCGCAGCGCCGCCGGCTGCTGCACATCATCAACACTCACCTGGGACTGCTCGACGTCTGAGCCTGGCCGGTCAGCGCCCCTGGCTGACGTTCGCTGCACCTCTCGCCCACGCCCCCTGACATTGCACCCTTGCTGATTTCTGCCAGCGTTACCCCTGCGCATTCCCGTGTTTCAGGCACACTCGCCAGACGGACCCGCCTGCAGTCGGTTGTGCACAGGTCATTTTCATGGAGCAACAAAAGGAGCAGTGCAACGGGTGCGGCTTATCGGGATGCCTATCAACGCCGCCCACATAAAAATCCCTTTCATTTGATTATTTAGTTAACGCGCAACGCTGAACGAGGCATTCGTTCATTATTGATAATTCTGACTTTATTGAGTCGGAAGGGTTGCGCTCGACCCAATAAAACTTATTTTAAAAGTTTTATCCCAACACTTCGCGCCCTGTTTTTATACCCATTAAAAAGTATCAAAAAGTATTTGATCAATGATTAAAAAGTGATTTAACGTTTTCCCGTCGCTCGCTGTACGGCGCTGAAAGCCCTAGCTATTCAGCGTCTTGAAGCCATGCGGCGTCAGTGCCCAAGGCATTTGGCTCAGCAACCAACTGACCATTTGAGGACGTTTATGTTCGCGGCCTGCGCTCGCCTGCCTTTAAGGGAGGCTATTACTTACGCCTCTGTCAGCGGGCAACTTATCCGATGCTTAAATCTGAAATAACCGTATGGACCGCCATAACTTTCCCACCTCAAGGGCGCCACAAAATGCATAGCCAACAACAACTATTGAACCGTAAGAAGTCTGAACTAAGTGGTCATCCGATCTTTTCCGAAATCGATTCACTGGACGTGCTGCGCCGCTTCATGGAGGCCCATGTGTTTGCCGTCTGGGACTTCATGTCACTGACCAAGCGCCTGCAGCAGGAACTGACCTGCACCCGACTGCCCTGGTTGCCGCCCAAGGATCCCAAGGCCGCGCGCCTGATCAACGAGATCGTGCTCGGCGAGGAGTCTGACGACCGCGTCGATCACGGCCACTACAGCCATTTCGAGCTGTACCTGGATGCCATGCGCGAAGTGGGCGCCAGCACTGCGCACATCGAGCGCTTTATCGAACTGCAGCAGGAAGGCGTGCAGGTCGACACCGCGCTGGACAGCGTCAACGCCGACCGCGCCGCCGTGCGCTTTGTCCGGGACACCCTGGAAACCGCACTCAACGCCCCCGCCCACAGCGTGGCCGCGGCCTTTCTGCATGGCCGCGAAAGCGTCATCCCGCTGATGTTCCAGAGCATTCTCGACGACTGGGGCATCACCGCCCACCAGGCGCCGACCTTCCGCTACTACCTGCAGCGGCACATCGAAGTCGATTCCGAGGATCACGGACCGGCCGCCGAGTCGCTGCTGGCGCGGCTGGTCGACGGCGACGAGCAACGCGAACACGAGGTCTACGCCGCCGCCATCGCCGCGGTGGAAAGCCGCATCGCGCTGTGGGATGCGCTGCGCCTGAGCATGCGCAGCCCGGCGCTGGAAGCCAGCGTATGAGCCGCTCGCAGGCCGCCACCTCTTTCGCCCACCGCACAGGGACAAGACCATGAAAGCCGAAGACTACCTGTCTTTCGTCGATGCCTGGGAAGGCCGTGCCACAATCCGCACCCGGCCGCGTCGCATCGTCGAGAACGACGAGAAACTCATCTATCCGCTGAGTCGCCAGCCGCTGGTGCTCAGCGAAACCTTCACCCGCGAATGCCCGCACCTGCGCGATTTCGCGCTGATCCAGAGCCTCTACAAGTTCATCAACGACGTGGTGATCTTCGAGACCGAGATCGTCGACAAGACCGCCCGCAGCATCGCCAAGGACAACTTCGCAATCCGTTTCCCGTTCGCCTGCCGCTACGACGCGATGACCGTGGTGGTCGACGAGGACTATCACGCGCTGGTGGCCATGGATTTCATGCAGCAGACCATCGCCCTGACCGGCATCGAACCCATACACCTGCCGCTTGAAATCGAACTCAGCCGCGCGATTCCCGCCGCCCTGGCGCTGGCGCCCGAGCACCTGCGCAGCGCGGTCGAGCTGATCTGCGTGGCGATCGCGGAAAACACCGTGACCAACGATGTGGCGGCCTTTGCCAAGGATGACACGGTCAAGCAGTCGATCAAGGGGCTGATGGCCGATCACCTGCTCGACGAAGGCCGCCATTCGGGCTTTTGGGCGCGGCTGGTGCGCATCTACTGGCATGTCGCGCCGGAAGAAGACCGGGCGACCATCGCGCAGATCATGCCGGTGTTCATTGCTCAATATCTGACCAATGACATCCAGAAGTCCTTCGACTTCGTGCTGATTGACCACCTCGACGTAGCCGAGCCGATCAAACAGGCGCTGCGCGAAGAAAGCCAGGCGATGTGCTTTCCGATCAATCGCCACCACCCGCTGGTGGGCAACATCGTGCGCTTCTTCAAGACCAGCTCGATGCTCGAATCACCCTGCGTGCAACAGGCCCTGGCGGACTACCTGCCAGCAGGAGGCGCGCAATGAAACGTCTGGAAATCGTGCTCATCGGCCATAGCCGGGCGCTGCATGAGCTGAGCGTCGAACTCGACAGCCACGGGCATTTGCTTCATCTGATTGCCGACGCCCAGGCACTTGAAGACAACAGGTTGCAAAGCCCGTCGATGCTGATCGAAGACGGCACGCTGGACCTCACCAGCACGCGCCTGCAGGCCTTCAAAAGCAGCGTGCACCTGGGGCTGCGGGCCGGGCTGACGCCGGATCTGCAACAGAGCCTGCCGCGCATTGAGCTGCTGTGCTGGTGCGGCACTGCAACGGCGCAACGGCTGATCCTCTGCCAAACCCTGCCCACCGAGCCCTCAGGCAACGGCCGTGTCTTGCGTGATGCCGCCGTGGCGACGCTGATCGACAGCGTGGCGCTGATGGTCAGCCGCTTCTCCCGGGACGCCGAGCATTTCGCCCGGGCCGAGTCAGCCACCGCGCCGCAGAGCGAATGGCAGGAAGGCTTGCAGCAGCTGGACCGGCTGGCCTTCGAGCATCGCTTCAACCGCACCGCACAACCGCACCTGCTGAGCATCGCGCAGGTGCCGCTGACAGCGCGATTGAACGGGAGCTTCACGGCATTTGCCGAGCGCTGTGCGTTGAATATCGATGGCGAGCGGATCAGCTACGACGCCTTGCGCGTCCACAGCGTGGCGATTCAGGCGCAGATCAGGCCGCTGCTCGCGGCTACGAGCGAGCCAGTGGTAATCGGTATCTGCTTGCCCAAATCAGCGGCGCTGTTTGCCGGGATTCTGGCGATTCTGGGTCTGGGAGCGGTGTACCTGCCGCTGGACCCCAGCCAGCCGGTCCAGCGCCAGCAGTACATCCTGCAGAACTCCGGCGCCGCGCTGTTGCTGCACGACGGCCAGCACCCGCTGGCGGGCGAGAGCGTACCGGGGCTGGACATCAGCCTGATCGAGGCGGTGCCGAGCGCCGAAGCGCTGATGCAGCATCGCCCTGAAAGCCACGCGCCGTGCATGGCGCTGTACACCTCGGGGACCACCGGGCATCCGAAAGGTGTGATGCTCAGCCAGCACAACCTCAGCCACTTCACCGCCTGGTACGCGGAGTACGTGGGGCTGACCCAGCACAGCCGGGTCCTGCAGTTCTCGACCCTGAGTTTCGATTCCTCGGTGATCGACATCTTCCCGACACTGCTCAGTGGTGCCGAGCTGGTGGTGGCCAGTGAGGATCAACGCCGCGATCCGTTGCAGCTGCGCGAGCTGCTCGATGACGGCCTGACCCATGCCTTCCTGCCACCCGCTTTGCTGAGCATCCTGCCGATGGAGCAGCCGCTGCGCCTTGAGCACTTGATGACCGGAGGCGACGTCTGCGAGCCCTACGTGATTGAGCGCTTGGCCGCGCAGTGCCAGTTTCACAACCTGTACGGCCCGACCGAAGCGACAGTGCTGATCACTGCCGGGCAGTTCCGGCCGGGCAGTAGCAATCGCAACCTGGGCCGGCCGATCGCCAACAGCCAGTTGCTGATTCTCGACGAGCAGATGCAACCGGTCGCCGAACAGACGCCGGGCGAGCTGTACATCGCAGGGCCCGGCGTGTGTCTGGGTTACATCCACAACCCCACGCTGACCGACGAGCGCTACGTGCAGATTGGGCTGGGCGACGGCGAAACCCTGCGCGCCTACCGCACCGGCGATATCGGCAAGTGGACCGAGGACGGCATCGAGCTTTCCGGGCGCCGCGACAATCAGGTGAAGATCCGCGGCTTTCGCGTCGAGCCCGAGGAGATCGAACACTGTCTGCGCGACAGTCAGTTGTACCGGCAGGTGGCGGTGGTGGTCGACGAGCAGCGACGGATTCTGGCGTTTCTCGCCCAGCCCCATGGCGTCGAGCCGGACGCTGCGCGGCATCTGCTCAAGGCCCATGTCGAGCGCCTGCTGCCCGATTACATGCGCCCGGCCGCCTACACCGAGCTGGCGAAGATGCCCTACGCCAGCAACGGCAAGATCGATCGCAAGGCCTTGCTGCAATTGCCGGTGAACATGATCGAGCAGGCGCCGCGGCGGGAACCGGCCACGGAAAACGAGCGAGTGCTGCTAGCGCTGTGGGCCGAACTGCTGGAGCTGCCGCCGGGGGATATTTCCACCGATGAAAGCTTCTTCAACCTCGGCGGCCACTCGATTCTGCTGTCACAGATGCTGCTCGGCATTCGCGAGCGGTTCGGGCGCAGCATCCCGATCAACCGCTTCATCGAAGCGCCGACGCTGATCAACCTGGCGTCGCTGATCGACAGCGATGGTGCTTCGGCCTGGACCGTCAGCCCGCAGGCGATCAAGGACGCTACCGCGCCTCTGGATCTCCCGATTTTGCCAGTGGGCAAGCTGGGCGATGTGCACAAGGTGATCGTCACCGGCGCTAATGGCTTTCTCGGCGTACACATCGTCGAGGCCTTGCTGGCGTGGGGTGCCACCGAAGTCGCCTGCCTGGTGCGCGAAGGCGGCGGGATGACGGCGCAGGATCGCTTCATCGAATCCCTGCGGGAAAACCGCCTGCAGGACCTGGACCTGAGCCGAGTGCGGGTCTACGCCGCCGACGTCACCCAGCCGCAACTGGGCCTGGCCGACGAGGTGTACGAGCGCCTGGACCGCGAGTTCGGCGCGCTGGTGCACAACGCCGCCAACGTCAATCACGTGCAGGACTACGAGACGCTGGCGCGGGACAACGTGGCGCCGATCTTCGAATGCCTGCGTCTGTGCGAGGGTCGCAGCAAGAAGGTCTTCAACTTTGTCTCGACGCTCTCGGCCTCCAGCGCCGTGGCCGCCGACGGCAGCGTCCTGGAAGCGCCTGCCGCCGAGACGCCGCCGATCTACATCAAGAACGGCTACAACCTGTCCAAGTGGGTCGCCGAGCGCATCCTGCAGCAGGCCCGCGAGCTGGGGGCGTGGGTGAATATCTACCGCCCGGGGAACATCGCCTTCAACAGCGTCACCGGCGTCTGCCAGCCGCACAAGAACCGGCTGATGCTGATGCTCAAGGGCTCGATGCAGCTGGGCCAGGTCCCCGACTTCTCGATGACCTTCGACCTGATGCCGGTGGATTTCCTGGCCCGCTTCATCGGCTTTCACAGCAGCCGCTATCAGCCCGCCCGCGCGGTGTTCAACCTGCACAACCCCGAGCCTCTGAGCTGGAGCGGCTATGTCGATGCGTTCCGCGAGGCCGGGCGCGAGTTCGAGATGGTCAGCGTGGCGCACTGGCAGACCCAGCTCAACCGGGTCGACAGCCACAACGCGCTGTTCGGCGTGCTCGGCTTCTACCTGGACGGCTTCGAGGAAGACATCGGCGACATCTCGATGATCGCCTATCAGAACGCCCTGGCCGGGGTTGAGCGCATGGGCGAGCGCTACCCGCAGAAAACCCCGGCGCTGCTGCGCAAGGGCTGCGATTACCTCAGGGAAATCGACTTCATCTGACCCCCATCCCCGTCATTCGGGCAATTCCAACGCAACACCCACGTACGTAATGGAGAACGACATGAACGCAATCAACAAGATCCAGCCGCTCAAACCCGACACTCTGGTCAGCAACCCTGCCGGTACACCGGTGGTGGCCTCGGTCAAGGTCGCGGCTGGCGCGCAGGACGTCTGGCAAGTCGTCGGTGATTTCGGCGGCTTCGCCAGATTCATTCCGGCGCTGGCCAGCATCGAGGTGATTGGCAGCGGCGCGGGGTCGGTGCGCCACAAGAAGTTCAAGGAAGGCGGGCTGGAGGTGGTCGAGCAGCTCAACTCGCGGGACGACAAGGCGCTGTCCATGACCTGGACGACGATTTACAACAACCTGGGCGTCGGCAATCTGTGGGCGTCGATGACCGTGGTGCCTGCCGGTGACAGCAGTGTGGCCACCTGGACCATCATCGCCGAGCCGGCGGCAGGGAACCCGATGAGCGCTCAAGACTTTCAGGCGTTTCTGCAGGGGTTTGCCGATGATGCGATGAACAACGTGCAGAAATTATTCGGCTGATTAACAGATCTAACGGCACTGCAACAAACCTGTAGGAGCGAATTTATTCGCGATGCGTTGGTGCATCCGATACATCAATGTCGGATGCCATGGCCATTCGCGAATGAATTCGCTCCTACAGCCGATCCCCCGATCTGGAGTTGCAAATCGCCAGACATCTCAACACAATGCGACTCATTATCATTTAAGCGGCGCTGGGATGGCGCGGTTCGATGCCTTCTTCCAACGCGACCCTGCGCACCCTGTACAGCGATCATCACGGCTGGCTCAACGGCTGGCTGCGCAGCAGGCTGGGCAACGCTGCCGATGCCGCGGATCTGGCGCAGGACACCTTCCTGCGTTTGCTCAACCGCAGCGAACTGCTGGAACTCAAGGCTCCGCGAGCCTTCCTGCGCACCGTCGCGCGCGGGCTGGTGATCGATCACTGGCGCCGTGAAGAGCTGGAACGCGCCTACCTCGAAGCCCTCGCCCATTTGCCCGAACAGCTCGCGCCCTCGCCAGAGGCACGAGAGCTGGTGTTCGAGTTGCTGGAAAGCATCGCCCGCATGCTCGACGGCCTCAAACCCAAAGTGCGCCGCGCCTTTCTGCTGGCCCAATGCGAGGGCCTGACCCACAAACAGATTGCCGAACACATGGACATTTCCGTGCGCTCGGTGGAGCGCCATGTCGCCGATGCCCTGTATCACTGCTACCTGTTGCGGTACGGCGCATGAATCAGGCATCCGCGCTGAACCATCGCCAGCCCTCCCCGGCCGTCGTGCATCAGGCCATCGAATGGATGATGCGGCTCGACAATCCTGCGGCAAGTGCTCGGGTGCAACAGCGCTGTGAACAGTGGCGCACGGCGCATCCGGATCATGAACTCGCCTGGCAACGGGTGCTTTCGCTCAACGCCGATCTGCAGGGCCGCTTTCAGGCACTGCCCGGAAACGGCGTGGCGTTCGATGCGCTGGAAAACAGCGCGCAGCGACTGGGACGGCGGCAGACGTTGAAGCTGTTGAGTGGCCTGTTGGTGCTGGGCTCGGGTACTTATCTGGCGAAGGATCTTGCCCCGTGGCAGCAATGGAACGCCGATTTCGCCACGGGCTTTGGCGAACGCAGCGGCTTCGCACTGGCCGATGGCACTCGCCTGCAGCTCAATACCGACACGGCGGTGGATCAGGATTTCAGTGCGACGCAGCGCCTGATCCGGTTGAGCAAGGGCGAGATTCTGGTCACTTGCGGCGCCGATGGGCAGAGCGCGACCAGACGGCCGTTGCTGGTCAGTTGCGCACATGGGGTCTTCGAAGGGCTGTCGGGGCGGTTTGTCGTTCGCCAGGACGCGGGGCATGCGCGCCTGAGCGTGATCGAAGGCAAGGTGGTGATCCGCTCGCCCGGCGTCACACCGGTGATCGTCGACGCCGGGCAGAGTTACCGGGTCGATGGGCTGCACGCCGATCGGGTCGCGCCGCTGAACATGGAGCCCGGCGCCTGGGCCGATGGCCTGATCGTCACCCGCGACATGCGCCTGGACGACTTCCTCGCTGAAGTCTCGCGCTATCGCCATGGCTATCTGGGCTGCGCGCCGGACATCGCCGGGTTGCGGCTCTCGGGCGTGTTTCGTCTGGAGGACACCGACAAGCTGCTGGCGATGCTGCCACAAACGCTGCCGGTCCAGCTCAAGTACCGCACGCGCTGGTGGGTGACGCTACAACGCAATGCATGACGATTTATTTTGGCGGGTTTTGCTCGTGAGTCCGGCTTAGAGATCAGTACCCCTTCTCTTCACCGACCTGTACGGAATCCTGCAATGACCCGGCTTCAACCTACACCGCTCCTGCAAACGGGCAATGATCCCTTGTCAGCCAGACCTTCTGCGCTTGGCTCGGCCATTCGTGCCGCGCTGATTTCCACCACCTTGTCGGTAGGCGTCATGCCGCTGCACGTCTGGGCCCAGGAGCCCGCCGCTTCAATCAGCCCGGTACGCAGCTATGCGGTGCCTGCGGGGCCGCTGGGCGAGGCGCTCAATCAGTTCGCGCGCCAGGCGGGCATCATGCTGTCTGCCACGCCCGAGCAAACCGCAGGGCTGCGTTCACCCGGCCTGCAGGGCAATTACGGCACGGATCAGGCCTTGAGCATTCTCTTGGGCGGCAGTGGTTTGCGGGCGGTGAACCAGGACGGCAGCAGTTATGTGCTGCGCAAGAGCGATGATGCGGCGATGTCGCTGCCCAGCACCGAGGTGCGGGGCTTTGCCCTGGGTAATGCGCTGGGCAGCATGGAAGGCTACAACGCGACCCACAGCCAGATCGCGACCAAGACCAGTACCGCGCTGCTGGAAACGTCGCAATCGGTGTCGGTGGTCACGCGCGAGCAGATGGACGATCAGGGCTCGCAGACGGTCGCCCAGGCCATGCGCTACACGCCGGGTGTGCTGACCAATCCCTACGGCGCAACCCACCGATATGACTACGTGGCGCTGCGCGGCTTCAACGATGGCTCGGTGGACAACATCTATCTCGATGGCCTCAAATCCATGGGCGACAGCGGCACGTACAGCACGATGCAGGTCGACCCTTATTTCCTCGAGCGGGTGGATATCCTCAAAGGCCCGTCCTCGGTCTTGTACGGTCGCAGCTCGCCGGGCGGCCTGGTCGCGCTGACCAGCAAGAAACCGCTGTACGAGCCCTATCACCAGATTCAGGCGACGGTCGGCTCCAACCATAAACGTGGCGTGGGTTTCGACTTCAGCGGCCCGGTGGATGACGACAAACGCATTGCCTATCGTCTGATCGGCCTCACCGACCAGTCCGACACGCAGTTCGACCATACCGAAGAAAAACGCTACGCACTGGCGCCGACCCTGAGCATCGACTTCAGCGAGGACACCTCGCTGACGCTGCAGGCGTATCTGCAGCACGATCCTGAGGGCGGGTACCACGGCGGCAATCCGGCCGACGGTGTGCTGCATCAGCGCAACGGCCAGCGTATCTCCCAGCACTTCTTTGAAGGCGAGCCGGGCATCGATGGCTACAGCCGCGATCAACAATCCTTTGGCTATCAGTTCGAACACCGCTTCAATGACGTCTTCACCGCGCGGCAGAACTTCCGCTACCTGGATTCCAAGGTGAGCCTGGATCAGGTCTACAGCTATGGCTGGACTTCACCGACCAGCAACGAGCTGAACCGTTATTACTCGGGGGCCAACGAGCACCTGCATTCGTACATCGTCGACAACATGCTGCAGGCGGATTTCTACACCGGCCCGGTCAAACACACTGCGCTGTTCGGCGCTGACTACCAGCGGCGCAAGACCGTGGTGGACTGGCAGAGCGGGTCTCTGGCGCCGATCAACGCGTTCAACCCGGTGTATGGCAACGCCCAGATCACCTATTTCGACCCGACCAGTTATCTGCGACGCCTGGAGCAGACCGGGGTATATGCGCAGGATCTGATCGAATGGGACAAATGGCGTTTCTCCCTGGGCCTGCGCCATGACTGGGTGGAGACATCGGACGAAAACCGTATCGCCGAATTCGGTCGCCCTGAAGGCACTGAAATCAGCGACAAGCGCACCAAGACCACCGGGCGCGCCGGCGTGCTCTATCTGTTCGATAACGGCCTTGCGCCTTACCTGAGCTATTCGGAGTCGTTCAACCCGAACTCGTACTCCGACAGCGCAGGCAATCCGCTGGCCCCAACCGATGGCAAGCAGTGGGAAGCCGGCATCAAGTATCAGCCGCCGGGGACCGACAATCTGTTTACTGCATCGGTGTTCCGCATCGATCAGGAAAACCTGGCCACCAAGCTGCCGCAGGAAAACTTCTACCGACCGATCGGCGCTGTCCGCTCCCAGGGGCTGGAACTTGAAGCCCATGTGCAACTGACCGACAACTTCAAGCTGCTGGGCAGCTACACGCTGACTGACATCGAATATTCGAAGTCCATGCCGAGCACCGTCAGCGACGTCGACAACAAAGGTAACTCTCCCACCCAGGCGCCGAAACACATGGCATCGGTCTGGGGGGATTACCGCTTCAACAGCGGCGCACTGGATGGCCTGCGACTGGGCACGGGCTTACGTTATGTGGGCTCAAGCTGGGTAGATGCCGAGAACACCATGAAGGTGCCTTCCTACACGCTGTGGGACGCCTCGGTGGGCTATGACCTAGGCAAGGTCGGGCTCAAGGGCGTGGATGTTCGGCTCAATGCCAATAACCTCACCAATGAGTCCTACGTCGCTTCCTGTGCGAGCCTGAACTTCTGCTACATGGGCGAGGAGCGCAATGTCAGCGCGACGGTGAGCTACCAGTTCTGATCCGTTGCGTTGAATCAGGCCAGCCCCTGGAAGCAGGGGCTGGCTTTTTTGTGCTCTGAAACGACAAAACCCCTGTCTGCGTCAGCAGACAGGGGTTTTGGGAATTC